>DASWYF010000048.1 GCA_036405135.1 Verrucomicrobiia bacterium | reverse complement strand
GGATAGCACAGGCCCCCGTTGACCTTAAAAACAACCGCTCAACCGCTTAAATCAAAATCAAGAAAACCGCCACGCGCGTTCTTTCACGCGCCATTCATCTCCTTTTGTACGCTTGGCTCAGCTCTGTGGTTTGCTACTGTTCTGAAATTTGAAATCTTGGCTGTTGCCTATCGGCTATTCTCCACTCCCCCTCCGTTACCTCTGCGCCCTCCTGTTCTAATTCCCACTTCTGTTAAATCTTCCCCATTCGGTTGAAAACTCCACCCATTCTTCTTCCTCCCCTTTTCGCGTATTTAGCGTAGTTCGCGTTTAAACCCTCCTCTCCGCGTTCTCCGTGCCTCCGTGGTAAATTTCCGCGCCGACCCGACTTGAGACATTAGACCTGAAACCTGAGACTTTCCCTCTCCCATCCGTGTTTCTTCTGTGTTCAATCTGTGGCTAAAACTTCGCCCCATAAACCCAACCCCCTGCCCTCCAACCCCTTCTAACACACATAAAAAGTTATCCACATTATTCACATGGACAGCCAATGTCCTACCCCCTTGATATGATGCTAGGCGAACTCTGGTGATATCCTTGAGGCGTTGAAGACCGAAGCCGCCAGAGTGAGGAGATAGAATAGATATGACTCAGTTGAATCAACCCTCACTCTTCGAGGCCGACTCTTGGTTTCCCCATTCCCGCCCCGTTTTACTTTTGCAAGAAGTCGCCGATGCCTTCGTGATTTCCACACGCGCTGTCCGTGATCTCGTCGATGAAGGCGTCCTCGTTGCCGCCGGTGTCCACAGCCATGCCACACCTGGCCGCGTCCACCTCCGCATCGAACGCTGGTCCGTCATCGCCTGGCGCTTGAACCTCCTCGCCGAGCAAGGCCAGCAACTCCCCTTCAAAGAATCCCCTCAAGTCACCTGGTGGCGCGCTGAATTATTGAAACGCCCCAAACTCGCCCCTTGCACTCCCGGCCGCAAACTCACCGCCACCACCACGCCCATGAAGAAAGCCCGCAAAAAGAAATGCACCACCAAAAAATCCCCACGCGCCATTTCCTCCGAATCACTGGACGACCCCACCCGCTAGAGCTTTTCAAGAAATACTGTGGCCGATAGGAGCGCGGATTTTTTGCGTCAGGGCTAGGCTTCGGCGAAGGAGCAGTCTGAAAAATCCTATTGCCCCGCCGGTGCCACCGGCTTTCCCGGCGCAAGCGCCCGCAGCTTCACACTCTTGAATGCCGACTCCGTCTGATACGATGCGATCCCGAACGGCACATTCTGTTCGATGTCACCCGCACGCATGCTGATCTTCTTCCCCTCCAGCTCCACATCCGCGAACTTCTCCCCATCGATCCACGCCTCGATCTTCTTCCCCGTCACCTTCACCCGCACCTTGTACCACTTCTCCTTCTCGAACTTCATATACTTCGTCGTCTCATTCTCAGAAGCATCCATCAGGTCGATGCTCGAGATCCCCACCACCGCCCCGCCCCATCCCCCCATCACAAACGTGCAATGCTCCTTCCCCACCGGAAACGTCAACGCGCAAAAAAAATCCGACCCCACCACCTTCTTCCCCTCCACCTCCACCTCATAATCCGTCGTCGGCACCGCATTCGTATACGTCACCCCGCTCAAAGTCTCCCCCATCCCCATCTGCAACACCCCATTCTTTACCTCGATAGCCCCTCCGCTCGGAAAATCCGCCGGCTTCCAGCCTTTTAACGTTTTGCCATCGAACAACGCCTGCCACTCCGGCTCCTTCGTCACCGCCTTATCCTCCGCCCTCATCGGCCCAGTCACCACGCACAAAGCCAATACCGCACACACCCACATGAAATGAAAACGAGATGTCATAAGCTGTTGCTGTTACTACCACCCAAAGTAAGCCGCCCAGCCCGCTTTGGGAACTGCAAATCCATCATCACCTAAGACGCCCTCAACCTCACCACTCTTCACTCAAAATCACCCTCACCCTGAATCGTTTTAAAAATAGTGTGGCCGATTGAGGCGTGGATTTTGGGGTTCTGGCGAGGCTTTGGCGAAAGAGCAGTTTTGAAGTTCCTTTCCCCTCTGTGCTCTTTCTGAGCATTACCCACAAGTGGTTATACAAGGAAGACAGCATCCAAAACAGCCTGAAGCCCCTTATCAAGGTGGGGCAAAGCTGCCGCTTTGCCCTGACTTTGGCCTTCACCGCCGACCTCTCAAATGAAACCGGCCCCCGAAAAACGCAGCTCTCCCTGTCCTCAGTCTTGTTCATTCACACTTTATAGACTGGTGGGTAATGCTCAGGTGCTCTTTCTATGCCTCCGTGATGATCCCACCCTTCCATCGCCTCCATTTTCCCGCCTTTGAAATTTCAAAATCTGAAAATGTGAAACCCTCGGCTATTAGCTATCCTCCACCATTGACCCTGTCTCCAAACGGCACCCAATAGTGAACCCGACTCGAAACTCAAAACCAGAAACACGAAACTTCCGCTCCGCCCGCCTACCCTGCGCTCAGAACCGCCTCCCGCCGCGCCGCACAATGCCGCACCATCAGCCCTGCTATCTCCGGCAGCCCTGCCACAGCAGATGCCCCCCCCATCCGGATCGCCTCCCGCGGCATGCCGAACACCACACACGTCGCCTCATTCTGTGCGATCGTGAACGCACCATTCTGCCTCAGATTCACCATCCCGCTCGCCCCATCCGCCCCCATCCCCGTCAGCAACACGCCCAAGACATGCGGCGCTGCACCCGCCTTCACCGCAGAATCAAACAGGATATCCACCGCCGGACGCTGATGATGCACCGGCGGAGCCTCACTGAGCGCCGTGATATAACCATTGCCATTCCAGCGCACGAGCAGGTGATAACCGCCCGGAGCCACGACGGCTTGGCCGTGCTGCAACACCTCGCCGCCTTGCGCCTCTTGCACATGGAATGGGCAGAGGTCATTCAGGCGATTGGCGAAGGCCAGGGAAAATTTCGCAGGGATATGCTGCACGATGCAGATCGGCGGCAGGCCATCAGGCAACGCCGTGAGCACTTTCTTGAGCGCTTCCGTGCCACCGGTTGAAGCGCCCATCACGATCAGTTGACGTGAACCAGATCCACTCAAACGCGGTGTGGATATCACAGGCGCTTTGACGATCGTGCGAACGGGCGTCTCAGCTTCCTGCGAGGAAATATTATGAAGCGATGCTTGCGCGGCCGCTTTGATCTTCTGCGCCAGCCGCCCGTCAGCCCACGCCGAAAACGAGCCGCTCGGCTTGTCCAGCACATCCACCGCCCCCGCCTGCAAGGCCTCCAACGCCTTCGTTGACCCTTCGGTCGTGAGCGAGCTCATGACGATCACCGGCATGGGCCGGTGTTTCATGATGAGGCGCAGAAAAGTGATGCCATCCATCTTCGGCATCTCTATGTCGAGTGTGAGAACATCCGGGTTCAGCGCCAGGATCTTCTCACGCGCGGCATAGGGATCGATGGCCGTGCCGACGACCTCGATCTCCGCCTCCTTCGCCAATGTCTCCGTGATCACCCGGCGCACCACCGCCGAGTCATCCACGACTAACGTTCGTATCCGTCTCGTGCTCATGCTCAGGCAGATATGGCATTGATGTTGAACAGCGCCTCGATCCCTGCGTAGTGATCGTACGTCTCGATCATCAGCCGGGGAAGATCATCCCCGCGCAAACCGAGCATGCTCAAAGCCTCGCCGCGCCCACGCAGCGCGAAGGCTTGATGGCCAAAGCCATTGCCGATGAAATACGCGATCATGTTCCCCAAGTACACGCACGAAGCCAGCTTCTGGTGCGGTTGCGCCGCCGCCGGATGATGATGGAACCACACCGCCGCGACGAGCGGCGCCGGAAACTTCCAGTTCGCCAGCAGACGTCCGCCGATCTCCGCATGCTGCACCCCCAGGAGACGTTTCTCCGTCTCCAGCAGAGATTGCTGGTTCGTGTCCACCTCATCCCGCAGCTTTTGATAGATATGTTCCAGCGCCCCCGAAAGGATCACTTTGCCGATGTCATGCAGCAGACCCGCAGTGAACGCGACATTCTCATCCACATCACACTCCGCAGCGATCAATTGCGCCGCCACCGCACTGGTCACAGAATGCTTCCACAACTCGCCCTCATCCATCCCATAGCCCTTCTGGCTCGGAGACAACGTGCGGCTGCCGCTAAGACCCGCCACGAGGCGGAAAACCAGATGAAAACCCAGGCGATTGACCGCTTCTTCCAGATCAGCGACCGGAGTTGAAGAAGCGAGATAAGCACTGTTGCACACCTGCAACAGGCTGGCCGTGAGCGCAGAATCATACTGGATCAGCTCCACGATGCGGCCGCTGTCGATGTTCGGCTGACCCAGAAGAGTCAGCAACTTCGGCAAAACGCGCGGTGCAGGAGGAAGGTGTTTAACCTTCTGGATGTAATCGTCTAGCTCTTGCATAGATTGGTCTCCTTGATCTGGCCTGAAGTCTTCAATGTCACTTCGCCGGTGGCGATATGAAGATACATGGTGCGGTTCACAAGACCGCCGACTTCCTCGGCCTGTGGCTTTAAACCGTGCTTTGCGAAAATGGCGGACATGGCCTCGTAGTTGCGGCGGCCGATGTTGAAGAACCCGCTGTTGTCCATGATCTGCGCGCCCCCAGCCACGTAGATTTTCAAACGATACTTTTCAGCCTTGAGATCGTAAGCGGCGCGGAAAAGTGCCGGGATGCCAGTATCGATGAACATGGCCGGCTGGTTCGCGGCTTTCACGGAATCAATCGTGGAATCCGGCAGCATGGCGTGCAGCAAACCTCCCACGCGTACCACGGGATCATAGATGGCGATGCCGATGCACGACCCCAAGGAGTATGTGCTGAGAATAAGATTCTGGTTGTTGGTCACCGCGAAATCCGCGATGCCCACCACGACCTTGTGTTCAAATCCGACTAGGCTGGGTGAAGGCATAGACTAGTTGGTGCGGCGATAGATGCTGGGACGGATGCACTTGAGCGGCGTGCTCAGGCCCGTGAGGCTTTCCGAGTGCCCCACCATCAACCAGCCCCCTGGCCCCAGGCAGCTATGCAGATGATTCACGAGTCCGTGTTGCGTAGGCCGGTCGAAATAGATCATCACATTTCGGCAGAAAATAGTCTCGAACGGCCCGGAAAAGGGGTAATCCCCGAGCAGGTTCAACTGCATGAACTTGATCCGCGCGGCCAGTGCGGGCTTGACGCGGTAGTAGCCAGCCCATTGCTTCTCACCCCGCTGGAAGTGGCGGCGCAACCATTCCGGAGGCAACGTGTTCAGACGATCGCTGGCGTAAACACCGGCTTTTGCCTTATCCAGCGCCTTGGTCGAGATATCGGTGGCCAGCACCTCCCAGTTCCAGCCTTGGGCGAGCGGAAAATGTTCCGCGAGGTAGATGGCGATGCTATATGGCTCCTCACCCGTGGAGCACGCGGCGCTCCAGACTTTGAAAGCCTTCTGCCCCGGCTTGATGACGCTGGGCAAGGCTTCGTTCACCAGCGTTTTAAAATGCTGTTCCTCACGGAGGAAGCTGGTGAAGTTGGTGGTGAGAGCGTCCACGGTATGCGTCAACTCATTCTCTCCTTCGCGAGAGCGCAAGTGGTCGCAGTAGGTGCCCAGGTCTTCGATGCCCAAGGCGCG
The DNA here is from genome assembly GCA_036405135.1 of Verrucomicrobiia bacterium. Classification (NCBI taxonomy): domain Bacteria; kingdom Pseudomonadati; phylum Verrucomicrobiota; class Verrucomicrobiia; species Verrucomicrobiia bacterium. The sequence goes on along the minus strand of DASWYF010000048.1, from coordinate 295,609 downwards.
CATACGCTTGCCCAGACGGGCGCGGATCAACGGCTTCTTGCCTTCGTGCAAGCGAATGCCCGAGCGCTCATAGATCAAATCAATGATGTAGGCGTAATCACTGGCGTCTTCCGTTATAGGCATATCAGGGCGCTTTAAGCCCATTGGTTGTACGGCATGGGCCGAGGTACACATCGGCAAGCATGGCCATCGGCTTAACCAGATTGAGTGCCCGTGGACGGGATTATTTTTCCGGGCGGGAAATGGGAGGAATTTGCCGGGCGAGCTTATCAAGCCCGGCAGTTTTTGGGAGGTTTTTGCCGCTTCCCGGCGCAAAAGGCCGTGTTTAAAGGGAAAACACCCTTGGCATGGGCTGTGCTAAACAGCGTTCAGAATATGATCGCTGTCGAATCACCAACCTTGGAAATGATGGAAGCAGAGCGCGAGAACATCGTGCAACTGCCGCTGGGCCTACTGGGTTTTGAGACCATCAAGGAATACGTCCTGCTGACCGAGCCGGGCCAGGAGCCCTTCCGCTGGTTGCAGGTGCTTAACGATCCGTCACTCGCCTTTCTGGTCGTCCCGCCGTTTGATGTGCTGCCGGATTACGCGCCGCAGATCAGCCCGGAAGATGCCCGGTTCCTCGGGCTTGTGAAGCCGTCGGACGCCTTGCTCTACAACATCGTCACCCTCAGGAACACCGGTGCCACCGTGAACCTGAAGGGGCCGATCGTCATCAACCGTTACACACTGCGCGGTAAACAGGTCGTCATCGCGAACGCCGCAAATTACTCGCTCCAACATCCCCTGCCCGCTGCTGAGGAGGCATAAACGCATGTTGATCCTTTCACGCAAAACCAATGAGTGCGTCGTCATCGATGGCCGCATCACCGTGAAGATCGTCCGCGTGGACGGTGAAGTGGTGAAGATCGGCATCGAGGCCCCCGCCGATGTGCCCGTGCATCGCCTCGAAGTCTATGAGGAGATCCAGCGCAACAACCGTGAGGCAGTCACGAACACACGTTCCGCAGTGCCGAAGCTGCCGGTGAAGAACACCAATGCCGCCACACCCGTGGCGACACCCGCTTAACCAAACAATTTTTAAACCCAACCAACTAACAACATACAATAGTCTATGGTCATCAACACCAACATGTCCGCCCAGGTGTCTGCACACAATCTGCAGACCAGCCAGATGCAACTGAGCAAATCGCTCGCCCGGCTGAGTTCCGGTTCCAAGATCGTGAGTCCTTCGGATGACGCGGCCGGTTTGGCCGTGGCGACCCGTCTGGACGCTCAAGTCTCGCGTCTCGCGGCCGCCGGCTCCAACGTCGGCAACGCCGTTTCCTTCACTCAAACTCAAGATGGCTATCTCAAGAAGATCGGCAAGGCGCTCGACCGCATGAGCGAGCTCTCCATCCTCTCGCAAGACATCACGAAGACGGATGCGGACCGTACGTTGTACAATGCGGAGTTCACCCAGCTCGCCTCTTATGTGACGGATGCGTCGCAGAAAGATTTCAACGGCGTCTCGCTCTTCTCGGCGAACAGCCTCGACGTGACGATCGATTCCGAAGGCGGCTCCTTCACCATGTCCGGCGTCAACCTCGGCACCGCTGCTTACACCGGCGCCACGGCGGCCTCCATCAGCACGACGACTGCCGCAGCAGCCGCTCTGACCAGCGTGAAGACGGCCATCAACCAGCTCTCGAACGACCGCGCGACCATCGGCTCCTACCAGTCCCGCCTGAACTACACCGCCGAGCAGCTCACCATCAGCAAAGAGAACCTCACGGCCGCCAGCTCCCGCATCCAGGACGTGGATGTGGCCGAAGAATCCACCCAGTTCGCCAAACAGAACATCCTCGTGCAGTCCGGCACCGCCATGCTCTCACAAGCCAACCAGTTGCCGCAGAGCGTGTTGAAGCTCTTGGGTTAATCACTAGCTGATTTCGGGGCGCGCTGATGGCTTAGCTGTTGGCGCGCCTTTCTCCTTTCAGGAAATGACCAATGTCGAAATCCGATTGCCAAAGGAATGAAGGAATGACTAATGACCAATGCATCCTAAACTTTTCATTGGTCATTAGTCATTCCTTCGTCATTCGGATTTCGACATTGGTCATTTCCTATAGGGGATTTTAGTTGAGTGAACGCAAGATGGGCCTACCTTTTAATCACTGACACCGCGGCTGTATGAACGAGCTGCCATCGCCTATGGGGATCACGCACACCACGCCACCGAGCCGCTTTCGGATATTGATCCTGGATAGCAATCCAGGGGATGTGGCGGTATTTCTCGCGCGGCTGACGCAAGAGGGGTGGAATGTGGACCATGCGGCCACCAGTGATCGTGACGAGTTCAAGCGGTTGGTGGAAAGGGAGCAGTTCGATGTCATTCTTTCTGAGTTCACCATAGGCAATTGGACGGCACTGGATGCGATCCAGATCTTGCAGGAGCAGCAAGTGGATACGCCGCTGATCCTCGTGACAGGCACCATGGGGGATGAACTCGCGGTGGAGTGCATCCACCAAGGGGCTTCAGATTTCATCCTCAAAGACAGCCTGGCGCGTCTGCCGCTGGCCATCCAGCGCGCCTGTAAAGAAAACCGCCTCTTACGCGAAAAGCAAAACATCGATGAGGCATTGCGCCTCAGCGAAGAAAATCTCCGCCTCTTGATCGATGGCGTAAAAGACTACGCGATCTATTCCCTCGATTCTCAGGGCCGCATCGTCAGTTGGAACGCAGGCGCCGAAAGGATCACCGGCTACCAGGAAGCGGACATCCTCGGCCACGCGGCAGATATCTTTTATCCGGAATGGGAAAAAGACCGGTTTACCAGCATGGCCGCCAAGGCCAGGTCGGAAGGCCGTGCCGAAATGGAAGGCTGGCGTATCCGCAAGGACGGCTCCCGTTTTTGGGCCCACGTCATCATGGCACCCGTGACGGACGGCAACGGCCTCCTGAAAGGCTTTTCCAAGGTGATGCGCGACATCACCGAACGGCACCGCATCGAAGCCGAGCTGCGCTGCAACGTGGAACGCTCTTACGAGCAGCAATCTGCCCTCTCCGAACTGATCCGCAGCGATGCGATCAAGGGCGATGACCTCGGAGCCGCTGTGCGGCGCGTGTGCGAGATCAGTGCGCGCACCCTGGGTGTCGTCCGCGTCAGCTTCTGGCGCTACAACATCGAGCGCGACGCCATCGTCTGCCTCGAACTCTACGAGCTCTCCACCGGAACCCATTCCTCCGGCACACAGCTCAAACTCAGCGACAGCCCTCAATACTTCAATGCGATCGGCAACAGCATGTTGATCTGCGCGGAGGACGTTGCTACCAGCCCCCATACTGCGGGTCTGTACGAGCACTATCTCAAGCCTTTCGGCATCAGTTCCATGATGGATGTGCCCGTCTACCTGAACGGCCGGATGGAAGGAGTCCTCTGCCATGAACACATCGGCCCCATCCGCGAATGGCAGTCCGATGAAAGAACCTTCGCTCTCGCCGTGGCCAATGTCGTCTCACTCGTGCTCGACCAGCACGAACGGCGCCTCACCGAACTCGCCCTCAAAGAATCAGAACACCGCTTCCAGCAACTCGTGAACGTCGTCCAGCAGGTCTTCTGGCTCAAAAACTCAGACGGCTCCCAGATCATCTACATCAGCCCCGCCTACGAATCAGTCTTCGGCCGCCCACGCATCGAACTCATCCGCAACGCCGCCCTCTGGGTGGAGACGATCCATCCTGACGACCGCCCCCGCATACGCCGGGCCGTCGGCATGCTCAGCCAGGGCGTGGAATACAACCTCGAGTTCCGCATGGTCCGGCCCGACGGACAGATCCGCTGGATCAGGGACCGCGGTTTCCCCGTGAAGAACGAACTCGGCCAGATCGTCCGCTCCGCCGGCGTCGCCGAAGACATCACCCAGCACAAACAGCTCGAAGCGCAATTCCTCCAAGCCCAAAAAATGGAGAGCATCGGCCGCCTCGCCGGCGGCGTGGCTCATGACTTCAACAACATGCTCACCGCCATCCGCAGCTTCGCCCTCCTCGCCCGGGACAGTGTGGACCCGGAAAGCATGACCCATAAGGATCTCGAACAGGTGCTGGAAGCCACCACTCGCGCCGAAGGCGTCACCCGCCGCCTCCTCGCCTTCGCCCGCCAGCAGGTCTTCCGCCCGGAAGTCATCGAGCCAAATTCCCTGCTCAAAAACTTGCAGAAAATGCTCGGACGGCTGATCCGTGAGGACGTGGTCCTGGAATTACACCCCGGCGAACACGTCGGCTCCATCAAGGCCGATCCCTCCCAAATGGAGCAGATGATCATCAACCTCGCCCTGAACTCCGTGGATGCCATGCCGCGCGGAGGTCTCTTGAGCATCAGCAGCGCTCCCGTCTCCCTGGAAGCAGAAGAAGCGCGAAAACTGGACCTCCAGCCTGGACGTTACGTGCGCCTCCAAGTGACCGATAACGGCATGGGCATGAGCGATGAAGTGAAAGCCCACCTCTTCGAACCCTTCTTCACCACCAAACCCACCGGCAGCGGCACCGGTCTCGGCCTGGCCACCGTTTACGGCATCGTGCACCAGACCGGAGGCGCCATCTCGGTGGAAAGCGAACTCGGCAAAGGCACCACCTTCGCCATCCTCCTCCCCGAGACCACGGAAACAGCCGAAGTAAAACTGGAAACCACCAGTGACAGCCAATCCCTCCGCGGCAAGGAAACCATCCTCGTGGTGGAAGATGAGACCACCGTCCGCAATCTCCTCGTAAAACTGCTCAAAGGCAAAGGCTACACCATCCTGGAAGCCAGCAACGGCGAAGAAGCCCTCAAACTCATCACCCTCCTGGGCAAAGTACAAATAGACCTCCTGCTCACCGACCTCGTGATGCCCAAAATGGGCGGTCGCGAACTCGCCGAGAAAGTGCGGGCGTTGCGTCCAGAGCAGCCCGTGCTGTTCATCTCGGGCTATTCACGGGATTTCTCGGGGAATGAACCCCCCCCTCCCTTTGATGCATTGCTTCTCAGCAAGCCGTTTGCGCCGGACCCACTGCTACAGGCGGTTCGCGCAAGTATAGACGGCAAAAAGCCGGACAGCTCTGCCGGGCAACAGGGGAGCATTCACTCAGTTTGACAGATCAGGGAACAGCTGAGCGGGCACTCTGGTTAAGTGCGAGATCAATCATGGGAGCAGGTGCTCCCGCATGACTGGCCAAGTTTCAGAAGAAAACTCGGCGGGCACCTGCCATCATCATGCAGGCAAAGGAGGCGATCAGGCCAGGATGCCACTCGGGAACTTTGGGACGGGGAGTGTAGGTGATATCGAAGAGTGAGATCCACTGGTTGCCCGGATTGTTCGGAGCGGCGTAACTTCCGCTATTTTCGTTGCCGTAGGTGAAGGTGAAACTGTTGATCGTATTGGTTCCGGTGAAACCGTAACCGACATTGCCACTGGAAGAGGTATCACTCGCACCGTCAGTGCCATATACGTAAACATTGGTGCCTGTGCCCGTTTTGGCATTGTCACTGGAAGTCGTGATCGTTGTCGGTGCCACCAGGGTGTTGTTCAGGTTTTTACCCAGCAGCACGATCTTATCCGTGTAACCGCTGTCCGAACCTGCATTGCTTCTGTCCACATCGAAAAGCGAGAAGCTGACATCTTGGACACCTTGCGCATAATTGAAGGTGACGGTGACTATGAGCGTGGAGTTTCTGCTGTCATAGTTCATGTTCATGAACAGAGCCTGTTGTGCCGGACTGTTGTAACCGCCAGTCAGATCTGTCACGTCGTTGACATCTTGCGCGAGATAGCCCGTGGCACCAGAGATGGTGATGGTGATGTCGTTTCCGGGATTGCTCGAGTCAATGTCGAAAGACCCGGTCAAGTTACCGCTGCTCCAGTTCACGCTATCCCAGTCCAAGATGACGGCGTGAGATTGGAAAGGCAAAATGCACAGAGCCACCAGTACGAGCTGGCTCAATATTTTCCCGCAGGACTGTTTGAATAGGCCCATATTTACCTACTGACAACTCTAGGACGAGGCCTCGGTTGTTAGCAACGGCAAAGGCTTATCGGAACTTGCTGAGGAAAGTTAAAAGAAGGATACCTCCGTTATCGGGAATTTTTTAACCCCCTTTAAAACGAGGGTTAAAAAGTATTAACATGTTAATAATGAACTATTTAAAAACAAACCTTGTAAAACTGAAGAGCGGTTTCTTAAAGAAGTTTTGAGGGGTTTGCACATCTTACTGAATCTGGCTAAGGGAATCCTTTACCCTCCGTAAAAATACGCAAAAGGCCCTACTCACGACCGCGATCCAATTTGCTCCACGTCCCATCCTTCGCCCCCGGTGCGCTGTCCCCTCCATGATCCACCCAGCGGCTGTCCCACTCATTCACCACAAAAGCCGCACTACCATCTCCTCGCAAAACATTCTTCCCCGTCTTGTGTGATTGCGCATACCACTCCCCCACTTGGAATGGCTCACGCGTCTCATAATCCGAGATCAACACCCGGCCCGCTGCCTTCTCCGTCCTGCTGGGACCACCCTGCCGTGTGCCCCGGAAATAATACGAACTGTAAGCCACCACCCCCGTGACACTGATGCTGTCCAGGCAATTCGTGCCGCCGGGACGGAACGTGGTCGCAGACGGACAATAGAACATCCGCGCACTGATCGTGTCTGATTTGATCATTCGCCCATAATGCAAAAGATTGGTGCCGTTCCAGATCATGTTCGTGGAATTGCCCCCCATCGTCGGCAGCTTGTCGCTGTTGTCATTGGCCGCCATGTGCCCGCCCAGCCCCATCTGCTTGAGATTGTTCAGGCACGAAGTCCGCTTGGCCTTCTCCATCGCCCGCCCCAACGCAGGCAGCATCATGCTCGCAAGGATGCCGATGATGGCTATCACCACCAAAAGCTCGATGAGACTGAACGCACGATGACGGCAGGGCATACTGATATGCTCTATATCACGCATGCCCCACCAAATCGCAAGCTTCAACTCCCGCACCTCCCCACATCTCACGGCTTCGGCACGATCCGATAGAAACGCCGCGGGAAAGAACTCATCCCCGTGTCCGTGAATTGCAACGTCGTGCCGTTCGCCGTCAACGTCGTGACCGTCGTCCACTGCACCAGATCCGTTGAAGCCTGCACGTCATATTGCTTGCCGTTCACCGTGCCAAAACCGAACCGGAACGTCCCCGGCTCACCCGGCACCTGCTCCGGCTGCACCAGCACCGGTGTCGTGATGGTGATCGTCACCGTATTCGTCGAACGCAGGTAATTGGCCGAATCCAGCGGCGTGAAGATCAATTGCAACGTGTGCGTGCCTGGGCCCAGCACCGTTCCGGCCGGCGGTGAGTATGAGTAAATACCCTGCACTGCAGCCACCGCGTTGAACTGCGCCGCACCCACCACATTGCCATACAACATCGGTGACGGAGCATTCCACGTGATCGCCGCCGCACCCTTGAAGATCGTCAGCGTCCCGGTCACCGTCCCTTGATAATTCGAACTCGTCACCGTCGCCTGCACCGGATAACCGCCGATCGCCGTCGGCGGCGTCAGGCTGCCATTGTAAGTGATCTGCAACGGAGCCTCGGCAGGCACCGGTGTCGCCGTGATCGTTCGCGGCGTCGCATTATACACCTGGCTCAGATTCCCCAAGGTGATCGCCACCGTCCGCTTCGTCACCGTCAACGTCCCCGTACCGAAGGCGAATGTGTAATTATCATCACGGCCTCCGCCATACGTCATCGAATAAGCGCCGATCGGGCTGCTTTCCGTGGCCGTCGCCACCACCACCGGCAATTCATCCAGATCCGCCAGTGACTCGCCATTCACAAACCCCGATACTGTCAGCGGGATGGTCGAATTCGGGATGCCATACATCCGCGAGACATTGTTCACCGGGAACGTCAGCCGCTTCTTCAGCACATCCAGCAAAACATAATTCGTCACCGGCTCATAATAAACCAGGTCATTCGGCGTGAACACCACCTGCAACACCTGCGCCGGACCCGCATTCAGCTTCGTGCCCAAAGGCGGATTGTAAACAAACGTCCCTGCCGCCACCGCCGTCGCATTCAGTTGGGATGCGCTTAAAAGCTCCCCATACGTCAGGTTCTCCGCCACGTTCCAGGTCAGCCCCGGATCATGCCGCAGCACCGTCAGCAACGCCTCCGCGCTATACACCGATCCCGCCGCATTCGTCACCCGCACCCGGTAACGCCCCCCCGGCCCCGCGCTCTGTTCCGGCACCACCAGCTCATACTCCGCACCCGTCGCATCCTCGATGTCTTCCTCGTCCTTCTGCCACTGATAAGTCAGTTCATAACCGCTGTACGCCTGCACGGAAAACTTCACCGTGAACCCGGGGCTTCCCCGCGTCGGCAACGGATCCTGCAGGATCAACGGCACCTGCGCGGTGAGCTGGATATACCTCACCCCGTACCTGTTCGCCACCAGCAACAGATCGCCGGAACGCGTCACCTTCGCCTGCCCTTCACGGTTGTCTCCCCCCGTCACATAAGGCACCGTCCCGCTGCTGTAACGCCCCACCTCCGTGAACGTATCCGTGTCATACACCCGCACCTCCGGCGTGTTCAACCACGGCAGATACACCCGCTTCTCAAACGGATGATACGCCGCCCCCAACGGCCCGTCCGTCGAGCCGTTCCCCACACTGTCCACCATCTGCCGGGACGCATTCAGGAACACTGCCCGCCCCTGGCTCACCGCGATCGTCTGCTCCTCCCTCTGCTCGATCCCCACATCTATCAATGTCTGCCCCTCGCTATATGTCCCCGCCAGGATGTTCGTCGCTGCCACCGAATAAACTCCGACCGTCCCGTTACCATTTTCGATCGCACCCAACGCGATGAAGGCCCCGCTCCCGCTCGCCTTCAACTGATACGCCGCCGTCGTCTCGATCTCCACCAAATGGTCGTTCGTCACATTCAAGCTCCGCAAACGCCGGCTGGAACTGATCACCGCGCGACCGTCACTTCCGAACGCCACAAACTCCGTCGGTCCCTCACCCGCCACCCGCTCAAAATTCACCTTCCGCCGCTGTCCTGTCTCCAGATTCACGATGTGTACCCAGTTGTTCTCCGCGGTCGTATCCTCATCCGCGATCACCAGCCAGCGCCCATCGGGAGACATGTCCACACCCTTCAGATTCCCACCCAGCACAAACGGATTCATATACCCCTGCTCCACCATCCCATACCGCAACACGCTCGTCCCGCTCGTGAGATACAGCACATTCCGGTACGCATCATGCGCCATGTCATAGAACTTCTCCTGCGGCACCAGATTCGCCCCCACATGGAACGTCATCGTCGTGATCCCCACCACGTTTGAAGCCGCCACCTCATACATCCCCTCTGAGGTAAAATCTATCGGATCCAAAATGAACTCGTTCCCCGTCGCCAGGAAAGCCCCGCCACCCACCTTTCGCCACCTCAACACCGGCGCCGGAAATCCCACCGCCTCCGCTGTGTTCGTCACACTGCCTCCTGTGATGCCGCCCAAAGACACCGGCTTCACCGTGAACACCGGCACATCATACAAGCTCACCTGCGCCGGATCGCTCGTCACCCCGCCGTTATTGTTGTTCACCGTCACATAATAAGTATCCACATCACCCGCGCTCAAAGAAGGGATCGTGAACACCGCATTCGTCGCGTTCGGGATCAGCGTAGTCCCCTTGTACCACTGGTAGCGCAGATTGAAGAACGTCGACACCTTTACCCGCAACGATAATGGCAATCCCGGCACTCCGAACGTGTTCGTCGGATGCATCACGATCCGCGGCGGACGCGTCGAGTAAAATATCCCGTAAAAACCATTGTTTACCCCGCCGCTTGCCCCCGTATACGTGTCCGTGCCCACCACGATTTGCGAGGCGAAATCACCCCAGAAATATCCCTCATCATCTCCCAGCAGCCTCAGATCATTGATGTTCTGCCGGTTGCCGCCCCCCAACTGCACCGCCCACTCCGTCTCACCTGTGTCATCCTTCCGGATGATGAATGCATCCAGCGCCGGCAATGAAGTGGACGTCAGATTCGTCGTCCCCAATGTCATCGTCCGGTCAAAATAACCACCCGCATAAATGTTCCCCAACGGATCCACACCCAACCCGATCGGTGTCTCCTCCCCCGCTCCCGGCACCGTGCTCGTCCACACCCAGTTGCCATCCGCATCCAGCCGCACGATGAACCCGTCATAATTTCCCGTCGCACTCACCGCCGCCGCCCCGATCACCGCCGTTCCTGTGAACATACCCTCGCACACCACGCCGCCATCCGGACTCGTGCGCACCTTCGCCAGGCTGTCTGTCGAAACCCCGCCACTCTGCCGCACCCACAACATGTTGCCATTCGCATCGTAATTCAAAATCAGCACGTCATCACGCGTAGAGACCGGATAACCCGTCGAGGCCAGTGCGATCCCTCCCGCACTGATCGCACCCGCAAACACACCACCCACATAAAAATTACCCGCGAGACCCGCCGAGATGCCCGTCGCTTGCGAGGACCCTCCAGTCACCGATCGCACCCACTGAAAATTGCCGTTCACACCATACTTCGCCACGAATAACCCCGCCCCGCTCACAAACTGCCCTCCCACCGTCGCATTGCCGCCCAACCTGCCCGTCACGGCGATGTTTCCATCCTCATCCACCGCCACACCTGCCGCATGATCCGTCAGCGAGCCCCCCAGTGTCCGCAACCACGTCATCGTCCCATCCGGTCCGTACCGCACCAGGAAAATATCCGATGCCCCTGTGCTGTTCGCCGTGATGGTGTTCGACGCATTCGTCGGAAACGCCGCACTCCCGGAAAAATCGCCCACCATCACGATGCCGCCATCCGGCATCGCCGTCGTATCCCAGATGCTGATATTGGCCGCAAACGGACGCGACCACAGCGGCGCTCCGTTCACCGGCTTCAAGATCAGCGCCGAAAAACTTCCCGCCGCGCTGCTCAAAGTGATGGAATTCTGCACAATCGAGCCGGAACCCAACGCCACTACGTAAAAATTATTGCTCGGCGCCGGTGTCACCGCACGGACGGATGCGCTCGCCAGCCCGCTGCTCACCGTGAACACATCCACATCCGGCGGCGGCGTCTGGCTCATCGCCCGTGGCGAAAACACCATGACAAACAACCACATGGCCCACACCACGCCGAACCCTTTGCTTAGAGACACACGTGCGCGCTTCATACCTTCTTTGGACATTATGATTCTGCTGGTTTTATTGCTGCCAGATCGAACAACTCCGGCATACACAACTCGCTCATCACTTAGACAACGAGCTGGCTGACTCCTCACGTTTTGAAACTTTTTATAACGTAACCTGCCCGTCACCAGATTCCTAGGATTTTCGGGCAGAATCTTCGGCTCTATTTTGCCTCCCCCCGTCTGACCTCAAAAAAATCATGCCCGCTTCGAACTCCGGACAAACAAAAAAGCCGCAGGCAACTGCCAGCGGCTTTTCTTGAAATGAACTGCGGGAACGTTACTTCTTCACCACCGTTACCTTGCCCGTCTGCGCATCGTAGTTCAACTGCTCGCCCTCCGGCAGCTTCGGCAAACGGGTGATATGACGGCTCGCCACCGCCTCCTGCAACGTCGCAGGATAGTGGCCTTTTTCCGTCTTAAACATGTCGATGCCGTAATTCAGCAGCATCTTTTCCTCTTCCGTGAGCGGACGACCGCTGCCACCCAAAAGGTCGCTGTCGTTCGTCGGTGCTGCCGCACCCGGCACCACCGCTGCTTGCGCGGCATCAGGCGGAGCCACCGGTGCCGCCACCGGAGGCGGGGCCGTGACTGCTGCCGCCGTCACATCCGAACCACCCGCTGCGGGCACTGCTGGCGGCGGAGCCACCACGTTCTCATCCTCGCTCTTGCCGCAGCCCGTTAAGACTGCCCCCAAGAGCGCTACTGCCAAAAGATTTCCCAACGTACGACGCATAACTCCCTTATTGCTTCGGGTTCAATGTCCACATGCCCGTCCGCAAACCACGGTTGCTGTTCGTCATGCCCAGCGTGGCCGTCGGCGAAATCAACTCCGCGTGACCGTCCACGAACTGGTAATTCCAGCTACCATTCGGATGATAATCCTTCTCCAGCGGATACACCCAGTCCTGCCCGCCCTGCTGTGCCGTGGCCGTACCAGTAGTCATGTGCTGGCTGGAGTTGTCGATGAACGAAACATCCGGGTGCCCCATCATGTTCGAGACATGGATGCGCTCCGTCAGCATGATCGTTTCGTCCGGGCTCTTCACGCTTGCAGACGTCAGTGCGAACTGACGGCGCGGCGTCGGGTTCGGCACGCTGCTGTTATATCCGATCACCGTACCGGTCACCGAATCGCGATCAATGGTGTTCCAAGTGTTGTAACCGTTAGCGGCAGAATTCGCCGAGGCATTGCCGAAATTCCATGCCAGACCGATGCCGGAATTGGCGGCCGGATGCGGCGGCCAACCTGCACCCGCGTCATTCTGCACATAGCGCGGCATCGCGTAAGAACGATGAATATTACGGGCGGTGGCACCCCACCAGGAAGGCCCGATGGTCTTGTCCGCCGGGCAAAGGATCACCTTCGAATAACCGGCATAATTGCCCGTGGTCGTCGCATAAGGCCCCTGCCACTGCTCGTTCTCCGTCAAACCCACGCCGATGTAATTCGCCAAAAGATCATCCCACGTCATCTCGGAACCGTATTTGAAACGGATATGCGCATACTGCAGCTTGTCCTTGTTATCCGCCTGATACATCGCCGAGGCATTGCCCACCTGCTTCAAGTTGTTCAGGCAGTTGTTCGAGATGCTGCGCTGCTTGGCTTTCGCCAAGGCCGGCAACAGCATGCCCGCCAAAATGGCGATGATCGCGATAACGACCAGCAATTCGATCAAGGTGAAACCACCGACAAGCCTGCGCTTCATCGCGGACAAAACATTTACCTGGGGACTTTTCATAACACTCGAATTATCAACAATTTTAATCAGCTTTACTTATATTTTTCCGAAATAACAAATTCAGAACTTATCACCAAAACAACAGTGCTTCCCGTCAAAGACGGTCGCTTGCCGCCCTCGGTTACACTTTTTTATCAAAAACCAAGACTTTCATTTTACTGGCTCAAACATCTAGGTCTACTAGGCAATTTGGGTGATGCGAACAGCTTTTCTATTCAATAAAATGAATAAGTCAATTTAATTTAAACCTTTAGAGCGGTTCCAGCGCATCCTGACACAGCTCCGAAATGCCAGCGGCTGAGGAAAGCAAGGTAACGCCCCATCTCCCTCTCCCCTTGGAGGGGAGAGGGCCGGGGTGAGGGGTGCCCGTCTTTTCTCCGCCCTTCTTCGGTCTTTGCGGGGGCAGTGCCCGGATGCGCCCTACTCGCACAACTCCCCCTGGGTGTGATTTTAAACGGGTGATGTGCGGGGTGGTTCGCCGTAGCTCTAACCCCCGTGCTGCCGGCTTCCAGCCGACAGTCCGAGACGTCCGTCGTAGCTCTCTACCTTTCCCTCACCCGTTTGAAATCACACTCCTCCCCCTTGCCAATCCAAGTACAGGGAACATTTTCCCGCTGAAAACTTCAAACTCTCCCCTCTGTGACTCTTCCGTGATGACCCGAACCCGAAGCCCAAAATCAGAAACAAGAAACTTCCCGCCCCCAATTCAAAACTCAAAACTTAAAACTTAAAATTTCCCACTCCCCTTCTTGATCGTGTTCCGCAATACCACCAAAGACGGCCCCACCTCATCCCACTTCAACCTCAGTGTTCCCGGCACAAACGTCGGCCCCGCATTATGCGCCCCCAGCACGATGTCCGGCGCACCATCGCCATCCACATCACCCACATCCATCGTGATCCAGCGACCCGAAAAAGCCGCCTCAAACGAGAACGCCCGGAACTGCCCCTTCACATTCTCCAGATACAGAAAACTCTCCCTCGGCGAACGCCGGTAATCGGGATAAAAGGAGATGATCGCCAAGTCTTGATCTCCATCCAGATCAAAGTCCGCCGCCATCGCCTTGTAGCAGCCATTGATGGAAAGGAAAAAAGCCTCCGTGAACTTCCCCTTGCCCAAGTTCTTGTAGATCCGGAAACCGTGATAAGGCCGCATCGGCGGCAAGTGCCCCGTGTAATCCCCATTGTCCCCGTTGCACGCCAGGATGTCCATCTGCCCATCCCCGTCCATGTCCGCCAGCTCGATCGTCGAGAGCCCCCACGCCGGATGATACTCCGCCACCGGCTGGATATCGAAACCGCCCTTCTTGTCATTCACACACACGTAGATCCCCTCGCGCGCTTGCGCCATGCTCACTGCGATGTCAGGCCATCCATCCCCATTGAAATCATGTATCCGGGCCGAACCCGCCCCTGGCCGCTCGATGATCGGATGCTCCACATAAGTCCCGTCCGCCTTCCCCTCATACCAAGCCAGCCGCCCCAAGATGTTTCCATACCCGCAATGCACCAGGTCCTGGCGTCCATCCTTGTTGATGTCCGCCAGCAACGTCGCCGCCGACCTTGGCAAACCCGTCAAAACCTCCTTCAACGCGCCTCCACCACGCTCCGGATTTCCCACTTTGATCACCTTGGCCTCCAGCAGATCGGATGGCACATAACTCCCCATCAACGTCACCAGCAGATCCTCTCCCGCAAACTGCAAGTCCACCGGCGGACTGCTAAAATTCACCGCAAACTCACGCTTCCCTTGGCCGCTCAATACCATCAACGTATTGCTGCCGCTCTCACCGTAATAGATCTTATGCGCCAGCGGATCGATCTTCACCAACGTCGCCGCCGCACCCACTCGCTCCGGCGAAGGCTGCACCTGGAAATGTTTCAACCCGATCTCGATCTGCGGCCGGTTCGTCGCCGCCGCCGTCCCCACCGGCGCATTCGCCAGATAATAAGTGCAGATCGCCCGCCACTCCTCCACGCTCATCGCGGGACTCGAGGGTAGGATGTTTGCCTCCCTCACCCGCGGATCAAGGTCCAAAGCATTCGTCCCCCCCGGATTCATTCCCAACCAATCCGCCATGCTCGGCAACACCTCCATCGCCCAAGTGATGCGGTCCAGCACCTCCGGCTCGGGCCGTAGATGACAGGCCGCACAAACCTGCTGCGAAAGTTTCTCCCCCAAGGCCAGCTCATCTGCCGTTGTCACCGGCGGACGATCAGCAGAAATGGAAACCTCCTGTTTGCCCACGATCGGCGATGGCGCCTTGCCACTCCTATCGGCGGCAGGGCTCCTCCCCAGCAAAAGTCCCAAGACCAGACAGACACCGCCCACCACCAGCAACATCGGCCAGGGCAGCGAGGGCGCAGCTTCCGCGTTCTTTTTCAATGGGCGCATGATACACGCATTATCGGCAAAGGGGTCAGTGGGCCGGATGATATGAAACTCCCCGCCTCAAGCAAAGAGTTACTGATGTCCAGCAAGGACTTTTAGGCCATCTTCCGCTAAAACAAAAAAGGCAGGCAAATGACTTGCCTGCCTTCCTGTGCAAAACAGCTTTTAGTCCTTCGCGTAAACCGTCCACGCACCGGACTGGCGGGCACCATCCGTGTTGATATTGCCCCAGGTCGTCCGGCGGTTGTTGTTCTCCGCATGACCATCCACATAGAGATACGTGAAAACATCCAGACCATGCAGCGATTTGGAATCCGGCATGTCCTTGGTCGTCTCCGTGCCCGTGTGGAACTGGTTGTTGGAGTTATGCACTTCCGCCCAACCGGCGTTACCCAGGTAATTGCGGCCCGCAATGCGCTCCGTCATGATCAATGTGCCAGAAGTATCTGTGACCATGGTCTCGGAAACGGAATACTGGTTGCGCATCTTGCTCATACGGTCGGCGATATCATCACCATACTCAGTTGGGGAGCCAGGCGGAGTGCTGGTCCTCCAAGTAAACCAGCCACCGTTGCAGTCGTCTCCGGCTTTCTTCTGCTTGGTCACGATTCCCACCGCCGTCTTCATGGCGGAGTTCGGCGGCCAGGTGTTGTCTTTCGGGATGATGTTGGCCGTCGCCGGATCAAAATTGAAAGGCGCAGCGTCACGTCCGCCATTGTGTTGCGGCATGGAGTATGAACGCCGCACACTTAACCAGACATTGTTCGGGACCGGGTTTTCGTAGACGTCCTGGCAGATCACCTTGTCTGCCGGGCACTGGAACCACTTCATTTTCATCGGCGTCCGCTGGTGCAGATTGCCTGCATTGGTGGGGTTCCAATCCATGCGCCACGTACACTGTCCATCATACAGGCTGTAAGGTGCACCGGTATAACCCATGAGATAATCATCCCAGGACCATTGGGGTCCATCAGGACCGGCTACCGTGCGTTCCAGTCGCGTAAGCGGAATCTTTTGGTTGTTGTCGCTGGAATACATGCTAAACGCAATGCCCAGTTGCTTGGCATTGGTGACGCAGTTGTTGCTCAGCGCTCGCTGTTTGGCTTTGGCCAAGGCAGGCAGCAGCATGCCGGCAAGGATCGCGATGATCGCGATCACCACCAGCAACTCGATGAGGGTAAACCCGCTGCGTACGACCTGTGCAGCGGAGGCGATGACGCCTAGGGATTGTTTCTTCATATCGGTTTTTATGTGGAGGGGGATTATTTCGGAGCCACGGACACCTGCCGCGTCTCGGCATTGAACACAAATTTGTATCCTTCCGGAGCGGGCGGCAGCTTTCTCAACACATTATATTGCACCAACTGATCCAGCGAGGTGAGCGGCGGCCAGATGTTGCCTTCCGTCATGCTGGAGCGGGTGCGCTCATAATTGGTCACTGCCAGGTTGAGATAATCGATCAGCGGGATGGTTTTGCCATCGCCATCCTCTAATTTCACCGGCGCGTCCGGCACCGCCGGAGCCGTAGGAGCCGTGGGCGGTGGTGCCGTAGGCGCAGGTGCCGCCGGAGCCGACACACTGGCACTCGCACCCATATCCACCGCAGGTTGCGCAGGCGGAGGAGGAGGAGCCACCGAAGTGTCCTCGCTCTTCCCACACCCGATCAAACCAAGCCCCAGTAATACTAATAGCCCAATAGCTTTTGAACTGTTCATGCGATACCACAGACTATATTGATTTCGATTTCAAAATTCATTAGGCACTTTGTGTGATGAGGTTTATCAACACTGATATATTATAAATACACATTATCTCATCTTATCCACCAGCGACATCGTCCATTCGTAGAACCGCTGTAAATAAAAAACGCCCCGAGAGCATCGCTCTCGGGGCGTTTTCCTATGAAAATTGCTGCTTACTGCGGAGCAGTCGGCGTAGCACCTGGGAACAGGGACTCTCCGGGCGCTGTCGGCGTAGCCCCCGGGAACAACGATTCGCCAGGCGCAGTCGGCGTGGCACCAGGGAAGGCGGAAGGCGCCTCAGTCGGCTTCGCCGGAACAGCATTCGTCTTGGGGGCTGCGGGAGCGAGCGTATTCGTCAACGTGGCCGGAGGCGGCGTCACCATTGAAGGCGTCGTAGCGGAAACCTGTTGCAGTTCCTTGTCGAACTTGTTCTTGCCCGCATTTGCCTCGTTCGTCTTCAGAATGGAGAGCAGCAGACATGCGCTCAGGAACACGCCCACCGAATAACGCGTCGCGGTCGTGAGCACGTTGCCAGAGCCCGCACCCATCACGGCGTCCGTCATGCCGCCACCGAAGGCTGCACCGGCGCCCGCTTCTTTCTTCGGCAACTGGATGAGCACCAGCAAACCAAGGAACAGGCCGGTCACAACCAGCACTGCCGTCAATAATCCGATCACTATAGCCATAATCTTTTAATCTTTCTGCTACTACGAGCTGACTTAAATCGAGTTTTTTACCAGTTCCGTGAATCCGCGCAACTCCAACGATGCGCCGCCCACGAGGGCGCCGTCCACATCGGGCTTGCCAAGGATCTCTCGGACGTTGTTCGGTTTCACACTACCACCATACTGTATCCGCACCTTCTTCGCCACGCCTTCGTCATAGAGGCCCGCGATTTCCTTGCGGATGAACGCGTGCACTTCCTGCGCCTGCTCGGCCGTGGCAGTCTTGCCGGTGCCGATCGCCCAGACGGGCTCATACGCGATGATCACTTCTTCCATCAGCGCCTTGGAGATGCCCTCCAAGCTGCCACGCAATTGGTTGCTCACCACATGTTCCGTCTGGTTCGCTTCACGTTCCGCGAGGAGTTCGCCCACGCAGATGATCGGCTTGATGGACGCCGCCAGTGCGGCCAGCGCCTTCTTGGCGATCAATTCGTTCGATTCCTTCTGGTACATCCGGCGTTCGCTATGGCCGAGGATCACGTAGCGCACGGAGAATTCCTTCAACATGCCTGCGGCGATCTCACCGGTGTAAGCGCCGCCGTTGTGCTCGCTCATGTTCTGAGCGCCCAGGCGGAGATTGCCATCCACGATGACCTTCGAGACCTCGCTCAAGGCGGTGAACGGCGGGCAGACGACGACGTCCACTTCCTTCACTCCGGCCAGGTCGCGCTTCAAGCCCTGGACCAGGTCCAGCGCCTCGGCGACCGTCTTGTTCATCTTCCAGTTGCCCGCGATGATCAGTCTGCGTTCTTTGTCCATGTGCGTGTCTCGTTAGAAATTGTGATTACTTGTTCGAAAGAGCGGCCACACCGGGCAGTTCCGTGCCTTCGAGGAATTCGAGGCTCGCGCCGCCACCGGTGCTCATGAAGGTGACCTTGTCACCGAGACCGGCCTTGTTCAGCGCCTTCACGCTGTCGCCACCGCCGATGATCGTCTTCGCACCGTTCTTCTGTGTGGTTTCCACCACGGCGAGAGCGACGGCGTTCGTGCCTTCCGCGAAACGCTTGTCCTCGAACATGCCCATCGGCCCGTTCCAGAGCACCGTTTTCGCGCCCTTCACCACTTCCGCATAACGCGCGGCGGTGGCGGGACCGATATCAAAACCTTCTTCATTCGCTGGGATGTCCGCGGCGGTGTTCACCTGCGGATTCACGAACTCGAACACGGGCTTGCCCTTCTTGTTCAATTTACCCGTATCCGTGGGCGTCGCGATGATGTTATCCGTGGGCAAGAGGAACTTCACACCGCGATCAGCGGCCTTTGCGAGCGCGCGGACGGCCACCGTCGTCGCGTCTTTTTCCACAAGGGATTTGCCCGTCTGATAACCCATCGCGAGTTTGAACGTGTAAGCCATCGCGCCACCGATCAAGATCGTGTCCGCCTTCTCGAGCAAACGATCGATGACCTTGATCTTATCGGAAACCTTCGCACCACCGAGGATCACCACGAACGGACGGGCCGGAGCTTCGAGCTCGTCACCGAGGAACTTCAGCTCGCGCTCCATGAGGAGACCCGCGGCGCATTTGCCACCGCGCTTCGCGATGACGGAGGCGATGCCCGCCGTGGACGCATGCGCGCGATGCGCGGCACCGAAGGCGTCATTCACGTAAACATCGGCATTCGCGGCCAATTTCTCGGCGAAAGCGGCGTCATTGGCTTCCTCTTCATTGTAGTAACGGACGTTTTCGAGGAGGAGGATGTCCCCTTCCTGCATGGCGCCGACGGTCTTGGCGACCTTGTCACCGATGCAATCATCCACAAACGCGACCGGACGACCAAGCATGTCCGCCAGCTTCACAGCGACAGGGCGGAGGGACATGGACGGCTCGCGCTGACCCTTAGGACGGCCCAAGTGCGCGGCCAGAATGACCTTCGCGCCACCCTTCACCAAGAGGTCGAGAGTAGGCAGCGTTTCCTTGATGCGCGTGATGTCATTGATGACCATCTGGCCATCTTTATCTTCCATGGGAACGTTGTAATCCACCCGGACAAACACACGTTTGCCGCGCACATCGAGATCATTGACCGTCAGTTTAGCCATAAAATCACTTAAATTGACCGTAACAAAATAGGTCGGGGAGCATAACGAAAGCCTTTTCGCAGTCAAAGCCCGATTTCCTCCAATCGTAGCAGCCGATGTGAGGAGGCTCAAACCACCCCACTCGATGTTCGATGTTTCCCCAGTCCCTCATTCCTACCTCATCCTTCATAATTCATACCTTAAAGGAGGGGGTAGGACATTGGCTGTCCATGTGAACTTTGTTTGGCAAATATTCCCGATGAACGTAACTATCTGAAATGGAGCGAGTTATGGTTGATTTTACCCTAAAATCCTGCAAATCCCCCCCAAAAAAATTCGCACCGACCCGAGCAGGTAGGTAGGGCGACCCGGCTCGCCCGATTCCCTGTCGGGGTCCTGAACCCCACTCCGGGGCGTTGTTGCCGCAACGCCCAAACTAAGGCCCTGAACCCCGTGCCGATAGGTCGGGGCACCGCCGCCTTCCTGATGGCAACCGGGGCTCTACCTCGCTCCCACCGCTTTTCCCTCCCATGCCCGCCTCGACACTTGTGTACATATGCCGAGGAATTCTACCGATTTCACCTCAAACCCAGATCCCCTCACCGAACCAGCCCATACCCCGCCGATAACTTTTTCGATGTGAGACTACCTCTGCCTCCCAGCCCCAGAGGGGCGTCTGAAGGTAGCCACGGGTGACCAACGGGAACCCGTGGATAACCATCCATAACTTCGTCCCGCCCCAGCGGGGCGGCTGAACTCGCTTCCCGTTTTGACAGCGGAGGAGCCTGGGTTGTCTCAACCCGCAGCAAAGCTGGGGCCGACGTGGCACTTGGCCAGCCGAGAGGGGGATTTCTTTGGAATCTGTTATGAATTTGGAGGTAGCTTTTCTAAAATGTATGTAGGTATATATACCTACATACGCCATTTAAGAAGCTATGAAGGCGGGAATTCATCATGAAATACTACTTGCGCTTGGAATGTGTATATGATAGAAGGGATATATCCCTTCTATCACCAATCAATTTCGTGGTTTTTCTGACCTGAGGGTGCTTTTCCTGGCGTAATCGGGGGTTGCTAATACACGCTGTTAGGGGTATATATACCTCTAACAGCATGGCAACCCGTATACAAATAGCCAAGTCTGATATCGTCAAGTTGCTTGATCAGCAAAAGAGGCACGTTTTCACGCGTAAAGACTTGGCTGGTTTTCTGGCTGCCGGAAGAGAGGGTTGGCGTCTTACGCAAGCCACCAATGTCCAAGCATTCATAGATTTCTTGAGTGAAAAAAGCCATCTCCGCAAAGTAATTCTGAAAGCGGAAGATTACGCGGATGAAACGAGGTATGTCTGGCGTTCAGCGACACCTTACCAAATAGCATTGTCATTAGGGAAGAATGCTTACCTAACCCATGGGACGGCGGTTTTCCTGCATGCACTTACCGAGCAAGTGCCGAAAATGATTTTTGTTAACATTGAGCAAAGCCCCAAGCCCCAACCTCAAGGGAACTTAACCGATGAATCTTTGAAACGCGCTTTCGCTGCGCCTCAGCGATTCACCCGCTTGATTTACGGGTATGAAGACATCCGGATCGCCGTTTTAAGCGGAAAGAACACGCAAAGGTTGGAAGTCGGAACCTTGGTAGGCCCCGCCGGCGAAGAGGTTGATGGAACAAAATTGGAACGGACACTCATAGACATCGCTGTGCGACCGGCTTACGCAGGGGGAGTTCACAAGGTGCTTGAAACATATCAGGCTGCCAAAAACAAAGTTTCCATCAACACCCTTCTGGCAACACTCAAAAAACTCAATTACGTCTATCCCTATCATCAGGCCATCGGGTTTTACCTGGAAAAATCCGGCTACGAAACTTCCCGGTTGGCCTTGGTGGAAAAAATCCCCCGGCTCCACAATTTTTATTTGGCCAACGCTCTGGAAGACCCCGCGTTTGATTCCAAATGGAAATTATTCTACCCCCGCAGCGGTTTTTAAGCGTCTGCCTAGTTCGACCACGTAATCAAAGTAAAAATCGAAAGATTCAGGTTGCTTGAACGTGGAGGCGATAACCGATGGCCAATCCTCACGGTGAAAAGCCTTTTGCTCGGGCAGCCGGTTGAGAAACGAAAGCGGCACTTCTTTTGCGGCGAAAATATGGCGTAGTAGCTCTATGTTATCTGGTGAAACCAAGTTCAAATCACGCTGTGTCACTAGAGCGGTTTAAAAAATCCTGTAGCCGAGTGGCTGAAGAATGAGAAGGGCGGTCTTTTTGGGTTCTGGCTTCGTTTCGGCTCAGTCACAGGGTCCTTGGAACTGCTCCTTCGCCAAAGCCTCGCCAGAACAAAAATCCTCGCTCCACCCGGCTACATCATTTTTTAAACCGTTCTAGGGCATGGATGTCGTAAAAATCCTGAGCTCGGGGCCGTGGTGTGGTTTGTAGTGAATAACCCGGCAATTGCTGGCAAAGTGCCCGCACTTTCTCCAAAGCCATCATGGGCAGCGTGTATGTGTAGATCGTATAGTCATCCAGTTGGTATTCCTGTTTGACTGAGCAAAATTCGTGTTTGCTGATGTCGATGCTGAATTTTCGTTCCTGGTTGTCACCCATAATGGTGGCGTTCCGCCGCAGCTTTTCCACAGAATCGGAGAACGCTTTCGCTTTGTCCTTCTCGATGATTTTGAACTCCACGCGGTAGCCTCCCCATTTGGGGCTCTGCCCCGCACGGAGAATGGAAGGCTTTTTGGCGAAGGTCTCGTCAAAAACCATAAAACCCTTGGAGTCAAACCTGTCCTTCAGCGCTGCAAATATCCGGTTCTCTATCTCTTTGAGATCACTGAAGTCATCTTCACGGAAAAATCTACATCGACCGAGCTCCTGTTCGTGATTCCATAAACTAGGTCCAGCGCATTTCCCCCTTTCAAAACCAGTTTACTCATCAAGACATCGTCGGAGAACATCGAGATAATGACTAACCGCCGTATTTCAGGAAACGTCATGCTAAAGCGTAGTTAAAACCGTAGTCTAATCGTAAGAGAAATCGACATAAAAGTGTCTGCTTCAGAATTTCTTCGAGCCCAGTAATCGTCATCAAAACAAATGAATTGCCACAAGGTCATGTTCTTGCAAATTGCCCCTTCCTATTTGACGCAAGCCGCCCCCTGCGATTACCCTTCAACCACAGCAAGGACAGTCGAGTTCCAACACCTATGACTGACTATTTCAAACATCGCTGGCAACCGACCGGCCGATGACGAGTGAACGTCAAGTTATGTCACGCCCCAACCCCCAAACCCTCAGCGCTGCCCTCACCGCCATGCGCCGCTTCTTTGTCGATTTCGATAACAGCAAATACACGCGTGTGCTGCCATTGGAACGCTACATCCAGACCATCAATGACGGTGGGTTGAACAAAGCTTTGATCAAGGAGTTGGAGCATGTCAAATTCGAGCTCTACACTCAGACCCGAGAACAGATCTATTATGGCCGCCGCCCCATGGGCCCTTACGAGACACAAGAAAAAGCACTGGCCGAGCTGGATCGCGTGATCATCCTGCTGCGCGACGCACTGGACCCGGAACCGCCAGAGGCAGCAGAGCCACCGCGATTGGATACATCTGCATTTATCGGAGGTGAACTGGTGAAGGAGAAGTCGGCTCCTTACGCGGGTGATCCAGCATTGGCGCGAGTCATCTTCGAGCAGAGCGTGGCGCTCGTGCGGCGCCATACAGAGGCGCTGGGACGTGGTGATTTTGCCGGAGCGTATGAAGACTTGAACGCGAAGCTGAAGGAAGCGATGAGCCTTAAACGATTCGAGGCCGTGCATGCTGAAGCTTCTGAACGGTACAGCGGCCCGCCGAGTTCCTTTGGCATTGAGCACCTGATGCTCATCTTGGCTGATGAGCAGTCACGGAAGAAAACCACGCAGGCACAAGGCTGGCCCAAGGATTCAGAAAAAGAAACGCGCCGCGTGAAAGTGATCGGTTTCTGGTATCGTAAAGAACAGCAGTATGGCTGCTACGGCACCTTTTGGATCACCGAAGAAGCGGGCAATTACCGCATCGCCAAGTTCAGTTTCTGGAGCATGTGATAAAACCTTAACCCGAAAGAACATGAGCAATCTGCTGCGACATAGCCTAAAAAAAACTTATGCCTCCGAGTGTCTCACTTTGTTGAAGATGAGAGAACTGGTGCCTTTTGAGATAAAGGCCATACACACTGATTCCACCGCAATTTGTGATTCTAATGCTCAATCTGCGGGATTCAAATAACCAAGAGCAGTCATCAAAGGTCGGAGGATAGAATGAAACTAGAACCAATAGATCACCCATTTACGCCGCCTTTAAGCTTGCAAAACCATCTCAAAAAATACCCTCTCGAATATGGTTCTAATGGTCGCGAAGACTGGCAATGGAAGGCCGACACCTTAGGGTGGAGAATTCTTGAAAACGCCCAAGCACAGGAAATAGGCTTTGTTTGGTTAACTTCCACGGCTGAAAATCCGAGGCATAAAGATCTTCTACTTGCCGTATATGACCCTTACAAAAACCATGGCTATGGAAATTCGGCCTTAAATTTTATCGAATCTCAAGTCCAAGACTTGAGCGTTGAAAAAATTAGATGCCAAGTAAATTCAAACAGAGTGGAAACAGGTTTAATCGTTCGAAAATGGCTTAACCGAAGAGGATTTAAAGTTTACAACAGAGACCCAAACCCGAGGTGGATTTCGCTTTCGGATGACGAATATCTCTGCAAATGTTACAACCCGGTGTATTTCTTTAAAGATTATTCCAAGAACAATTAACCCGTGACTCTTCCAGATTATCTTTCGGATGTTGCTAAAGACATGAGAGCAAAGTCGATGGCTATCCGACGCGACTTCGCCTCACACCGGCCTTCAGCTGGCGACAACAGGGAGGATCTAGTTGCAGAGTTTCTTGTTCACCATTTGCCGAAAAAATTTGGTGTGAGCAGTGGCATGGTTATTTCTCATGACGGAATTTTCTCTAATCAAGCAGACTTGATAGTTGTGGATGAGCAAAACAATTCTCCTTTGTACGCTACAACTCGGAATAAGCTTTGGCCCGTGGAAGCAGTATACGCTCTGATAGAAGTTAAGACCGTTCTTCATCCGGAAGAAATCATAGATGCTATTGCAAAAGGAAGAAAATTCAAAACTCTCAAACGACGATTCTGTCAAGCAGGTCAAGGGCAACGCTTATTTGACTCATTATTTATAATCTGGGCCTTTGACTCAGCTTCTCCTGAGACAGTTAAGTCTAACCTGAAAGAAGCGCTTAAAGGAATACCCAGATCTGAACAGCCTGACTTGGTTGTGGTGCCGGATAAACTTGTTGTGAGCGCAGGCAGCTATCTAGAGGTCACTAAACTGGGTCAGGTAAACAGTGCTTACAGAATGCAACTCCACACAAAACATGGAACTGACCTTGAAAAATTGATCCCTGAGCCGTTTGAAATGGGAGATTTCAAGGAAAACTCATTGTTGGCGTGGTATGTGTGGTTTGATTCGTGGCTAAGGCAAGCCGGGAGCCGGCATACCGATCCTTTGGCGTATCTGCCGCCCGATCACATTTGGGGTCGGTTTGTTTGAGTAGTTTCTACTGTTTTTGCTTAGATCATGCATCCGTGAGTAATGATGTATCACGCCTCTTTTCAAAACACCCTCGAGGGTCGTTGGCGCATGCTGCCTTCCATCCGCGCGGGACAAGTGCCGCCTGGCTTCCCGGAACCAAAGCGCTGCGTTACGGTGGAAAGAGGCGGAGTTCCCTTAGCCCGTATTGATGTTTACGAGGAATACCTCGGAGCTTTCGAAGAGCTGATTGTTTGGGGCCGTTGGATCGTCATCGGCTTAGGCTCGTCCGCGCATCTAGTTGATCCCGTCGCGCGCCAAACTCACAGTCTGGCTTGTGATAGCTATTTCGGCCATCTCTACCCGCTGGAAAAGCATCTTCTCATCGCCTCGGATTCCGCGTTGCAGTGCTTGGATGAACAGGGCGAGTTGATGTGGCGACGCGAGCATCTCGGTCTTGATGGCGTAATAGTCCATGAAGTTTTGGATGATGTAATCAAGGGTGAAGGTGAATGGGATCCGCCGGGCGGCTGGCGACCGTTCCGGTTGTCTCTCGCAAGCGGTGTATCCCTTCCCGTTTGACGCGTGCCGTTTCCAATCGCTAATTTCCTTTCGTGAACAAGGTTCCCATCATCCGCAAAATCCGCGCTGAGGAAATGCCCGCGTTGCTAGACCTTTACCGCCATCTGCATGCCGATGATCCGGCATTGCCCATCACGGCAGATACCGAAAGCCTCTGGCAACGCATCCTCGCCGATCCCTCTCAAAACTATCTCATCGCCGAAGTGGAAGGAAGAATCGTCGCCTCGTGTGTATTGGTAGTCATCGCAAATCTGACACGCGGAGCGCGACCTTACGGCTTGATCGAAAATGTGGTGACGCATCCGGATTACCGTAAGCGCGGCATCGGCACGCAGTTGTTGAAGGCAGCACTGGCGCTCGCGTGGGAGCAGCGGTGTTATAAGGTGATGCTGCTGACGGGGCGCAAGGACGAGGCGACGTTGCGCTTTTATCAGCAAGCAGGTTTCGAGGGCGGGGTGAAGACGGGGTTTGCGGCGAAGCCCTAGGAGCGCGGTCTCCAGTCCCGCCAGGGACGCCCCGAAAATAGCCCAGCGATTCATCGCTGGGAAAAATGGGTTCCTCACCCAAGTCCCGGTAGGGACGAAAGAAGCCGCCCTCAAATAATCGACCATTCCTCACATAATGACCCGGATTCTTTCGTCCCTCGCGGGACTTGATTCCTTAACTTCACGTACCCACCGATGAATCGCTGGGCTATTTTCTTTCGCCCTCCGGGCTAAGACAGCATCGCCCGCTTCGACGGTTAACTGGATTCCATAATTACACACCGGCTAATTTGAGGATGTTGAAGCGCTCCTTCCGCAACCGCTTGCCAGCCGTGGTGTTCAACAGCATCATCAAAATTATGCGAATCCTTAGTCTGCTCCTAGCCATTGCCGTGCCTGTGTTTGCTCAGAATGATGCGAAGAATGCGTCATCTCAAAAGCAGGGTGAAAAAGGGCCAAGTGAGCCGCGCAATGTGGGTCGCAAGATCACATTGAATGAGGATGACAAACCCGCCTTTCCCGTGCCGCCTGCGGGCTTTGATAAAAAGCGCGAGGGCATCCCGCACGGCAAGCTGGAGATGATCGAGTATGACTCCAAAACCGTCGGCACCAAGCGCAAGCTGAACGTGTATACGCCACCCGGTTATACGAAGGAGAAGAAGTATCCCGTGCTGTATCTGCTGCACGGCATCGGCGGGGATGAGACGGAGTGGGCGCGCTTCGCCTCGCCGGACATCCTGCTGGATAACCTCATCGCGGACGGGAAAGCGCAGCCCATGATCATCGTGATGCCGAATGGCCGCGCGCAGAAGAACGATCGCGCGGAAGGCAATGTATTCGCCGCCGCACCTGCGTTTGCTGTGTTCGAGCGGGATCTGCTGGATGACGTCATCCCCTTCATCGAATCCCGCTACAGCGTGAACCCGGACCGCGAGCAACGCGCCCTCGCCGGCCTCTCCATGGGCGGCGGCCAATCGCTGAACTTCGGCCTCGGCAACCTAGACAAGTTCGCCTGGGTCGGCGGCTTCTCCTCCGCGCCAAACACGAAGAAGCCGGCTGAACTGCTGCCTGATGCGGATGCGGCGAAGCGCCTCAAACTTCTATGGCTCTCTTGCGGCAACAAAGACGGGCTCATCTACATCAGCCAAGGATTTCACTCGTATCTAAAAGAGAAAAACGTGCCGCATGTATGGCATGTGGCGAGCCATGGGCACGATGCGCCGGAGTGGAAGCAGGCGCTTTATCACTTCGTACCACAGCTATTTAAATAAGGCTCTCTCCTCATCTGGATAAACTGAACACTTAAAAACTGGCTGCTTCTTCTCCAATTCCCCATGGCAAAACCCAGCTAAGTGCCTTAATATAAAGGGGCAAGGGCTACCATGGAAGGCGACCCCAAAGACTTGATCGATTATTTGAGACAGACGTGGCACGTGCTGCTCGCCCTCTTTACTGTACTCATCGCCGTCGTCGCCTCTGCTCACGCCATCCTCAATAAGCGCGATACCCGTGCCGCCGTCATGTGGGTGGCCCTGAGCTGGCTCGTCCCGCTCGTCGGTCCCGTGCTCTACCTCACCTTCGGCATCAATCGCCTGCGTCGTCGTGCTTCTCAACTCCGTGCCGCCTGCCCGCGTTACCAGACCACTGCTGGCACCAATACGGAACGTGAATTGCCGATGAACAAAGTCTCGCGCGAATGGCCCTCGCTCGTGCCACTGGTCAAGTTGATGAACCAGATGACGCCGCAGCCCCTGCTCGCAGGCAATTCCGTTGACCCCTTGATCAATGGTGACGCCGCTTACCCCGCGATGGTCGCTGCCATCGACTCCGCGAAACATTCCGTCACCTTCGCCACCTACATCTTCGATCAAGGCAAAGCCGGCGACATGTTCGTGAACGCACTCACCCGCGCCATGCAACGCGGTGTGGAAGTGCGCGTACTCATCGATGACACCGGTGCGCGTTACTCCTGGCCATCCATCGTACCTCAGCTCAAGAAATCGGGCATCCCCGTGGTGCGTTTTCTCCCCACGTCCGTGCCCTTCCGCACCATGGCCATCAACTTGCGAAACCACCGCAAGATTCTCATCACCGATGGCCTCATCGCCTTCACCGGCGGCATGAACATCCGCGATGGCCACATGCTCAAGCTGAACCCCAAGCGCCCCGTGCAGGACATCCACTTCCGCCTGCGCGGCCCGATCGTGGGTTATTTGCAGGAAGCTTTTGCGGATGACTGGATGTTCAGCACACGCATCGAGTTACGCGGAGAGAAATGGTTCCCGCAACTCTACGCCACCGGCTCCGTACTCACGCGCTGTGTGCCGGACGGACCGGATGACAATTTCGAGAAGATCCGCTGGACCATCCTGGGTGCGATCACCTGCGCGCAGAAACGCATCCGCATCATGAACCCCTATTTCCTGCCGGATCCGGCCCTGCTCAGCGCGATCAACGTCGCTGCCATGCGCGGTGTGCAGGTAGACATCATCTTGCCGGAAAAAAATAATCTGCCGTTCGTACACTGGGCCATGATGGCCCAGCTCTGGCAGGTGCTCATCCGCGGCTGCCGCGTGTGGCTCACGAAAGGCCCCTTTGATCATTCCAAGCTCATGATCGTGGATGGCGTCTGGTCCTTCATCGGCTCGTCCAATTTCGATCCCCGCAGCCTGCGCCTGAACTTCGAGCTGAATGTGGAATGCTACTGCCCCCATCTCGCTGGCGAACTCGAAGCCCATATCGAGGGCAAACTCGCCAGCGCCCACCAGCTCACCCTGCGCGAAGTGGATGAACGCCCCCTGCCCATCAAGCTCCGTGACGGCATCGCCCGCCTGATGACGCCGTATCTGTAAGCCTCACGGCACCGAGATGCGAAACGTATTCGTGCTCTCCAGATGTGTGTTGTTCGTGCTCGTGTTTGATACCACCGGATTTTCACCATTGGTAGGCGCTTGTGCAGGTGGTGGCGTGCCAGGAACAGGCGGATTACCACTGGTCGGCGGCGCATCCGGTGCCGGAATCACTCCCGGCCCCATCACCACCGTGGGTGGCGGAGCCGGATCGTTCGCCACACTGCCCTGACCGCCAGCACTGCCACCCGCTGAACTGCCCCCACCACGTCCTCCCAACAAACGGCGCAGATTCGCAAAATCCAGCAACGCAGGCGGAGCCGGCGGTTCAGGTTTACGTACCACAGGCCTTGGCGCTGCGACTGGTTTCAGCGGAGCCGCTGCCAGTTCAGGCGCGGCAGTCACTGGCATCTCCACCGGTTTCAATCCATTCGGCAATGCCGCTTCTTGCGGCGGCGTTTGAACCCGGATGAAACGGATCTCCGGCACTGGATCGGGCGCATTCACCAGCACCAGCACCAGTTCGATCAAGACCGCCAGCAGTGCGAACGCCAGCAGCAACTCGATCCCCCGAAACGCCATCCGGCCGCGTGTTTTCCAAGTTTCGTTCATGCGTCACCTATTTCATCGCGTGCTGCGTCACCACCCGTTGCAAGCCCTCACTATCCATCGCTTGCACGTGTCCATCGCCAAACAGGATGTTCCCCCGGAACTGATGCATCTCCTCCGTCCAAAATATCTGCATCTCCGGTCTTACCGGCACCACTCCGGGCGTTTGATATCCCGGCGTCAAAATATTCCGGTCACCCGCCAGCATCTGGTGCGCTGAACCGATCTTCGCGTCTAATCCCACGAAGTAACTCGTGTTCGCATTGCCCAGCTTGCTCCAATTCGTGATGGAACGGCTCTTATCCGCCGGGCACACCAGCAGCTTCGGGTCCACCAGCAGATTGGACATCACCTGAAAATGCCGCCACGTCTCCCCCTTGTTCGCGTACTCCATCGTGCCGCCCCGCTTCACACTCACCTGCATGGGGAGACGGTTGTCGTGATCATCGGCGAACATTCGGAAAGCCAGCCCCGACTGCCGCAGATGACTCGTGCACTCCGTCTGCTTGGCCTTCATCTTTCCTTTCGTCAAAGCCGGCAGCAGCATCCCGGCAAGGATGAGTACGATGGCGATGACCACCATCAGTTCGATGAGCGAAAAACCACGCCGCCTCTTTGGATTCCAGCGCATATCTTGACCGCTTTTTCTGCGGTGAATTTTTATTAAGCACAACCGATGCCAGCCCGTTTTTACCACCATCCAGCCCTGATTTCGCACCCCCAGCGCGGGAACCCGACGCATACCGCCCAAAACTCACGCAAGCGGGGTCGATTTTTCCCTCATCCTGCGAAACCCTGTCCAAACAAAACTTCAAATCCCAAACCCCAAGCTCCAAAGAATACTCAAACATCAAATCAGCCCGCGATGTGCTCTCCTTGGAGTTTGAGGATTGAAATTTCCCTGGTGTTTGGAGCTTTGGATTTGCGATTTTATCCATTCCTTCGTCATTAGGATTTCATCATTGGTCATTCTCTGAAATCCCCTTGCGTTCCCAGACCGCTTGTGAAAAATTTCACGAGCATTTTTATGGCACACGTCAAACTGCATATCCCGGGTCCCGTCGAAGTCAACGAGAAGACATGGCAGGCGTTCCGCTCGCCCATGATCGGTCACCGCTCCCAAGGCTTCAAAGACCTCTACGGCAAGATCCAGCCCCAGCTCCAGACCCTGCTCGGCACGAAGCAGCTCGTCTATCTTTCCACCTCTTCTGCTTGGGGTGTGATGGAAGGCTCCCTGCGTAACCTCGTCACCAAGAAGGTCCTGAACTGCATGAAGGGCGCCTTCTCTGACAAGTGGCTGGACGTCTCCAAGCGCTGCGGCAAGGACGCCGAAGGCCTGCAATCCGAATGGGGCTCGCCCATCCGCGCCGAGGCCATCGACAAGAAACTCGCCACCGGCCAGTTCGACGCGCTCACGCTGATTCATAACGAAACCTCCACCGGCACCATGAGCCCGCTGGAAGAGATCGCCGCGCTGAAGCAGAAGTATCCCGACGTCATGTTCATCGTGGACGCCGTCAGCTCCATGACCGCCGTGCCGCTGAACTTCGACAAGCTCGGCATCGACGTCTTGCTCGCCGGCACGCAGAAAGCGTTCGCCTTGCCTCCGGGCCTCACGGTGTTCACCGCCTCGCCTGCCGCCCTGGCTAAGGCTGCCACGGTGAAAGATCGCGGTTACTACTTCGACTTCGTGGAATTCGATAAGAACGCGAAGGAAAGCATGACCCCGAGCACCCCGAGCATCTCGCACATCTACGCGCTCGGCTCCAAGCTCGACGAGTTCTTCGCCGAAGGTCTGGACGCGCGCTATGCCCGTCACTTGAAGCTGAACATGGCTACACGCGCCTGGGCGGCGAAGCACGGCTTCAACTTGTTCCCGGATGCCGGATTCGAATCCGTCACGCTCACGTGCATTAACAACGGTGCGAAGCCCGGTGGCCGTACCGTGGACATCGCCAAGCTCCAGAAGCTGGTGAAGGAACAAGGTTTCCTCATCGACGGCGGCTACGGCAAGATCAAGGGCACGACGTTCCGCATCTCCAACATGGGTGATGAAACGGAAGCGACGATGAACACGCTCTACACCGCCCTCGATAACGCGATGGCGAAACTCTAAATCTGTAGCCGTGGACGTCAGTCCGCGCTAACTGATCGACTTCCAGCCGCCTTGGGAAACCAGGGCGGCTGTTTTGTTTCTAATCGTAGCCGCCGACACAAGGAGGCGGAACTGCCTTACCTCCAAGTAATCGAGCCTTCTTCAAAATCAATGATAGGAGGCGCGATCTCCTTCGTCATGCCGTCAGGTGCGACAATTTTCCACTGCTCACCCAACTCCTCGGCAAACGGCCAATCAATCAACCCATCCTCTGTGGCAGATTGCGTGGTGATATAATCGAGAACTTCACGCACTTCCCCGCTCATATCACCAGCATGAAATCTTCCCTGCGCCCAAGGAAAATCGGCCCATTCAATTTCACTGATGGTGCCGAGACACTGGTCTTTCCAGTATAGCCGAAAGAAATCTTTTCCCATCGGCATCACCCTCCCATCACCCTTCGCCTCAACTCTTCGGAAATCTCCGGGTAAGATTTCGTGCTCAACGAAGCATGCAATTCACGGGTGACGCATTCGAATGTCGTGTCATGAAAGGTGAAAATGAAATGTCGTCGAGGAGACATCGTGTGCTCAGGAAAAACCACCTTGTTCTGCTCCGCCATTTCCTTCACCCATTTGGAGTTGATGACTTCAAACACATCGTAGGCCGACAGGCCCCATTCATATAAAGGATGTCCGGGTAACGCTTCATCATTGGGGTAACCGAACTTGGTGGCCATGCAGCCTTTGAAATCGATAATACCGAATCCCGCATCCGCCCGCATACCATCAGGCATTTCTTTCACCGCACAGAATGCCAGCATGATGGCGTCTTCACTCTGAAAGATGATCGGATCAGGCACAGCGGCTTCAGGTTTGAATCCAATATCGTAAGGCACTGCGTAGGGCATCCCTTTGGCAGCCGCCAAAGCCCGTTGCGCCGAAGCCAGTGCTTCAAAGGCTGCCGTTAACTCTTTCCAACTGAAGCGTTCCAACTGTGCTTTTTCAGTATGTCTGCGGGCTTGGGCGAGCTGTTGCTCCAAGTCAGAGATTTGCTGATCCTTATCCGTTGAGCTGGATTTCTGGAACGACAAAAAAGCATTCCCTTTGCTTTTAAATATCAATCCACTTTCATGCGCGACTGGTTCACAAGAAATCATCGAGGCTGTTCCCGGCCATGGCCCCGGCTCTTTTCCATCCAACCGATTAAGGATATCCTGCGCCAACTGCCGCAAGGACGCCTCATCCCCGATAAAACGGTATTCCGTGCCTTCTTTAGAGCCGCCAATGACCAGCTCAAGATTGATAGGATTTGGCATAAATATTCACATCAACGACCAGTCCCGCTAACGCGAGCAAGCAAGGCCACTCTTCACAACTTGAGGTCGTACCCCTTGCAATGGCTCTGGTCGCATTTGGCCGTCTCAAGCAAGGAATCACCGCGATTTGAATAATCTGCAAGACCTCCATGACAGAGGACTTTGCCCTTATGCATCAGCACACTGATCCCATGTTCGTCATCCCAACCACAGTGAAAATCCACGGTAATCAACCCAACCCCATCAATACCTTGGTCATAGAGGCCAAGGCCAGTCCACACGATCTGTTTCTTAATGCCGTCCGGAGCATCAAGGGAATGTTTCTTGATGAACGATTTCAGCCCGCCTTTTCCGATTAAGAACAACATCAATTCCTGTCTCCAGCTCTTCACTGCCAATGCAGATTTAATATTCTCTGCGGCAATGTCCCCCAAATACTTTAAAAGCCTTGTTTCATAGGCACTCGCATTCTCGATGAAGTGTTCAAATGCGGTTCGGTGATGATCCACCAATTTCCCAGCAACTTCATGGTAAGCCGTCACAATCACCTTTTGAGGTCTGTCGACTTCATCATCCTCGGCTGCGTAAAAATAGCCATCCTCATCCAAGGTCAGACGGTTCTCACAATCTTTGAACGCGATACGAGCCATTTTACCCTCTGACCAAGGGTAGTCACCATCCCGCTTAAACTTGATTTCACTGAATTTCATTTTCGGTTTCCCCTCAGGCACATTCACATCGATGTCCAGTCCGCATAAACCACCCGCGAAGAATCCTTGTCAGTATAGATCAGTATCCAGCGGAATGGTGGTCCGCGATGCAAAAACATGTGCAGAACTTTATCCCCTACAAAGTTTTCCTCTTTCCGAGTGCCGCGCAGAAGCATGTATAGGCTATCGGCAATCACATCCACTGGCTTCCCCAACTGCTGCACCACATTTGTGAACGGTGTGCCGGGAGCGATTTGCGCGACCACTTGCTTGACCTCACGCAATGACCGCCATCTCTGCCACTCAATCAAACCGATTAAGCCAGCGACCAGCAGCAGCAAACCAGCCGCCGCCGTCACAAGATATTTTACGAAACGGTTCATCCGTTTTCGGTTAATTCATCCCCTCAACTATCCACTATCTACTCCCTCGGCTTCGCCGGTTTCAGCATCTTCATTTGCCATTCCACTACACCTTTGACCATCTGCACTTCGGCCTGGCTCACTCCGGCTTTCACCGGGTCCACGCTGAATGCTTTCAACCACTCATCTTTCATCGGACGATAATTCAGTTCCGTTTGCAGGCGCGTATCCATATCCGGCATATGCGCGGCACCGTAAAAGATCGCGATCGTCTTCGGCGGATGCTTCTCCGCGAGGCTGGCGCGCAGGTCATCCATCACCACGTGATTACGCTTCTCGATCAGAACTTTTAGCAGTTCCTTCAAGCCCGGTGAGGGCATCTCCATGCGCGAGAGATCACCTTCCAAGCTGCCCAGCATCTCGATGAACGAGAGCTTCACCAAGGTCTGTATCTTCGGACTGGCTCCGATGAATTTCACCATCATCTGCAACACGCCGCCCATAAAACCGGAGCCATCCATCGCGGACATCAGGTTATCGAACTGCGCCGCGCCAGAATCATCATTCGGTGCCTGCACCGGCTTGCCTGAGCCCGGCGGGCCGAAGCGCTTGCCGGGATTCAACACCTCCATGATCTGCGTGATGGTCATATCACTGTTCAGGAAGTGCGGACGTTCGTAATTGACCACATCGAGCTGGAACTCCAATCCCAGCGATTTCGCCAGATCCGCTTGCAAGGAGAACTCGTTCGTCGCCCGCACCGGCATCTTCGGCGGCGGTGGAGCAGAAGTATCGTGCGGCTTGGGTTTGGCGCGCTCTTCACTGGCGCGCACGCCTTCAAACAAAACTAACTCCGTTGCTTCCAACCGGTTCTGCACCGTCTGGTAATATTCTGCATCACCGATGTGGGACACGCCCACGAGATAGACGATAGGATCGCGCTTCTTGGGTCCGTGGAATTCGCGGATAACGATATCCAGCGAGGCTGTGCCACCCGCAGCCCGTGTCACACGCATGTAAGGTTGCGGTGGTGTGACGGGCGTCTGGACACGTGAGGACTGGCACGCCGTCAATGGCAGCAGCAGGAGGAGCCACAGTACTTTCTGCATCCTTTGGAAATGTTTTCTCATCTCGGATTCGGCGTTGCTCGTTATAGTGCCTTGGGTCTAAACTGTCCGCCAGTCTGAACTGGTTGAGCCTGCAACCGCATCTTCTGCCCGAACTATGAACCGTCTAGCTGTGTGCTTTATTTTCGGTGCCGTAAGTTTAATCCCGCTGCTCGCTGAAGCCGCTTCCGTGCGCGACTTCGGCGCAAAAGGCGATGGCAAGACCGATGACACCGCCGCCATCCAAAAGGCTGTGCATGAGGCGAACGATGGCGTGCTGGAATTTCCCAAGGGCAATTATCTTCTCACCAAAACCATCGAAGTGAAGCTCGCCGAGCGCGGTGTGACCAGCTTCACCGGCCTAGGCGGTGTTGGGCGTGTCACGATGTCTGGAGCGGGTCCGGCCTTCCGCTTTACTGGCACGCATATGGGTTCTGCTGATCCGGCTTCATTCAAACCCGGCGTCTGGGAAAAGGAACGCATGCCGCAGGTGGATGGCTTGGAGATCGTCGGCACACATGCAGAGGCTGACGGCATTGAGTTCGTGAAGGTGATGCAACCGACGGTGCGCGCCACGCTCATCCGCAATGTGCGTGATGGCATCCGTCTCTATGAACGTAATCGCAATGTGCTCATAGACAGTTGCCACATCTATAACAACACAGGTGTGGGTGTGTTCTTCGATCGCGTGAACGTTCATCAGGCCATCATCCATGGCAGCCACATCAGCTATTGTAAGAGTGGTGGCATCAAGATCGCGGCGAGTGAGATCCGTAATTTTCATTTCACGGGTAACGACATCGAATACAACTACGACCTGAAGGCAGAGGCTTCGGCGGACATTCTCATCGACGTCACGGAAGGCAGCGTGCGGGAAGGAACCATCGCCAGTAACACCATTCAGGCGAAGCCGAGTCCGGGCGGTGCGAACATCCGCTTCATCGGCAATGCGGAATCGGCGGACAAAGTGGGCGTCATCAGCATCACGGGCAACATGATCAGCAGCCAGAAGGTGAATGTGCACTTGGTGCGCGCACGCGGGATCGTGCTCAGCGGCAACACCACATTCGTCGGTCACGAGCATGCGCTGCTCCTCGAAGAATGCCGGAACATCTCCGTGGGCACGCAGGTTATTGATCACAATCCGGATTATCGCGGAGACGTGACCGGCGGCATCACCTTGAAGAAATGCAAGGCCATCACCTTGAGCGGAATACAGATGGAGGACATCCGGGCCGGTTCACTTGAAGAGGGTGGTGCTATCGAAGTGATCGACTCGGATGGTGTGAAGATCACTTCCAGCCAGATCTACGAGCCGGGGCATCGCGGCATCTTTGTGCAAGGCTCGCACAACGTCTCCATCTCCGACTGCATCATCGCTGATCGCCGCGAAGAACCCACGCTCACTCAATCCGTGATGGTGGCCGGCCGCTCCAAAGGAGTACTCGTGCGCGGGAATATTCTGATGCGCGGCAAGACTGGCGATATCAGCGCGGAAACTTTTTCAGCGAAAGCAGAAGGTAACTCGCCGTATGTGAAGTAGGCTTACCGCAATATTTCGCCCTTCACCACATTCCCCTTCACATCCAGCAACTGAATCTGATTGATAGTCTTGAACTGGACGTGGTCCTCCACCAGCCAGACCACTTTCTTGTCCCGTGTCACCTCGAGCACTTGCGGCTGTTTGCCGATGTGACCGTGACCAAGGTAATTGCAGAAGATCGTGTTTCCATTCGGCAAACGCTGGCAACCGGCCATCAAGCGTAACGGATTGCCTTCCAGATCATTCTCGTTCAGTTCCCAAACGACTTTGCCGTCTTTATCGAATTCCTGGACCTTGTGGCCATCGCCGCAAGTCACAAGCAGATGACCTTTGCCCACGGAGACGGCACCATGCGGATCACCAGGCACTTTGAGTTCACGCACGGTCTTACCTTCCTTGTCCAGTTCCACAATCTTTCCCTCGCCCTTGAAGCACACGATGTAATGACCGTTCGCCAACTTGCGTGTGCCGCGATACTGGTTGTGCATCTTCACGGCCGGGTCCGTCGTGAGCTTGATCTCTTTGGCGATCTTGCCCGCGCGATCCACCTCGATGATGCGGCTGGTGCCCGTCTCCACGATCATCACTTTGCCATCGGTCAAGGGTTGGCAGGCATGCACCTCACACTTCACATCGCTGGGTGCTTTGTATTCCCAAACGATTTTCTTTTCCGCATCGGGCGTCACCTCCACCGCACCATTAACATAGCAGAACAGGTAATTGCCATTGGGCAACAACCAGATGTCTTGCGGGTTCTTGCAATCATATTGCCACTCGATCTTGCCCTCCGCCGAGACCCGGCAAACCTTGTTCCCGCCGTAATCACACGCCAGGAAAGGATGCGCTGCCTGCACTGCTGTCGTTAAAAAAAGACAAAGCACGGCTAAAAAACGAAGCAAGGAATTCATCCCGCAAGAGTGACGAAACCCACCCGCCCCGCAAGCGCAAACGGGACGAGGGTCTGTGACCTGCAGCAGGTTCATTGAAGCCGGTGCTATTAAATTCAAGGAGCGTAAACCAGAGCAACGATCCGTTTTCCCTTCATACCTGTTAGAGCGGTTTAAAAAAATGATGTAGCCGGGTGGAGCGAGGATTTTTGGGTTCTGGCGAGGCTTTGGCGAAGGAGCAGGTCCCCAAGACCCTGTGACTGAGCCGAAACGAAGCCAGAACCCAAAAAGACCGCCCTTCTCATTCTTCAGCCACCAGGCTACAGGATTTTTTTTACCGCTCTAATCTGCGGTCAAGGGCCATCGGGAAAAAGCGATTGGCCATTCCTCCTCTTTTACCCGATGCTTCCATCATCATGAAGATCGAAGGCATCAAGGGTTGTTACGAGAAAACGCGCGGTATCTTTTACTTCGCGCGTATGTGTTCGAAGATCCGTCTGCACGCGGCGGGCAAGCTGCCAGCGGATTATTTCGATATGCTGGGCAAGGGCTTCGATGGGCGCACGTGCCGCTATTTCGGCGTGCGTTACGAGGATGTGAAGAGCCTGGTGCTCTCCGGCAAGTCAGATGCGGAAGTGCTCGAATGGTGTGAGAGCAATGGACGCCGCCTGACGGATGAACAGATCCTCATCTATAACAGCTTCATGAGCAAACGCGGCTGGCGCGACGATGAGACGGATGGCTTCATCCCGGACATGATCAAGGAATATGGATTCGCGGATGACGGCAAGGTCATCACGGACTTCGACCTCATCGAGATGGATGAGGGGCGCTGGCATCAAGACCAGTGGCGCGATGCGTGGAAATGACGAATGGTGGTTTCCTGCCCGCAGCAACACACCCAAGCAAAACGCTATCCGACAGGCACTGCCCGTTCGGAAAGTCATTGCAATTATCACATTGCTGCGAGTCAGAGACTCGCGCTCCATTACCTCACCAAAATATCCGGCCGTTTCACGATCTTACCATCCCACTCCACGCTGACCATCGGCCAGTCCTTGGATTCGGTGACCACAATCGGTCCCTTGGCGGTCGCGAGGATCGTGTCTTCGCTCTTCGTACCGGTGATGGAGGGATTCCACGCGTAAGGTTGGTTCTCCAGCACTACGCCTTGCGCCGTCGGTGAACCGAGATAATCGCGACCCTGATAGCCGCATGGTCCGCCCTGATGGTGAAGATGCCACTCATCCGGGAAACCTTGCTGCGCATACGTCGCCGTCGCACGACGGAACACTTCACGCACCGGCGTGCCGATGCGCGTGCTCTGGTGCATCGCCGTATCCACGAGACACACCGCCGCATGACGCCGCTTCAGGTCTTCGCTCAACTTGCCGAAATGCACGAGGCGCGTCATCGCCACGATCAAGCCATGCTGACGTGCGCACAGCACGAGCATCGCGTATTTCTTGAGCTTCTTCTTCGTCGGCAGCGGATGACGGAAATTCTTCACGCGCTCATCCGTGGCCACGAGCAAGACCACGGGCGTGAGATCACGCTGCCATGCGGCATCGGCCAATTGACCGGCGAGATTAAACTCCGTCTGACCCGGCTTGATAGCCTTGCACACTTCGTTCATCGCGGCTTCCGTCGCCTTGCCCAACGCGAGGTAGCGTTTCACTTCGATGGGTTGCAGGGAATAGTGCAATGGCGCGAAGAGTTCCGGACGCGCTTGCGTGCCCCATTCGCCGTTATCCGAGAGAACCTTCTTCGGGTCCACCACGCTCTTCAGCGTTTCCAGCGCACCCGGCGCATCGAACCACTCATACACGAGCGGCTTGGCACCGAGGCCCTTGAGAGCTTCATTCAAGAGGCGCGGCATCTCGATGCGCGTGGCGAAAACGTAGAGTCCTTTGGGAGTGACGAGGAGCTGGCCGAACGATTTGTCGGTGTTCAGCGGGATGTGGGCCTCGCCTCCGCAGGCGAGCCACGAGAAGTTCGGTTGCAGGCCGAAAAGCGCACCGGCAGCCTTCTGTTCTTTGATTACGGCCCGCACTTGGGCTAACTTGATCTCTAGTTCCGCGTTCATGAAAATGGGTTGAAGTCGTTTAATCTCAGGCGATAATGGCCCAGCATCCTAAGCGGAGCAGCGGGTTTAACAACCATTTTCCATGATCGATTGGAACATTCAGTCACGGGCGCATCATTGCCAGGCGTGCCAGCAGAA
Source organism: Verrucomicrobiia bacterium (assembly GCA_036405135.1). Taxonomy (NCBI): domain Bacteria; kingdom Pseudomonadati; phylum Verrucomicrobiota; class Verrucomicrobiia; species Verrucomicrobiia bacterium. Next base: position 255,402 of record DASWYF010000048.1, on the reverse strand, counting down.
GTTCGCTGACAAGCAGCCGTATCGCACGGTCTTGTGCGATGAAAAACACGAGTATCAACGCATGGACGTGTGCGAGAAGTGCTGGCAGGAGCAATTCGCTGCCGGAGCCAAGGACCGCAAAGGCTTCATCTCCCAATGGCAGGGCGTCTATCACGCGCCTCCTGCGCAAGCACCCGATGCGATCCAGAAAGACACCGCCGAAACACTCCTGCGCAAACTGGTGGAGCTGAATGACCCCAAGTATGCCGCCGCGAGTTACATCCTCGCCGTGATGCTCGAGCGCAAACGCCTCCTGAAAATCCAGAGCCAGTTCAAACAGGAAGGCCAGCGCGTGTTCGTCTATGAACAGCCCAAGACGGGCGATATCTTCACCATTCCCGATCCCGATCTGCAGCTCGATCAATTGCAACAGGTGCAGCATGACGTGGCGAACTTGCTCGAACACGGCTTGCCTGGTTCCGAACCCACCGCGCAACCTCTCCCCTCTGTGACCACGGAAGCACCCGCTGATGCTGCGGCAGCTCCGGCTGATGCCACGTCCGAAGAACCGCCTTTGAAATCTTCCGGTGAAGCCCCACCTTTCGTGGAAGAAGCCACTGCGATCCCGCCTGCGCCCGTTCCGGAGGATGAAATCAAACCGGGTTCTTCCCCGTCATAACTCCGTAACTTACCGGATTACGTTTTCCATCTGGTCAACGTAAGAGTCTCGGCCATAAGCACGATGTTGTAAGCGGTTTCGGCCAGATCGTGGGCCTCTAAATCAGCGTGAGCATACATGCACAATTAGAATCCGCTCTGGGTTATAGGTTCCGCCAGCCGGAACTGTTACGCCTGGCCCTGACGCACCCTTCCATGTCCCATGAGTCGGGCGAAACGGAGCACAACCAGCGCCTCGAATTCCTCGGTGACGCCGTTCTCCAGCTCTGTCTCACCCGCGAACTCTACGACCGTTTTCCTGATGCGGATGAAGGTTCCCTCACCAAAGGTCGCGCCCGCTTGGTGAACCAGAACTCGCTCGCGGAACGCGCGATGTTCCTGAAGCTCGGCGACTACCTCATCATGAGCCGGGGCGAAGAAGCCAACGGCGGTCGCTTGCGTCCTTCCATCTTGGCAGACGCCTTTGAAGCTGTGATCGGTGCAGTCTATCTGGATAGCGGCCAGGACTGCGCTTGCGCCACGCTCATCAAACAATTTCGCTCGCAGCTCGATAACCTCGACCACCTGCCCAAGGTGGAAAATCCCAAAGGTGCGTTGCAGGAATTCCTGCAATCTACCTCAGTGGAAGCTCCGCGTTATGAGGTGGTCTCAGCCACGGGTCCCGATCACGATCGTGAGTTCGAGTGCGCCGTCTGGCACACCGGTCGCGAATTGGCACGCGGCACCGGCAAGAGCAAAAAAGCCGCCGAAGTCGCCGCCGCCGCCATCGCACTAGATTTGCTACGAGAGAAGAAAATTAGTTAATAGCAGGTTCGTTTTTTTGCTCCTTCCACTTGGCCCTAACAAAGCCTCCATTGTTTCCCTATGGACAAAAAGGGATAAATCTTTTCATTTCAAAACGCATTCTCACGTTTGACTTAGGCTCACCTTTTGCTTCTCCTCCAACCGCTTGATTGCAAGGAAGTTGACGCTTTCCAGATGCGTTTCATCCAATCCGTTTAAAGCTCTGTCGGCTTTTCATCGGTAAGCGAATTTTTTGCCAATCTTGCGGTGTATTATGAATCGTTTCACTGGGGTGTGGTTGGGGCTATTGCTGATGCTCGGGGTGGTGCAGAATTCCGCGGGGGCTGAATACTCTGCTGCAAATCTTTTGCCCAGCCAGTTGGCGGGCAAAACTCTCTGGCTGCAGATCGTAAGCAAAGGTGGCAATGCCGCCTATGAATCCACCGGCAGTTATAAAGCGGTGTTGCACGCCAATGGCACCTACTCGGTGCCTGCCGCCTCTGGCATCTCTCCTCGATCCGGCACTTGGTCCGCTTTCAAAAATTACGATGTGCTCTATCTGGACCTCACCGGCTGGTTCAATGATTCCACGGTGGATGTGTTCGTTTTCTTCTCCGTCAGCGGTGTCAGCGTCCCCGCTTACTATGAAATTCACCGTGAGCATCTCGATCCCGAGGAAGATGGCGGCAATCAAGTCGGCATCGTGCGCATCACCGATGGTGAAGCGCCCAGCCCCATGGCACCCGTCATCAGTTCGATCAGCGGTGGTGGCACGCGCATCATCAATACAGACATCGTGTTGAGCGTGACCGCCTTGAGCGATCTGCCCATGACCTATCAATGGTCCAGGAACAACACGCCAATCGATGGCGCCACGCAATCCACCTATCCCCTCAATAACATCCAACCCGCCAACTCGGGTACCTACAGTGTCGTGGTCGGTAACGGTGTGGGCAATGCTTCGACCAACACCGTGCTCACCGTCGGCGCTGGCGAATCACCGACCTTCCTCGTGCAGCCGAGCAATAACTACTGGGCACTCACCCAGACACCGGTCATTACCTGCACGGTCACCGGCACACCACCAATCGGCTGGTTCTGGCAAAAAGACGGCGTGCCTTTGGTGAACGGTCCCAAATACGCCACGCTCGCCGCTGGCACATCACCCACAGCTCCCGCCAGCCCCGCACTCTACATCACGGATTTTCAAGCCGTCGATGCCGGTGGTTACTCCGTGGTGGTGACCAATAATTTCGGCTCCATCACCAGTGTCGTCGCGCAGATTCAGGTATCGACCTTGCCCGTCATCGCGGAAAATCTGAAAGACCAATATGTCATCACGAATAGCCCCTTCAGCCTGAGCCTCGTCGCTTCCGGCACACCGGTGACTGCCGTGCTCTGGTATAAGAATGGCAGCTATCTCACCAGCACCGAGACACCGCTGCTGCAAAGAATCTCGAACCCTTCTGCTGTTGCTGATACTTACTACGCCGTGCTGCAAAACGGCGCAGGCTCAGTCACCAGCGCCGTGGTGAAGGTGCAGAGTTTTCTTACCACCGCTCCGGATGTTTTCTTCGAATACCCGAACGAGATCCGGACCATCGGCACAACCATCAGTACCACCCAAAACACACGCCTGACCATCGCAGCTTCGGCTTACGGCGTTCCCCCGCTGGCGTTCTACTGGTATCGCAATGACTCTCTCATCCCCAGCCACACGGCGGTGAATTATGATTACCCCACGAACGGCAACGGCTTCGTGAAGATCCTCGATATCCCTTCCGTGCAAGGCAGCGATGCAGGCACGTATTACGTCGTGGCGAGCAATCAATTCGGTTCGCGCACCAGCAAAGTGGTCACCGTCTCTGTTCAGCTCGCCGACGTGCCTTACATCGCCATCCAACCACTAGGCGTACGCACCTATACCACGCGCCTGACGAGTGCAGGCTCAGTCAGCATCGGCTTCACCTCGAGCGTCTCGGCCACCTTGTATTGGTACACGAACAACACGCTGCACACCGCACGCACGACGACCTACGGTGCGGGCAGCAACTATTTCTCCTACAGTCTGACGCGCACCTTCGCGAACACGAACGCGATCTACGCCGTGGTCTCCAACCAGTTCGGCATGAGCACCAGCGCCGTCGTCACGGCGGAGGTTTACCTTTCACCCGGCACGCCCGAGGCTGACTTCAGTCTGTCAGGTCGGACGTTTGGTAATAGCATCACCAAAGTCATCTCGTTGCCTGATGGCTCGGTGTTGGTCGGTGGTGCCTTCTCAATTTTTAACAGCATCACCACGGGTCCTCTGCTGCAATTCCAGCGTGATGGCAACCCCACCAACTTCCGCCTCACGAACAGTCTAAACACCGGTTACATCAGCGGCGGTGTGAGTAATTTCTACCGTTTCCCCGATGGCAAATTGCTAGTGGTAGGCAGCCTCTTGGCGAACGCTTTCCCCGCCTTGAGCTACGCGAACATCATCCGTTTCAACACGGATGGCACAATCGATACGACTTTCACAGGCGGTCGTTACACCGACGCGAGCACCTCTGCCTATGATCAATATATCAGTTGCGCGGCGACGAATGCAGATCAAGCCGTTTACATAGGTGGCCGCTTCAGCACCGTGCAAGGCAATGCGCAAAAAGGTTTCGCGCGATTGAGTTCCAGCGGTGCGTTCGATAGCGGCTTTCGCCCGACCATCGCGAACACGAACGGCACGATGGATATCTACGCCGTTCTTGTGCAAGCGGATGGCAAGGTGCTCATCGGCGGCACCTTCACGAACATCAATGGCACGGCCATCACGAACCTGGCGCGCCTGAACGATACCGGCACGCTCGATACTTCGTTCACGCCCGCCTACATCAATGGTGCTGTGCGTTCTCTGGCCTTGGTGAATGGCTACATCGTTATTGGTGGTGATTTCGGCAATGTCGGCAACAGCTCGCCGATCAAACCCATCGTCGCGCGCCTCAGCGCGAATGGCATATTGGATACCTCTTGGGGACTTACGAACATCACGGCAGGTGGCATGGTGCGCGAAGTTGTTCCGATGTCCGATGGACGCGTGATCGCAGTCGGTAACTTCACCACCACCGTGGCTTCTGGCAATCAACGCAAACAACTCCTGCGTATCAGCCTGGACGGCACAGCGGACCAGATCTTCGCTGGTGGTAAAGATTGGGATCCGAATCAGATCGTGAATTCTGCTGCGCTCACTACTGATGGCCATCTGTGGATTGGCGGTAATTTCACAGCCATCGGTAACATCACCATCAATCGCCTGGCGTTGCTCTCCCTGGATGCGCCGTTAGTTACGCTGATCGCACCGGTGCTGGGTATGCCAGTGTTGGTGAGCGGGAATGTCTCCTTCACGTTGGCCACGACGGCAGGCATCCATTACGAACTGCAATCCACGACGTCCTTGAGTTCGCCCACGTGGATCACGGGGGAATCATTCAATGGGGATGGTAATATCCACACCTTTGCCGTGAGCAATACAGGCGCGCAGAAATTCTATCGCGTGATGGCGACGCTGGTGCCGTAAGGCACAACGATTCACTCAGGCGAAGTCATACACCGTCACTGATATGCCTTGGGCGATCAGTTCGGCCTCGATGAGTGGAAGTATCTCTTCCCACTTGCCACCGGCCAAGCCGCACCCGATGCGAGGCATATGAACAGAGGCGGAATGTTTCAGCGCGTGCTCTGCTACTTTCGCCAAACCTGCTTGAACGGCATCGTAACGAATCGGGGGAACTTTGGTTCGCGTGCGAATGTTTCGTTGGCCGATCAGATTGGCGATTGTGATGTCCGGAGTAACGGAGACGAATTGCACTTCGCCTAAAGCAAAAGGGATTTTCTCCTCGCCCTGAAACCATGCGCGATAACGAGCCTCAGGTTCTTTCCAGCGTTTGCTGATGGAGGTGACAAAGCCTTTGCCCCAAGCACCGACATCATTGCAGACGTGGACGATAATTTTCTGCCCATCACCGAGCGGACGTGTTGCGTCACCTGTTTGATAGGTCAGAGGCATACACGCCGTAGCGTTAAGTGAATTGGGCTTACAATCCGATCACCTTCATCACGGCTTCCTTCGTCGGCGGCACCACTGTCGCTTCGAAGCCTGCCGTCTTGATCGCATTATCCGGATCCTTCAAGCCATGGCCCGTCATCGTGGCCGTGATGACACTGCCGACGGGAATCTTACCCGCTTTCACGCTGCGGATCAGGCCTGCCAACGGAGCCGCGCAAGCAGGCTCCACGAAAATGCCGTCTGTGCGTGCGATCAATTTATACGCTGCCAAAATCTCCTCATCCGTCACCTTGTCGATGAAGCCTTGGGACTCTTTCGCCGCATTCACCGCAGGCTGCCAGCTCGCAGGGTTGCCGATACGGATCGCCGTCGCCACCGTACTTGGCTTCTCGATCGGATATCCATCCACGATCGGTGCCGCGCCAGCCGCCTGCCAGCCGCACATCTTCGGCAGACGATCTGCTTTTTGCACCGAGTAGTATTCCTTAAAACCCTTCCAATATGCCGTGATGTTGCCTGCGTTACCCACCGGCAGGTAATGGAAATCAGGCGCGCGACCAAGCTGATCGCAGATCTCGAACGCCGCCGTCTTCTGACCTTCGATACGAACGGGGTTCACGCTGTTAACGACTTCCACCTTACCCGTCTCGCCGAGTTCACGCACAATGCGCAAGGCTTCATCAAAGTTACCTTCGATGGAGATCGTCGTGGCCCCATACATCAAGGCCTGTGCGAGTTTGCCGAGGGCGATCTTGCCGTTCGGGAGCAGCACCACGCACTTCAAACCGGCACGCGCCGCATATGCTGCTGCGCTTGCGGAGGTGTTGCCCGTGCTGGCGCAGATGACTACTTGCGCGCCTTTTTCCTTCGCCTTCGTCACGGCCATCGTCATGCCGCGGTCTTTGAAAGAGCACGTCGGGTTCAAGCCCTCGTACTTCAGATAGAGCTCGAACTCGCCACCGATTGCCTTCACGAAATTATCCACGCGCACCAGCGGCGTGTTGCCTTCGCACAAGGACACGATCGGCGTCGACTCGGTCACCGGCAGATAACGCCGATAAGCCTCGATGATCCCACCCCAACGATTTGCACTGTTAGAAATTGTCATTTTTCGGACTTCCTGACTTTAGCCGCATCCGGCCAGAAAAAGCGATACCCGTATTCTTCTACCTTCGTGGAAGGTGTTTTCCCCTCCAGCTCCACCATCATCACAGACTTCCGGCTGGCCGTGCTCGGGAGCAACGTCGCCAAGTCCGTCACCGTCTCATAAGCCACATGGCGCTCCGCCGAAATCACCGTCGGACGCGTCAGTTCAAAGCCACCCATCGCGTTGCTCAAAGCCCGGGCATACTTCGGACCTGTCGTCAGTTCATCCGAGGTCAACCGTACCTGACCGCCCGTGCCCTTCGCCTTGCCGAGATTGTTATGCATCAACTCGCCGAACACGAAGATGTCCTGACCGAGGAACATCGGCACCTGACTCGTCGTGGAAGTGTTCTCCGCGAGGGGCGCCTTCCGCCACTGTCCCACCCACGCATTCCAATGCTGCCCCAAACTCCGCCCAAACGTCTCCATGCCTGCGGGAGAATTCAGTTCCGCCGCATACTTCTTGTTCTCCGCCGTCTTCTCAGGGAACGCCTGTTCACGCTGCTTGACCAGCTTGGCGATCACTTCCGGCGACATCACCGCGCCGATATATTCCCCCGTGCTGCTGATGCGCAACGGCGGGCGGCTCGACATCATCGCCTCCAGCGGACGCACCTCATTCTTCAGCTTCTCACCCTTGATCTTCTGCCCGGCCACCTCTACGCACTTCGTCTCCACCCACGTCAGCAGATAATCATTCTCCGCACGCGTGAAGGACAACGTGTGACGGAACACCGTCTTGTTGCCGTTCACCTGCGCCGCCTCTTCCACCTGGAACTGCATCGGCGCGGGCCAGGCAAAGGTCGGTGCGGCGGTTTCTTTCAGGGGCCCCGGTGCCGCCGCAAAGGCGGACACACCGTTCCACGCGAGCAACATCGCGCTCGCGAGCAAACGGCTGACAGAGGGTACGACTTGGTTGAACATAAGGGTACGACTTATTTGTGGTTACTCGAAATTCTCCACCCGGAACATCACTGGCTTCCCCTTGATCACGTCCAGTTTGCTGATCTGCCCCAAAGCCTTGGTCATCGCCGCCAGCGACGCGTCATGAATCATCAAGATGAGCGGCACGCTCTCACCCTCGTGGCCTTCCGGCTGGATCACGGACGAGATGCCGATCTTCGCCTTGCCCAAAAGATTCGCGATCTTCGCCAGCGTCCCCGGCTTGTCCACCACGCTGAACCGCACGTAATATGGCGATACCATCTTGCCGGGCGCGATAACCGCGCCATCGCGCTCATGCGGCACGAACGGCGGGATGCGATTCTTGCTTTCGCACTTCAAGTCCAGCGCCGCATCCGCCAAGTCGCTCAGCACGGCACTCGCCGTCGCGTCCTGACCCGCACCGCGACCGTAATACAGCGTGTCACCCACCACATCACCGCGCACCAGCACGGCGTTGAAAACTTCATTCACACTCGCCAGCACATGCGAGTTCGGCACCAACGTGGGGCAGACGGACAATTCGATCGGTGAGCACTTGTCGCCGCTGTCCGCATTCTTCTTCACGATGCCCAAGAGCTTGATTGTGTAACCGAGCTGCTGCGCGAACTGGATGTCCAACTGCGTGATCTCGCGGATGCCGTTCAGATAGGCATGATCCGAGTTCACCCAGAAGCCATGTGCCAGCGAGGCCAGGATGCCCGCCTTGTGCAACGCATCATAGCCATCCACATCCAGCGAAGGCTCTGCTTCCGCGTAACCCAGTCGCTGCGCATCGCTCAAAATTTCCTCGAAGCCCTTACCCTCGCGCTTCATGCGCGTGAGGATGTAATTGCACGTCCCGTTCAGGATGCCGTAAAGGCGCGTCACGCGATTACCAATCAGCCCTTCGCGCAAGACCTTGATGATCGGGATGCCACCCGCCACGCTCGCTTCGTAGTAAAGATTCGCGCCGTGCTTCTCGGCTGCTTCGAAGAGTTCCTCACCATGCTTGGAGAGCAACGCCTTGTTCGCCGTAATGACGGGTTTACCGAGTCGAAGCGCCTCGAGCACCACCGCTTTTGCCGTCGTGGTGCCGCCCATCAATTCGATGACCACCTCCACGGCGGGATCATTCACGACCTCTTCCCAAGAAGTCGTGAGCACCTTGCGGCTCAACGCCACCGGACGCTTCTTTTTCAGATCACGCACCGCCACGCGGGCAATACGAAACTCGACGCCGAGCCGGGACGCCATGAGCGCGCCATTGCGCTCCAGCGCCTTCAGAACGCCGCCGCCGACTGTGCCACCACCGATGAGGCCCAAATTCACTTGCCGCATAGGACCGCCGAGAGTGCCGATTGCGGGCTGATGCGACAATCCTATTTTCACGCAGTTTACCATGGGTAATTCTCCTTATTTCCACCGGGCAAAATGCCCAATGCCTTTCCCGATCATAATCGTTCCTTCGTCCTCGTCGTCGTCCTCGAATTCAAGGTGGAGCTGTCCCGCCGACGGAATCACCACGGCCACCCCCTTCTCCAGCCGAGGAACGAGGCTCTAATCTTTTCCCCACTCTCGATGTTCGACGTTGGGCGTTCGGTGTTCGATGGGTAAAAATAGTTAGAAATATTTTGCCACCCTCCAATCGCGTCAGAGGCGGAACTGACCAGCCTTTCCCTCCGTGCTTTCAGTGTCTCCGTGGTAATTCTTCATCCGTGTAAATCCGTGTTCCATCTGTGGCTAGAATTCATCCTCTTCCAAAAACCAATTTTTAAGTAGGGTAACACCTCATTTAATCACCGTGCCGATTGGGTAATCCTCTCACTCATGACCACTTATTCAGGCTTGCTAGACGGACGTATTTTCTCGAGTGACAAACCAGTTGTCGTTTTCGGCTGGCCCTCCAAAAGCACCGTCACCTCTTTTACCGCCAAGCAAGCGGCGTGGAACTATCTCGAAGCAGGCAGCCGCCAGAGCCCTAAAGCCGTTTTCGCCCGCCTCTACGAATTCAATGGCACCCACTGGCACCGCATCCCCACGCAACCGACCTACCTGCAACGCCTCGAAATGAATCTTGCCCGTTCCCACGAGCCCCAACCCATGGCGGCTTGATTACTGAAGGAGCATCTATGGCGATCGCCAGACTCTTCATCGGGCCTTTGGAAGGCAAGGAATTCACCGCTGAGAAGCCCTTCATTTTCCTCGGCTGGCCAGACGAAAAGCCAGCGCACGCCTTTGACACTCTTGAGGAACTCAAAGAATTCGTGAAAGGCGCCACCCAACGAAACCCGGCCGTCCCGCTTGGCAAAGCCTACGAATTCAAAGACACCAGATGGCAGCCCGTGGACCTGTAGGAGCGAGGTTTGTCCGCCGCAGTGCCGTCCCCTTCATTCGCTTGCCCCATTCGGCTGATAAATCCCCTGCTGTCCTCTTCATAATTCATCCTTCATACCTCATAATTCCCCCTCACTCCGGAATCTCCGCCCCCTTCCTATACGTCTTCCCCTCCCACACGAAATCCCCTGTCGCCGCATCATACGTCAGCACACGACTAGCACTTCCCTTTGCCGGGGGCAGATCGATCTTCGGCAGCCACTGCTTATGCTCCGCGATGATCTTCGCGTATTTCTTGTCACCCGCCAGATTCGTCCACTCATTCGGGTCCGCTTTGATGTCGTAAAGCTCCTCCGAGCCATCCGCATACCGGATATACCGATACTGCTCCGAGCGGATGCCGTGATTCCCCTGATTGTGCGACGTGATGGCCGGACGCGCCCGCTTCGTCGCCGGATTCTTCAACTGCGGCACCAAGCTGATGCCCTCCAAGTCCGTGCGCGCAGGCAATCCGCACAACTCCACTAATGTCGGATACATATCCAAGAGCTCAGCCGGTTGCATGCAGCGCCCGTTCTTCACCACACCCGGTCCCGCAAAGATCAACGGAACGCGCGCTGACCGTTCCCACAACGTATTCTTCCCGGTGATGCCTTTCTCACCGAGATGCCACCCATGATCGCCCCACAACACTACGATCGTATTCTCCGCCTGTCCGTTCGCCTCTAACGCATCCATGATCCGCCCCACCTGCGCATCCGTGAAACTCACGGAAGCCAGATACGAGCGCGCCAGATTGCGCCATTGATTATTCTCCTGCACCCACTTCAAGCGCGGCTCCGGCAGGTCCCAGTGCAGATACCATGCGAAGCGCGGCACGTCATCACGGTCATTCGCCTTCACCGGCGGCAGCAGCGAATCATCATCTGGATACAAGTCATACCATTTCTGCGAGACATAGCACGGCACATGAGGCAGGAAGAAACCGGCGGCCAGGAAGAACGGCTGGTCTTTCGGCATCTGCTTGAGCTGCTCAATGGCCCAACTCGCCACCTGATAATCGCCCTTGTCCTCATCCTTATGCGGGAACACCCCCCAATCCATCAGCGGATTGTTCCCCATCGGCGTCGGCGGGATTAGCTTCTTTTCCGGCTTCACACCGATGCCACCCGCATTGCCCCACACATCGAACTCCTTTGCACGCATCTGCGGCCCGCCGATTCCACCGTGATAGATCTTACCCACCGTGTAAGTCTTGTAACCGTTCGCCTTAAAATGCTGCGGCAACGTCACGCGATCCTGAAACTCCGGCAACGTGCGAAACCATGGCGCGAGGCCATAAACCCCCGTCGTCGTTGGCCGCAACCCCGTCATCAAACTCGTGCGCGAAGGATTGCACAACGGCGCCTGGCAATGCGCATTGAGAAACACCGTCCCTTGCTTCGCCAGCTTGTCGATGTTCGGCGTCTTCGCCAATCGATGCCCGCCCAGCGCTCCGATCCAGTCATTCTGATCATCAATGGCGATGAAAATGACATTCGGCTTCTTCGCACTCTCCGCCGCGACAGCCTGATGTATCAGTGACAATCCCACGACCCAACAACCAAGGAGCAAAGTAAGCGCACGCTTCATAGGAATAGACCCAAGCATACCGACTCTAGACGCCCCGCCAAGCCAATGCGTTACATCTTCTCTAGTAGCAGACGACGTGAAGAGGCTCTAACCCCCTTTTCTTCATCGCGTCCTCCGTGTCTCCGTGGTTCATCATTCAAACCAAACCCGCTTGTAATTCTCCCCATTCCTGTCAAAAAGCCAGCATAGCACTCGGCACTGCCTTAGGCCTTATGAAGATCAAAGCCACGTTCTTGTTATCCGCAGCCCTTGCCTGCACCGCGCTGGTCACGTCCACCTCTGCTCAGGAATGGACCCGCTTCCGCGGTCCGAACGGAACCGGCGTGAGCAATGCCAAGACGATTCCTGTCCAATTCACCGAAAAAGATTACAACTGGAAAGTCCCGCTGCCCGGCGATGGCCATTCCTCACCCGTGATCTGGGGCGACAAGATTTTCCTCACCGGCTCTCACGAACAGCAAGGCGGCCTGATGGTCCACGCCGTGAGCGTCCATGATGGAAAAGTTCTCTGGCAGAAAGATTTTCCGTTCCCGGCATTCCAGAAGCATAAATTCAACAGCTACGCCTCCTGCACTCCGGCTGTGGATGCTGAGCGCGTCTATGTCACATGGTCCACGCCGGAGCATAACATGCTCGTCGCTTTCAGTCATAAGGGTGACGTCGTCTGGCAGCGGGATTTCGGCGCATACGCCAGCCAGCACGGCTCCGGCGTCTCTCCTATAGTCTATGAAGAGATGGTAATTCTCCCGAATGATCAGGACGCGAACAGTTCGCTCATCGCCGTTGATCGCAAGACCGGCAAGACCGTGTGGGAGACCAAGCGTAACAGCAAACCCGCCGCTTATTCCACGCCGTGCGTCTACGAACCGAAAGGTGCCCCAGCGCAACTGATCTTCAACAGCCAGGCCCACGGCATCACCGGCGTGAACCCCAAAGACGGCAAGGTCCTGTGGGAATACGCCAACGCCTTCGATAAACGCAGCGTGAGTTCTCCCGTGATCGTTTCCGGTTTCGCCATCGGCTCCTGCGGCAGCGGTGGTGGCGGCAATTACGTCGTCGCGGTAAAACCCGGCGATGATGCGAAAAACCAGCCCGCCACGCTCGCCTGGACGATGAAGAAGTCCGCCAACTACGTTCCCACGCCCGTCGTGCTGGGTGATCTCCTCTTCACGTGGAGCGATGCCGGTGTCGTCAGTTGCATCAATGGCAAAACGGGCGAAGTGAAATGGCAGGAACGTGCTGGTGGTAACTTCTTCGGCTCCCCTATTTTGATCGGTGACAAGATCTACGCTATCGCCACCAACGGCGAAGTCGTCGTGGTGAAAGCCGCTGAGACCTTCGAAGTCCTCGGCCGCAGCACCTTGGGTGAACTGACGCACACAACGCCCGCAGTCGCAGGTGGTAAACTCTACATCCGCACCCTAAAACACCTCATCAGCGTCGGCGGCTCCAAGATGGCCCCCTTGAAGGCAGAGAAGTAAACAGCTTCGACGAAGCACAAACCCCGTGCTGCCGGATTCCAGCCGGCAGTTCGAGGCATCCACTGTAGCACACGGTTGTTAGCGATTTTATCAGACTCGACGCCATCCCTGCTTCCCCTGACACTTCTCTGCGTATGAAGACGTTGCCCCATACGCGTTGCTGTTTTGTTTGCGGTTCACAAAATCCCGTCGGGATGAACTTGCGCTTCACTGTCGATGACAATGGCGTCCACACCGTATTCACCCCCTGCAAAGAACACGTCGGCTTCAGCCGCACCATTCACGGCGGCATCCTTGCCACTGTTCTCGATGAGATCATGGCCTGGGCCTGCATCGCTCAAGGCGGCCAGCTCGCCTATTGCGCCGAGATGACCACGCGTTTCCTGAATGTCGTCCGCCCCGGCGATGAAGTCTTCGCCACGGCCAAAATCGTGGAAAATAAACGCGGCAAACTCTTCCTCGCCGAATCCGAATTGAAAACCAAAGACGGCACCGTCCTCGTCATCGGCACCGGCAAATACCTCGCCATCAAAGGTGACGCACTCGAAGAGATGAAGGCTGACTTGGTGGCGGACTCGGGGGATATAAGATTGTAAGTAAACTTACACTATCAAGAACGCTGAGGGAAAACCAAAGCGCGCGAAATGTTCTCCCTCTCCTCTTAATGAGGAGAGGGCCGGGGCGAGGAGTGAGAAAGCATCATTGCTCGCGTTCTCATTTCACCCCATCCACAATCCCCTCCGGCGGCTCCAGATGTGTCCTGCGTTGTCGTATCCACCGCACTAACAAGCCCTCCAAGGGACTGAACACCCACGCCAACGCGAACAAGAAACTCGCCATCACCACCATCGCGCCCGCCATCGAGCAGTTCAGCCACGTAGCCAGATGCACTCCGAGCAATGAACTCAACGCCGCAACCAAAACCGTGAGTGCATGAATCACCGGCAACCGATGCGACAGCATAAACGCCGTCGCTCCCGGCAAAATCAACATCGCCACAACCAACACCGCGCCCACAGATTCAAACGCGCTCACCACCACGATCGAGAGCCAGCACATCAACGCGTAATGTACGAATGTCGCATTGATGCCCAACGATGTCGCCAAGCCTGCATCAAACGAACTCACCAGCAGTTGTTTGTAGAACAGCACGACAAACGCCAAAGTGATGACCGCCACAATCCCCATGCGCAAGACCGGCAACGGAACACTGAACGTCTCGCTCAACTTCACCGGATCGCCGAACGGCACAAACGCAATCTCGCCATACAGCACGCACTCCTGATCGAGATCCACTTGCGACGCGAACATGCTGATGATGATCACGCCCACCGCGAACAAGCTCGTGAACGCGATGCCGATCGCCGCATCCTGCTTCACACGACTTTTCTTATGGATGACCTCGATAAGAATCGTCGTCACCACACCCGCGACGAGCGCGCCCAAGAACATAGCTAATGTTCCCCGGCTCTTGGACAATAAGAACGCAATCGCGATACCCGGCAGCACACTATGGCTGATCGCATCCCCCACCAACGCCATGCGCCGCATCATCAAGTAATTGCCCACCAATCCGCACGCCGTCGCCACGAAGAAACCCATGAGCGCGATGAGGATGTTCGCCCCAAAGCCCTCAGTCCACGGCGCGATGACGTGCTGCTGCCAGTCAAATGGTGGAATGAATTCGCTCATGTACGTTTCCCGTATCCCGTCGCATCCGCCGTACGCTCAGGCGGATTGCTGCCGCGTTGGATATCCGCTTGGCCAGGAATGAGTTTTCCATGCGGATCATGCGTGGCGTAGTTCAGCCGCTTCTCCAATTGCCGCACTACATCCTCACCCAGCACGTGCTCGATCTTCTCCGCATCTTCATGCACGTGATCGGCGGACATCTGCGCCGCATTCGTCAGATACAATTCCCACAGGCGGTGGTTCCGCACTATAGCGCAAGCGCGTTGCCATCCTTCCGGCGTGAGGAAAACCGTATGATCATCATCCTGCAACGTAGCGAGGTCATGCCGTTTCAATTCACGCAACTGACCCAAGATATCTTCCATCGTCTCACGACGACGCTCGGCGAGCTCAGTCGCCGTGACACCTTCCGGTTTGAAATCACGCGCTTCCAGCACGTGATAGACGGACTTGAGGGTGTTCTCCCGCTGGATGCGCAAACTGCGCGAACGCCGCCGCCACCAGCGCATGATCACGCCATGCTGCGGACCAAAGAGAAACGCTGCCCCAAACACCGCACTCGCACCCAGCACCATGAACGGCCCCGTCGGCAAACTCGGTCCAAGAAAGGAAAGGAATGCTCCCGCCGCGCCAGACACCATGCCAAACACTGCCGCCAGAATAAGCATTCGATGCAACCGATCCGTGAGCAGATATGCGGCCGCCGCCGGAGTGATGAGCATGGCTGACACCAACACAACACCCACCGCCTGCAACGCAATGACGACTGCGAAAGCCAGCATCAACATGAGAACGTAATGCATCACCTGAACGGGAATTCCCGTCACTCGCGCGAACCCCGCATCAAAACTCGTCACGAGAAATTGCTTATAGAAGAGCCCGACGACCACGAGCGTCAGCACCGTGACGATTGCCATGAGCTTCACATCATTCGGACCCAGCGCCGCCGCCTGACCGAACAGAAATTTATCCACACCACTTTTATTTCCCGTCGGTAACCGCTGGATCATCGTCACCAGGCAGATACCCACTGAAAAGAACGCCGCCAGCACCAAACCAAGCGCCGCATCCTCTTTTAATTTCGTAGTGTGCTTGATGGCACCCACGATCGCCGTGCCCAGCAATCCCGCCAACGTCGCCCCCACAAAAATCGCCACCGGATCCTTAGTTGTGTTCCAAAGAAATCCCAACGCCACTCCGGGCAACACCGCATGCGATAGCGCATCACCCACCAACGCCAATTTACGCACTACAATGAAGCTCCCCATCACCCCGCAAGAAATCCCCAAGAGTATGGAACCCAGCAACGCATACCTCACCGCCGGATCTTGAAATGAGAAAAACCGGATCGCCTGTTCCGTGATGGTCGTCTCAGAAATCTCACCAATCTTCGCTGCATGTCCATCTATCGTGAACCAAAACACCACGACCGCTATCAAGAGATAGCGTAGATAGTGGATGGTAGATGATGGATGGTGTTTAAACATCGAACACCTTTAAGTCTTTTGCCGCACGGCATCGGCGACTTCGGCCAGAATCGTCAGCCGTCCGCCATAAGTCTTCTGCAGCAACTCGTAAGTGAAGACTTCTTCCGTCGGTCCGAAAGCCACCACACGCATGTTCAGCAGCAAGAGCATATCGAAGTAATTGCGCGCGGTCGGGAGATCATGATGGACCACGAGCAGGGTCTTGCCCTTGGACTTCAATTCATGCAGCAGCTCGATAATCGCCGCTTCCGTCGCGGCATCGACGCCCGCGAACGGTTCATCCATGAAATACAGGTCCGCCTCTTGCGCGAGCGCCCGGGCGAGGAAGACGCGCTGTTGTTGGCCACCACTGAGATTCGCGATCTGCCGGTTCGCATATGGCAGCATCTTCACCTTGTCGAGACATGCCTTGGCCACATCGTAGTCGTGCTTCGTTGGGCGTTGGAAGACACCGAGATGTCCGTAGCGCCCCATCAGCACCACATCCATCACGTTCACGGGAAAATCCCAATCCACCGATTCGCGCTGTGGCACATAACCCACGCGCCGGAAGTTTTCCTTGAGTGGTGTGCCGAACACCTTCACCCAGCCGCTGCTGATGGGCAGCAGGCCCATCGCCGCCTTGATAAGCGTGGATTTCCCTGCGCCATTCGGTCCCACGATGCCTACGAGATTGCCCTTCGGCACCGTGACATCCACGCCCCACAGCACGGGTTTCTTCTGGTAAGCGACCGTAAGATCGTGAACCTCCAGCGGAGCGGGTTCGCCAATAGGCGAGGTTGGATTATTCGCATTCATCTTCAGAAACGCCACGAGATGCCCATGAACGGGTTGATATCCGGCGCAGACCGGGTGACACCGAAATTCACACCGGCATCCAACTGGATATCCTCAGTGAGCCCATAGGTCAAACCGGCGTTCACCGTGGCCATCCACGGCGTGGGTGATTCCGTGCTGCTCGCGCTGAAGAATTCCACATAACCACCCAAGTCACCCACGATGCTATGGCCGAACGTGATCGTCTGGATGACATCCAGATGATGACCGCTCCCCGCGCCATCACGCAGTATGTCGAACTCCAGCATCGCCCCCATGCTCCAACCGCCGGGCAACTCCATGCCGAAGGGTAAGATTAATCCGCCTTCCACCGAGTTATTGCCCAAGCCTGTCGCCGCCGTGGGAAACTTCACGAACGGCATCACCGCGAACGCCGTCTTACCGCCGTCATTGCCCCAGAGATTGTACTTCATCCGCACCGTCAGATCGCCAAAGCCCTGATCGCGCGTGATCGTGCTCGTGGAGAAATCATGCGAGCGGATGCGATTATAGATCGGCACCACGAAGTGCAGATCCAGATTGTGCAGTAGGCCCGCCTTCGCATTCACAGCGGCAAAGCTGTGCGCTTCATCCTGCGTATCCGCATGTGAAGAATTGTGCCGGTCATAACTGTAATTCCACAGATCCGTCTCGAACTGAAAACGCCCCGCATCCACCGTGTAAGGGCTTTCCGTCAGGTCCGGCCGGTCCGTGGAGATCTCTCGCATGAACTCACGCGGCGTGGCATTGAAGAGGTGATATTGTGTCTTGTCTGCGGGAGCAGGTTCAGCGGCAGAAGCAAAGGTAGTCGCCAAGCAGACAAGTCCAAGAGACACGTAGGGTGTTTTCATCTTTATGAACGGGGAGTAGTTTCTGAATGGGCCTTACTTCAACGCCTCCACGATGGTCGTGAGGTTGTGCTTGATCATGCCCTCATACGTGCCGAGGTCATAACCATGCTCCATCTGGCCCGGCGTGCCCATCGCGTCGGAGAACAGCTCACCACCGATCTTCGCACCGGAATCCTTGCTGATACGTTGGATCGCATTCGGCGGCACACTGGATTCCACGAAGATGGCCTTCACCTGCTTCTGCTTGATGAAATCCACCAGCTTCACCATGTCCGCGAGGCCCGCCTCAGTGACCGTGGAGATGCCTTGCAGGCCCACCACTTTGAAACCATAGGCGCGTCCGAAATAATTGTAAGCATCATGGCTCGTGATGAGGATGCGTTTCTCCGCGGGCAGCTCATTCGCCTTCTTCACCGCCCATTGATGCAGCTCCTGTAATTTCTTACGCAGCTCCGCACCACGCTTCTCGTAATCGGCTTTGCCCGCCGGATCAGCTGCCACGAGGCCTTTCGTCACCGTTGCGGCGCATTGCTCCCAGAGCGGCACTTCAAACCAAACGTGTGGATCGTAATGCCCCTCGAACTCTGCCGGCTGGAGCAACTGATTCTTGGGAATGTCGGCGGATGCTGCGTAGATGTGTTTGCGCGAACGGCTCATCTTGTCGAAGAGATCCTGCATCTTCCCTTCCAGCATCAGGCCGTTGTAGAAAATGACGTCTGCCCGTTGCAGCTTGGCGACGTCCGCCGCCGTGGCCTTGTAGAGATGCGGGTCCACGCCCGGCCCCATCAACTCCTGCACCTCGATGCGACTGCCGCCGATCTGCTTCACCAGATCGGAGATCATTGTCACGGTGGTGACCACTTTCAGTTTTTTCTCGGCCGCCTGTGCAGGGCTAAGTCCCGTTAGCAAGAAAGCTGCACCAGCCAAACTCAACAACCACGTCCGCAAAGTCATTTTCATAGTCCTAGCTCAAGTTAAACCATCCAAATGTTAGGCATACCTATAAATCACTTTTGGTTAGTGTCAACTATTAAAGTTAGGAAAGGCTAACTTGATAATAGGACGGGGTTCATTTGTAACCGCTTCTAGGCATTGAACTGCCCAGCTCGTCTTTCTATCTTTCGTCCGGAACTTCACGTCGGATGTGCGGTTCCAAGCAATTTTATGACGCAAGACAACGACGACGCCCATCAGGCCAGCTACGACCGCTTCATCCAGCAAACCATTACGCGAGGTGAGGCTTGGCTTCTTTCGAGTCCAGCCGGGACCGGCGTGTGCGAGTCAGAACAATTTGAGGACACGGATGTCATCCTCTTCTTTTCCCATGTGGCCGATGCCCGGCAAGTGCAGGCCAAGATGTTCCCCGATCAGAAGCCGGAGAAAGTGGCGCTCTTCGACCTGCTCTTCCGCTGGTTGCCCGGCATGGAAAAGGACGACGTGCTCGCCGGTCCTAACTGGACCGATGAACTGATCGGCTTGGAAATGGAGCCGGGTGAATTGCGGGAAGAGCTGCTGGATAATTTGACCCCAAAGCAAGAGGCCGATTTCACCGCCCGCTTGCGCCCTCAGAAAAAGCGCCCGTAACGTTGCGTTCGTTTTTACGCTTTCGACATTCCTCGCCGTCCAGTTTACGTTTCCATTATGCGACCGTTGGATATACAGCAGATCGGTGATGAACTGGCCATCAAATGGGATGACCAGAGCGAGAGCTTTGTGAAACTGGAGAAGCTCCGCCGCCTCTGCCCTTGCGCCGGTTGCAATGGGGAAAAGGACATCTTCGGGAAGGTTTACAAAAATCCCACGAAGCCTTACTCCGCCAAGTCTTTCCAACTCGTCCGGCTCGCTTACGTGGGAGGCTATGCCCTCCAACCGCATTGGGCGGATGGTCATGGCTCTGGCCTCTATGCCTATGATTACCTGAAGCGCGTCGCTGAGGCGGATGACAAGGATGATGCCGCCGCGAACCCCGCCATCACGCCGCAACCGCCAACTGCTTGAGCGAAACCCTCCCCCAGCCTGAACGCGACTGGTCGGAACTTTTCCCCGACCAGGATTACCGTTTCTCCATGGGTTTGAAGCAGGGTGATCCGGCAAAGTTCTTTTCTCCCAGCCACGAATATCAGGCAGCCATCGCCGAGCGCCGCCAATGGCTCGCCTCAGGTGCAGAACGCTATGCGGCCCTGTTCACCGATGGTATTCCGCTCCTCGCAGAAACACGTTCTCTTGCGCAGAAGTGGCACACGCTGCCTGAATTCTTGCCTCCTCAAGATGACGATCCTGCCGCTGCTTGGGATAATCTTATGGCACTGGGGAGGAATTGGGAAACGGACTTCCTCTTGCTAAAAATTGAGGGCTACCAGGTTCCCAAGCTGGTTGGGGGTTGTGTGTGTTTCCCTTCTTCGTGGAACTTGGAAGAGAAGATGGGCCGTCGCATTGATTTCATCCACGAAGCCGTGCCGGGACTGAATGCCTCCATGGGCCGTTCCATCGGCACGTTTCTGAACAAGCTGCGGCCTGACGTCGCGTGGTTGCGGGCGAATTGGGGCTTGGCTGCCACGGGTGAACGTAATCTGCATCCCGCTCGCGGCATGGCTCGTTTGCGCGGACCATTGACGCTGGATGAAGTATGGCTGCGCATCGAGGATCAGGCGCTGGTAGCACTGCCGGGAAATGATGGCGTCCTCTTCGGTATCCGCCTGACCACGCATCCATTGCGGTCCGTAGTCCAGAATCCAATCGCCAAACAGGGACTATCCCGGGCCCTGCGGACAATGCCTCTGGAGATGATCGAGTATAAGGGATTGAGTGCAGCGCGGGAGAGTTTGATCACGATGGTAGCGTAAAAATCATGTGCCGCAGCAACGGCCTTTAGCGATTCAGATGCAGGGAGATCTCTGTTTTCCAGAACGGTTGGAGCGGGAGCATTCTTTTTCTTTTCCCGTCAAATCTACCATGAGCGCGAGATTTGATGTGAATGCCTTGAAGATCGCCTCCCCTTGTCCGGCGCGTTGGGAGGACATGGCGGGGGATGATCGCGCCCGCTTCTGCAAACAGTGCCAGAAGCATGTTTACAACTTTTCCAGCATGACGACCAAGGAGGTGGAAGTGCTGATCGAGGGAACGGGAGGCAAGGTATGTGGGCGGATGTATCGAAGGGCGGATGGGATGGTTTTGACGACGGATTGTCCGACAGGAGAGGCGGTCGTGAAACGGAAACGGTTGCAATGGGCGGCAAGCGTTTTTGCGAGTATCGCCTTGCTGGGAACCGCGTTATGGAAGCTAGGCAAGGAGCCAGAAGGGACGCAAGGACCAGTTTTCACCGCCATTCAACAGCAATGGTATTCGCTGAAAGTGAAGCTGGGGTGGGCACAACCGCCTATCATGTTGGGTGAGATCATGGCTCCGATCGGACCGTCACCGATCATGAACAATAATCCTTCCGGAAGTTTTCCAGTTATTCCGCCCTCACCGCCACCGGTCAATGGCTCTGCGGTGCCTTAAATTTCGAGAAAGGATGAATTTTGTCTCCATGGAGCTCACCGGCCGCACCGAAGGCTAACAGGTTAAGGAAAATGCCGCTAAGGTCACATCCATGAAAAATAGTGTGAGCGTAGTGGTGTACAGCGAGCGGAGTGATAGCGGTGGAATCGTTTAATGATAAAAATGTTAAAGGTAAGGCGGTTGAACGGGTGGAAAAGTCAGTTCCGCCTCTTCAACTCGGCGGCTACGAGATGGGAACTAAGGACGAATTTATATGCGAGTTAATGGAAAATCGGTTAGAATGGTTACTGTCATGAAAACGTTGCTGGCTTTGGCCATGGTGGCCTGCTTTACGGTATTCTCCCTGCATTCCCAAACGACTGCCGAGTATGCGCCGTTGAAAACGGAAGCGGAAAAGTTGTTCGCTGAGAAATCGTATGCGAAGGCGAACGAGGTTTATGCGAAAGCCAAAGCGTTGACGCTTTCGACGGCGGATACGCGATGGGTGGAGTTTCGCCTCGCGGACACGCAATGGCGTTCTGCGGCATCCACACAGCAAGCCGATACGACGAAGCAGGATCAGGCGCGACAGGCGCTCGAAGTGATGGTGCGTGACATCACGCGGGAGGAGGACAAGGACCAGACTTGGGCAGAGGTGAAGGAATCGCTCGGCGATTTCTGGTGGATGCGGAAGAACAGTGTGAACTGGCATCCGGGCTGGGCGAATTATCAACCGGCGCTCGAATGGTGGGCAGGCGCAAGGGATGTGAATCTGGCGCGTGAGCGTTACCTCGGCATCGTGCGCAAGGCAGCGAAGCCCGCGCAGGTGGATCGCTGGTACACGTACGGCTATTATGGAAATTATCTGCCGCTGAATGTCTTGGAGAATGCATTGAAGATCGCGCAGACGGATACCGACAAGGCGCAGTTCCGTTATCTCATCGCGATGACGTTGAAGAACCAGGGCGGCAGCTTTGAGCAACGTCAACGGGTGCCGGAGGAATTCGAGGCGGCGATCAAGTTCGGCAAAGGCAACGAGTGGTATGACGATGCGCTGTATCAATACGGTGAGTGGATGATGCATCAGGGCCGATTTGTTCCCACGGAGAACGGTAACTATCGACAGGAGCCGGATAACAAGAAAGCGCTGGAGATGTTCCGCAAGCTGGTGGCGGAGTTCACCAAAGGTGAGACGCGTTATTTCGAACAGGCGCAGCAACGGATCAACGAGATCACGGGTGTGCAATTGGGGCTAGGCATCTCGCATATCTTTCTGCCGGATTCCGAAGTGCAGTATTATCTGAACTGGCGGAATGTTAAGGAGATCGAGCTTTCGCTCTACCCGGTGAATCTCGCGAAGGATGTGCAGATGGCGGGGAATGAAGAGCGCCGCCAGAACTGGTTGCAATCCATCGAATTGAATGGTCGCGAAAAAGTTAAGACGTGGAAGCACGATACAAAAGACAAGGGCGACTACAATCCAGGCAACGCGCAACTCCGGTATGAAGGCAAGCTTCCGGCAGGTGCCTATGTGCTGGAAGCGAAAGCGGGTGGGAAATCCACCCGCGACATCGTGCTGGTGACAGATGCTTCCATCGTGTTGAAGACTTCAGGCAAGCAGGCGCTCGTTTATTTCTGCAATGCGCTGGATGGTTCCCCGCTGGTGAATGGCACGGTGAAAGTCTGGCAGCGTTTCCATGATGGTAATCGCTGGCAGTGGAGCCAGCACGACAAGGCGACAGATCAGGATGGTTTGGCTTTGTTCGAACTGAAGGATACAGCGAACAGTGTCGAAATCTATGTGGGTGCGGTGGCGAAGGACAGGCAGGCGTTCAGCTTGGGGAACAGTTATCGCTATGGACGCGGCGAACAACCATGGCGCGTGTATGCGTTCACTGATCGCCCGGCTTATCGTCCGAAGGAGCATGTGGAGTGGAAGATCATCGCGCGCCGTGACAATGGCTCCGTGTATTCTACCCCGGCGAATGAGACGATCTGGTATCGCATCGCGGGACCGGACAATGCGCTCTTGAAAGAAGGCGAGATCAAGCTGAACGAGTTCGGCAGTTACTCCGGCTCACTGGAGCTGACGGAATCCCTGCGCCTCGGTGAATATCGCGTGACGTTCCTAGAAAAGAACAAGAACAACTACATCGGTGAGGCCGCGTTGTTCCGCCTGGAAGAATACAAGCTGCCGGAATTCAAGGTGGCGGTGCAGACGCCGGAGGAGAATGGTCAGCGCAAGATCTTCCGTGTGGGTGAGCAGGTCGAGGCGAGCATCCAAGCGGATTATTACTTCGGCGGTGCAGTGGCGAATGCGAGCGTGGAGGTAGTGGTGTATCAGAATCCGTATTACTTCTTTAACCCGCAACCGCGTGAGTTCCCGTGGTTCTATGAGGACATGGATACGCAGCCGAACCATTGGGGCCGTGGCGGTCGCGGCCAGATCCTGAAACGCGAGACGCTCAAGACGGATGCGACGGGCAAGGCGATCGTGAAGTTCGAGACGCCCGCGAACAGCGGACAGGATTTCGAATATCAGATCGAGGCGCGCGTGATCGATGCCTCACGTCGCGAGATCGTGGGCAATGGCACCGTGCGCGTGACGCGCCAGCGTTATTACCTCACAGCGAAACCAGATCGGCAGGTCATCGCGCCGAAAGATCAGACGAAGGTGGAAATCACCGCGCTGGATGCGAACAATAATCCGGTGAAGACGGAAGGTGAAGTGAGTGTGACGCGCGAGTATTGGTGGGAGATCTGGCTGACGCCCGAGGGCAAGGAAGTGAAGGGTGATGACCTCAAGCGCATGAAAGCGCAGACTAGGATCTGGCCGCCGTTGCCCACACGTCCCGATCAGAAAGATTGGACACTGAAATTCCGCGGCTATGAACAGGAAGCGATCCTCAAGCAACCGCTCAAGACCGATGCGCAAGGCAAAGGTGAGTTCGCCTTCAAGGCGGAGAAGGAAGGGTATTATCGCATCGCCTATCTGACGAAGGATCAGGTGCCGAACCGTCTGCCGCAACCGATCAACGCGGAAACGCGCGTGTGGGTGGCGAGCAATGCGACGACGGATACGGGTTATCGCACGGGCGGCATCTCGGTGATTGTGGACAAGGACACCTTCCGCGTGGGCAATGAAGCTTCCGTGATGCTGGTGGCGAATGGTGAACGCCGCTTCGTGCTCTTCAGCATCGAAGGCGAACGGCTCGACAGCTATCGCCTCGTGCGGATGGATGGGCCGACGAAGATGCTACACATCCTCGTGGAAGAGAAGCACGTGCCGAACGTGTTCCTCAGCGCCGGCATGGTGCATGAGAAGCAATTCCACATGGATACACGCCAAGTCATCGTGCCACCCACGAAAAATTTCCTGACGGTGGATGTGAAGCCGGATCGTGAGCAGTATCAGGCACGCGAGAAAGGTTCTCTCAAGGTCACGACGAAGGATGACGCGGGTAAGCCGGTCAGTGCGGAGGTGTCCGTGGCGTTGGTGGATGAATCGGTCTATTACATCCAGGGTGATTACGCGGGTGATATGCGCCGGTTCTTCTACGGCACGAAGCGTCCGAACATCACGCAGAACCAGAGTACGTTTAATCAGAAGAGTTTTGTGAAACTGGTTGAAGGCGAGAACAAGCAACTCATCCCGGCAGAACAAGCGTTGCGCGAAGAAGCACGGCGTCAGGCCGGACGAGAGCGGGATGCCAGGAAGGATTATTATTCAGAGTCGGAAACGGTGGAGACTCAATCGGCAGGCGTAGGGGGAGGGGTGGCCCGTGGCGCCATTGCTATGGATTTTGCGGCAACACCCATGGCTGCAGCCGCACCAGCTCCAGCGATGGAGATGGCGAAATCTTCACGTAGTCTGGGCACAGCATTAAAAGCGGAAGGCAAGATGAAGCAGCAAGCCGCGAATGAACCGGTGGATGAACCTGCCGTGCAAGTGCGAAACGACTTCCGGTCCACCATTCTCTGGCAACCGACGGTAATCACAGATGCAAAGGGTGAAGCGACGGTGGAAGTAACGTATCCGGATTCCCTCACAGGTTGGAAAGCCACGGCGCGGGCGGTATCGAAGGGTAACCAGTTCGGTGGTGACGATGCGACGACGCGCACGAAGCAACCTCTCATCGTGCGTCTGCAAGCGCCGCGTTTCTTTGTGGTGGGCGATGAAGTCGTGCTCTCTGCCGTGGTGAACAATAACACCAGCGAGGAGATGAGCGTGAAGGTGTCGTTAGATTCTACGTTTACCGGTACGACTGCTGAGGCGGATAAACGTCTGCCGGTTCCGTCGCTCACCTTTCAGGTGAGTGGAAATGATTACGGCGCGGCCAAAGCGGTCACGCTAAAGATTCCCGCGAACAGCGAAGCGCGGGCCGACTGGAAAGCCCGCGTGAACAAGGACGGCCCGATCAAGGTGAAGACGACGGCTATCGGTGGGAAGTATTCTGATGCGATGGAGAAAGAGTATGTGGTGCATGAGCACGGCATCGAGAAGTTCATCACCAAGGCGGGCAAGGTGCGTGGCAGCGAGATCACGCTGAAGCTCGACATTCCGAAGGAACGCAAACGCGAGACGACGGCGCTCACGGTTCAAGTCGCGCCGAGCATGGCGGTGACAATGCTCGATGCGTTGCCTTACCTGATCGATTATCCCTACGGCTGCACTGAGCAGACGATGAGCCGCTTCCTGCCTGCCGTGGTGACGGCGAAGACCTTGAAAGATCTCGGTCTGCAACCGGAGGATGTGATGGGCAAGGTGTTCGGTGGTATCGAGCAAGCGAACGTCGCAGCCACGCAGCCTAAGGGTAAGAAGAATCTCGAACGGCTGGATGACATGGTGAAGAGCGGTCTGGCACGGCTCTATGACTTCCAGCATGGCGATGGCGGTTGGGGCTGGTGGAAACAAGGTGAGAGCGATCGCTGGATGACGGCTTACGTCGTTTGGGGGCTGACACTCGCGAAGCAATCCGGCACGGAGATCAAAGCCGATGCCCTTTCACGTGGCGCATCGTATCTCGATAAGACGTTGGTGGAAGAAGAGGTGAATCCGGACATGCAGGCGTGGATGTTGCACGCGCTCGCGGTTTACATGAGCGCGGAGAAGACGGGCAAGGTATCGGCGTTCCAGCAAAAGGCGTTCGATAATCTGTGGAAGAAACGCGATGACTTGAACGCTTACACCCGCGCATTGTTCGCACTGTCCGCGCATCACCTTGGCAAGACGCCGGAGGCGAAGACGTTGATCGCGAATCTGGAGAACGGTGTGAAGAAGGATGATCGTCCGGACACGTCGCTCCTTGTCGCGGGCGTGCCTACGAATGCTGGTGTGATGGGCACGGCGCATTGGGGTGAAGATGGTGTCTGGTGGCGTTGGAGCGATGGTGGCGTGGAAGCGACGGCTTGGGGTTTGCGCGCCCTACTCACGATTGATCCGAAGAATAAATTGGTGGAACCCGTGAGCAACTGGCTCATCAAGAATCGTCGCGGTGCGCAATGGAGCAATACGCGTGATACCGCGATGGTCGTGCTGGCGATGAATGATTACCTGCGCGTGAGCGGCGAGTTGCAGCCGGAACTGGAATACGAGATCACCGTGAACGGCAAGAAGATCGCGGAACGCAAGGTGAGCGGTGCGGATGTGTTCAATGCACCGAGCCGCTTCGCAGTGCCCGCCACGCTCGTGAAAGATGGTGCGAATGATATCCGCATCAAGCGCAAGGGTGAAGGTTCCATCTACTTCGCGGCGGAAGCAAAGTTCTTCAGCTTGGAAGAGCCGATTCCGGCGGCGGGAAATGAGATTTTCGTGAAACGCGAATACTTCAAGCTCGTCGGTCGCCCGACGCTGCTGAAGGGTTATGTGTATGACAAGATGCCGTTGAAAGATGGTGAGAGTGTGAAGAGCGGCGAACGCATCGAGACGGTCATCACGGTGGAGACGAAGAACAATTACGAGTATCTGCTGTTTGAGGATTTGAAGCCCGCTGGTTTTGAGGCGGTGGAGATCCGCAGCGGGGAGTCTTTGTATGCGCGGGAGCTGAAGTCCGCAGCAGTGGAGCGGAAGCATGCGGCCGCCGAACCAGTGGCAAGTTCAAAGCTCAAAGTTCAAAGTTCAAAGGCGGCTGCGCCGGGGATCGCCGCACGCAGACCGGTGGTCACTCGTCCCTTGCCGCCACAAAATGACGATCACACCGGGCGTTCACGCTGGGTATATCAGGAACTGCGCGATCGCAAGGTGGCGCTGTTCATCGACAAGCTGCCGGAAGGCGTGTGGGAGATCCGCTACGACTTCCGTGCCGAAGCGCCGGGACAATTCCACGCGTTGCCCGTGCTGGGCCACGCGATGTATGTGCCGGAGATCCGCTGCAACGGCGCGGAGTTGCGCGTGACGGTCGTGGAGGATCAGAAATGATCCTGCCGCTCTGCCCTTATTGCGGCGAAGTGGCGATACGGTAGTATTTGTTGCCGCCGTTCGCCGGGGTATAAGTGCCCGTGCCCTGAGTGTCCGGCACATTGGTCCAAGTCACCAGGTCGGTGCTTTCTTGCAGTAAGCGATCGGCTTGGGCGGCCCAGTAAATTTGGAACTGGGAACCGTCGTAAAAGAATATGAGTCCGGATTCTTCGGGCGTGCCATTCGGAGGCGGGCTCTTCACACCGAAGATCATCTCTTGATGGGTTGACTCATCGGAGAGGGCGAAAAAAATGTCTAACGAGGAACTCAACTGGACGGTGGCCGTCTCGAACTCCTGGAGGAAGAACAGGTCTATGCTGCCAGCAGTGCTGACCGAAGTGATGGTGCCAGTTTCCGGGCCGTCAACGAATTGGGCGGTGAACGCACCGTCCTGACCGAACGTCATTTTCTCCGCAGCGATCTCGAATTCATTTTTCCCATTCAGATCCACCACGAAGCCGCTGTTCATTATCGGCGTCATCACGCCGGGAGCGCCCAGAAAACCCAGTTTCCAATGGCCCACCATGTCGCCTTCATCGGGTGTGGCGGAGGGTTGGCGCACAAACACCAGCAGTTCGTTGGATTTATTATCCGCGTGATGTTTGATCTGCATCATGACGGTTTTGCTGGCGTTGATGGAAAAAGTTTCCGTGAAAGGCCCTTCCTCATCGGCATTGATGTTCAGGCTCAATTCACCGTTGGAATAACTCGAATAACTGCCAGTGAACGCTCCATCTAGAAAACCAGCGAAAGTTCCCGAACTGCCTACGGTCAGATTTCCAGGAAAGGCGCTAAATTTATCGAGTCCGGTGACGCTCGTGGCAGGTTGGTTCGAAGGAAGGGATTTGATCTCGGAAGGTGTCTCAAAACCGAAACCGAGCCAGCCGCCTTCGAGATCGTTTGCGTTCACAGCGGCGGGTTCTTTCAAAAAGAACATGGCATCATGGACATCGCCTAGGGAGCGGTGGGAGATCATGAAATCCAGTGAGGCGTTGATGCTGGCTGCAATGGGAGCTTCCGTATCTCCAGTGACGCTGACGGTGACCTTGCCGTGGCTGGTAAAGGCCATGGTGCCGGTCAGGTTTTCCGGTGTTTCGCCATTGGAGGAGAAAGTGCCGGTAAAATTCCCACTGGAATCAACCGTCACTCGGCCCGAGCCATATTCAAACGTAGCCCCTTGGTTGATACCGGTGACGCGTCCATTGCCGTCCTTGAACATAGTAACGCTCGAAGGCGTGCTGAACAGGATGACCCGCCACGTTCCAGCAAGAGGCGAGCCGGTGGCACGGGCAGCGGGTACAGAAACCAGCGCCAAGAATATCAGCAACAAAAGACAACCATAGAAGCGAGTGCGCGTTTTCATAGACCGTGGACGGTTTGGGTTGGATACGACAACCGTGAATCCGTTCTACGCCTGACGAAGGGCAAACACAACCGGAGAAAATGTAATGGGCCAAATGAGTTCCGAAGCCGCCTGAATGGCTCTAGGAACGCTCTTAAGCGACTTCTTCCGCTTCCGCGAGCTTGCGGTAGAGCGTGGCGAGGCTGACTCCGAGCAGTTCCGCGGCTTTCTCCTTATCGTTGCCTGTGAAGGCCAGGACACGCTGGAGATAGGCCACTTCCTGCTCGCGCAGGAAGTTTTTCAAAGGATTGAAAGAGCCGGGGATGTTCGCCGCCGCAGGAACCGGCGCAGGCGTCGACAGAGCGCCCCCTGAAGGACCGACGGAACGGCCCGGAAGCTGGTTGCCACCTTCTGGCACGTTCACTTTGGCCAGGTGCGCTTCATCTCTGACATCCTCTGGTTCGTTAGGATCACCCAGTTTGTGCAGTTGCGGCGGCAAATCATCGAGCACGATCGTATCGCCTTCGCAAAGGGCCGAGGCGCGTTCGATGGCATTTTCCAACTCGCGCACGTTGCCCGGCCATTGATGGGCTATGAGGGCGGACATCGCCTTGCGTGTGAGCCGCAGCACATTGCCCGTGCGCGGAGAAACTTTCTGACGCAGGAAATGCCCAACGAGCAGCGGGATGTCATCCTGACGCTCCCGCAAGCTCGGTAACTGGATGGAGATGACGTTCAGGCGGTAATAGAGATCTTCACGGAACGTGCCGTCCTTGATCTTTTTTTCGAGAGGCTCATTCGTCGCCGCGACCACACGCACATTCACATACACGGGCGCGTTATCGCCTACACGACGCACTTCTTTTTCTTGAAGCACCCGCAGCAGGCGGCTTTGCAATGTCGGGGACATGGAGCCGATCTCATCGAGGAAGATCGTGCCGCCATCCGCTTCCATAAAGAGGCCCACCTTGTCATTGATAGCTCCGGTGAAGGCACCCTTGCGATGACCGAACAGTTCGGACTCGAGCAAGTTCTCCGGCAACGCACTGCAATTGATCGGGATGAACGGGGCGAACTGGCGCGTGCTATTAAAATGCAATGCGCGGGCCACAAGCTCTTTGCCTGTGCCACTCTCACCCAAGATCAACACCGTGCTGTCGGTAGAGGCCACGCGTTCCACCATCTTGAACACGCCCTGCATCTTGTCCGAATTGCCGATGATCTGGTTGAACTGGTACTTCTTCTTGAGCTGCTTGCGCAGATAGACGTTCTCGGAGATCGCCTGATTGTAGGAGAGGGCGCGTTGGATGCAGAGGCGCAGTTCATCCAGCTTGAAGGGCTTCTCAAGATAATCGTAAGCCCCCAGCTTCATCGCTTCCACAGCCGTATCGATGCTGCCGAAGCCGGTGATCATGATGACGCTCGCGGGTGGGTTTAGAGAACGTGCTTTCTTCAGTATCTCCAAACCGTGAGCGCGGGTGTTATCCAGATAGAGGTCGGTGATGACGAGCTCAGGGGCCACCTCGGCAAGCGCCTCGAGGGCAGCGTTGCCATTGGTGAAGGGGTGAACGTCGTGGCCCTCGGCGCGGAGCATTTCCGTCACCATCTGGACCATCGTCATTTCGTCGTCGACCAGGAGCACTTTCGCCATGCAAGAGACAGGGTAAAAAAGGAAGAACGGGCCAGCAAGCCCGTTCCCTTGATTAAAATTGCCGTATTTTAGCCGGGTTTACTTGCCTGGAGGATTGATGATGTCGCTCATCTTGAAGATGGGCATGAACATCGCGATCACCAGACCGCCGATCAGCACCCCCAGCACCACGATGAGCAAAGGCTCGATCAGGGAGGTCAAGCCGGCCAAAATCACTTCGATCTCTTCATCCAAAAAGTCGGCCACACGCTCAAGCATCTGGTCGATCTTGCCGGTCTGCTCACCGGCCGTCATCATGCGGATGATCATCGTCGGGAAGATGGGATGCTTGCCCAAAGCAGTCGAGATGCCCTCGCCGCGCTCAATGTCTGAGGCGGCGGTGCGGATGGCTTTTTCCATCTGCACGTGACCGGCGGTGTTCGCCACAATGTTCAATACCTCCAAAATCGGCACACCGGAACGGATCAACGAGGCGAACGTACGGGTGAAACGGGCCAAAACGATCTTATGAGCGATGTGACCGAAGACCGGCAGCTTGATACGCGTACGATCCCAGAAAGCACGACCCGGCGGGGTCTTGATATACCAGAACCAGCCATAAACAATCGCACCTACCGCCAGACCGATGACGAGGAACCATTGCTGGATGAACTCGCTCAGATCGATGACAAATTGTGTCGGAGCCGGCAGTTTCGCGCCGAAGCCGCTGAAGATCTCACCGAACACCGGTACGACCTTTACCAGCAAGAACACCGTGATGCCCACGGCCACCAGACTCACGATCGTCGGGTACATCATCGCCGACTTGATCTTCTTGTTCATGCGCTGGCGATTTTCCAAGAAAGTCGCCACACGGGACAAAATTTCAGCGAGCAAACCGCCCTTTTCACCGGCGTCCACCATGGAGACGAACAGGCGGTCAAAGGCCTTGGGATGCTTCTTGAGCGCTTCGGAGAAGTTATCGCCGCCTTCCACCCGGGTGCATACATCTTTGATGATATCACGCATCACCTTGTTGGAGGTCTGCTCGGCGAGTGCCTGGAGGGATTGCACCATTGCAAGACCGGCATCAATCATCGTGGCGAGCTGGCGGGTGAACATCACCACGTCCGCAAGACCTACGGAGCCGCCGGCCGTTTTGCCTTTCCGGGTTTTCTCGGTGATGCTGATGACCAGCATGTTACGGTTCAGCAACGCGGCTATCGCCGCCTGCTCGGAAGACGCATCGAGACTGCTGCGTATCTCCCGGCCGCTGTTCGCATCACGCGCAACGTAGGTAAAGGAAGGCATAATTCTCAGGCTGGTTAGTAGCAATTCAGGGACCACTTTGCAAGCATTTGCGCAGCTTGACGTTGCCGCCAATCTTCACACGCCGTGGTTGTACTTGCTTTAGGGACCCCGTAAGCACCATTAAACGCCGCTTCCGCCGGAACTCAAGAGCCAACTTTTCCCCTGTGCGGCCTGATCCAGAATCCTCCCAAGGACGGATGAGATACCAACCCTTGGAGAGCTGTGTCTTGGCGATATTTATCGCCCGCTGGAGCAATGGAACACTGAGAACTTGAAAGTCTCTCCTCATTCTGACTTCATTCTATCAGACACCGGTTCAAAGGTCAGGAGACACATGCGTTATACCATTCGCATCCAAGGCCGAGGCGATGAACTGATATATACTGATGCCGAAGTGCGTCTCGAGATGGAGCGCACCATGGAGTTCGGCCATCGGCTCTATTGTGACAACACAGCGAACCTCCCCCTGCCCAAGCGCCAGGAGATCATCGCCAACCTCTGCGAACACTTCCGCACTAAGGAAGAACCCACCATCTTTGTCATCGATGAGAAGGACAAGGACCGCGATGCGTTAAGTCACTTCTTCACCGAGATGAATGTGGCCGGACATCAACTCACCATTGAACTGGACTCTGAAGAGAAGCGGAATGCCTTCGTAAAAAAGATCGCCAGCGGCACTCAGGAACTGAAAGAAGAACGCTACGGGCCGGACCGGCAGATGAAGATGTTTTGAGCTGTAAAAATCATGAATGAAGTATGGGTGTTTAATGGGGCTAAGAGCCGATTCCCTTCGGGAGTTTTCACACAACGGGAGCTGGCGGAAACGTGGATCAGAAAGCATAAACTGACGGGCACGTTGACGGCGTATCCATTGGATGTTGGTGTCTACGATGTGGCGGTGGAGAAAGGCTGGTTCAAACCGGAACGCGAAGAGCAGCACACCTCGGAATTTATCGGCCGCTTCAGCGCCGCACAGCAGGAGCATTATCATTACGAGGACGGAGAACTTGGTTGACCTCTGGCTGTCATAATGCGCCCTAAAATCAAACCACCCACCCCTACCGAATTCGTCGCGATCCTATTCCTCTTCGCGGGAGTGGCGATAGTATTGGGTGGTGCCGCCCTGTGGAAAGCTTCCCAGTTGCCACCGGAAAAAGCGGAACTTATCGCACAGCTAAATCATCATGGAGGATGGTCCTTGGGTTTTGGCGTAGGAGCCATCGTACTTTTCTGGCTGGTGCGGAGATTCTGGCCTTGGAATTGAACACCTGAACCAATCGCGGCCCATCATTACTAATGAACAAAGAGCGTCCTTCAATCAGTTTGCCGCCTTTTCCAGAGCTGGTTTGGACGGGCTATGTTTGGGAAGGAGAAGTGACGTTGCCTGCGTGGCGCCGCTTTATCGTGTTGGGCGGAGATTTTGTCCTGTCTGTCGATTCAAGGTCAAAGCAAGAAGCAATTCCACCCGGTGCGGAGCAACTGGCCACCTTCCAGCATCTCTTAAGAGATCAAACGCAACTTCGCGAAACGGTCTTGCAGGCTATATTCGCCGACTATCCGCGTTTGAGGGAATGCTACGGAGATTTCCCAAGACCGGAAAATATGCCTGAAATTTCCAATCACGAAGAATTGTTGCGTCTCATCAAGCTCAATACTGTGCATATCATGTCCAACCAAAAAGACGGCTTAACCCGGTTGGGTTTTCAGTTCAGTTGCAAGTGGGATGAGGAGCATGGATTGGGTGTCTCAACGCATCTTGGAAAAGTCGTCGCCATGGGTGGAGCAGACGAGGCGTTCAGTGATTATTATCCTGCATTGGATAAATACTGAACTTGCCGGACTCGCCGGGATTTTTGGACCGCGACTGTGTTTCCCCCAAAAACCAGTCACAGCGGGCCCGATCCAAAAGAAGGCGTCAAAATAT
Organism: Verrucomicrobiia bacterium; assembly: GCA_036405135.1. Taxonomy (NCBI): domain Bacteria; kingdom Pseudomonadati; phylum Verrucomicrobiota; class Verrucomicrobiia; species Verrucomicrobiia bacterium. Next base: position 221,413 of record DASWYF010000048.1, on the reverse strand, counting down.
TCTGCAGCGGATTCAGCCGTTTTCTAGCACTGCGGCTGGAGCTTGAGGCACCCGACACTGCATCGGGGCAAGCCGCCGCGGTCCAAGAACTCCCTACCGCACCGTCACCATCGTCAGCGCCACCGCTCCGATCACGGCGATCACGCCACCGACCAATGACCGCTTGGAAGGCCGTTCGCCCTCGATGAAATACGCGAAGGGGATCACCGCCAGAGGAGTTAAAGCCACGATGGGCATGACCACACCCGTGCCGTTATTGAGCAAAGCCCATTGATAGCAGCTCACGCCGAGCGTAGGACCGGCGAGTCCGTTGAGCACCATCCAATACCAGCCCTTGCGCCAGCGATCAGGATTCACGGCAGGAAGGTCTTCAGGATGCTTGGCTCCGGGCAGTTGCGCCATGATTTCACGGCGCTTCACTACTAATACGAAAATGCCGGAAACGAGCACGCCCCCGACGATTCGTTGAAACGCGGCGGTGATGCCATCGATATGATTGCCAGACGCCTCGATGACGGCATATGCCTTGCGGCTCAATACCGCTCCGAAGCCCTGACCATACGCGGCGATAAGGCCGAAGATCACACCCGTCACCAGCACCTTTTTGGGGATGTGCAGATGTTCCTGCGGTGCGAGCGCGATGGCCACACCCGTCAGGATGATCGCGCCACAAATCATCTGCTGCCCCGTGATGGCGTGGTCCAACCAGAGCCATTCGGTGATCGCCGCCATGGGGGCTGCGAGCGTCTGCACCAGCACCATCGTCAAGCGCGAGCCGATACGCGGATACGCTTGGAACAAAGCCAGATCTCCTAAACCGAACCCGATGCAACCGCTGATGAAGAGGATGTAAAACCCGCCGCCTTCAAAGCCTTTACCCCAGATAAAGGCAAAAACGGCGAGTAACGATGTGGCCAACGAAAGACGCCAAAAATTCGCCTCCGTGCCGCCCATGACCTTGGTGGCCCGGGCGCCGGAGACGGCAGACATCGCGAACAAAAATGTCGTTAAGAACGACGGCAACATTCGGCGCGTAGTGTGCTAAGGAAGTTCCAGTTGTCACGGGAAAAGGGGACGAAGGAGTTTCCAGTTTTCAGTGTTCAGTTTTCAGCGGGACAAGACTTAGGCTCAGAGTTCGTTCCTTTCTTCATTCTTGAAATCCGTGTTCTCAGCGCCTCCGCGGTCAGTTCCCAACCCGAAACTCAAAACCAGAAACACAAAACTTTTGGCCTCCGGTGCAACCGGCTGAAAAATTGACCACTGAAAACTTGAAACTCCTTCGTCCGGTTAGGCTTGGACTTTTCCGGCATCCGTGGAAAATTGCCCTCATGTTGCAGCCCAAAGTTCTTTTCGGTGTCATGGCAGCAGCCGCCTTGGTTTTCGGCGGTTGTGGGAAGAAATCGGAATCAGGCAATAACGCTTCCAGTGGAAGCGGCAGTGGCGGTGCTGCTACTGCCGGTGACAAACTGGCTAAGGACGACGGCTTTCCTTTACCCGAACCCGCCTTGTTATCCGATTGCGAGCCGGGCATCCGCGGCGGCCGTCTCATCGTCGCCACCGTCGGCGATCCCAAGACCTTCAATCCCATTACCGAGAACGAACAGTCCTCCACGGACATCATCCGGCTATTGTATGTCGGCGTGATGGGCTTTGACTGGCGTACGCAAAAAGCGGTGCCGGGCATGGCCGAATCTTGCACGGCGGCCGAAGACCAAAAGACATGGACCATCGTCTTGCGCAAGAACCTCAAATGGAGCGATGGCAAACCGCTGACCGCTGATGACGTGGTGTTCACCTGGAATGACATCATTTTCAATCCCAAGATCAACAACGTCACCCGCGACATGTTCATGATGCACGGCAAACCCTTTGTCGTGACCAAGGTGGACGACCTGACGGTCAAGATCGTGACGCCGGAAGTGTATCCGCCTTTCCTCGAGTTCGCCGCTGGTGGCGTCCCCATTCTACCCAAGCACAAGCTGGAAGAATTCACCAAGCCGGACAAAGACGGTAACGTGAAGTTTGAATCGGCCCTCGGCATCAACACCCCGGCCAAAGATCTGGTGTGCAGCGGCCCGTATAAGCTCAAGGATTTCAAACCCGGCCAGCTCGTCTTGCTGGAGCGGAATCCTTATTTCCCGAACACGGATTCCAAAGGCCAACGCCTGCCCTATCTGGATGAGGTCGTGTATATGAGCACGCCGGATATGAACGCCATGTCCTTGCGCATGCTGGCCGGGGAGACTCATGTGCATGAGTTCGTGCGCCCGGATGAATATAACCGCTTCAAAGAAGCGGCTGACAAAGGGAAATTCAAACTGCTGGAGCTTGGCATCGGCCCGGAAAAGTCTTTCATCTGGTTCAACCTGAACACCGGCAGCAATACGAACTCCGGCAAACCCTATGTGGCCCCGCACAAATTGAAATGGTTCCGCGATACGAAATTCCGCCAGGCCATCGCCCACGCCATCGACCGCGACAGCATCGTCAAAGGCGCCTTCTCAGGCCGCGGTGAAGTGCATTTCGGCTTCGTCTCGCCCGTCATCAAGAAATGGCACAATCCCAATACCGCCAAGTATCCTTATGACATACCCAAGGCGAAGGCCTTGCTCAAGGAGATCGGTTTCGAAGACCGCAACAACGACGGCATTTTGGAAGATCGCGATGGCAAAGTGCTGGAATTCGAGATGAACACGAATGCAGGCAACAACCTGCGCGAACGCATCTCCGTGCTGGTGCAGGAAGATCTGAAACGCTTGGGCTGCAAGGTCAACTACCGCCCCATCGATTTCAATGCGCTCGTGGACAAGATCCAGAACTCTTACGACTATGAGTGCATGTATCTGGGACTTGGCGGTGGCGCTTCGGATCCGATAGCGAATTCAAACGTGGTGAAATCCGACGGCTTCACCCACTTCTGGTTCCCGCGCCAGTCGAAGCCCTCGTTTGAGTGGGAAGCCAAGCTGGATGAGCTGATGAACACCCAAGGCACCACGCTGGATGAGGCCAAGCGCAAGGAAGCCTTTGACGAAGTGCAGGTGATCCTCGCCCGGGAAGCGCCTTTCATTTATCTGGCCAACCAGTACAATTATACTGCCGTGGATAGCAAGCTGGCCGGCCTGAAACCCACGGTGCTCAGTTCCTATCGCGTGACGTGGAACGTGGAAGAGCTCTATTTCCAGAAAAAATGAAGTGATTGATCGATTCATGAAACGATTCACCCGGAGAAAATTCATCGGGACAGCGGCACTGGCAGGCGGAGCAGCCCTGCTGGGCGGCTGTGGGGACGGAAATAAAAACGGTGCATCGACGGCGAGTCCATCCGGCTCACCCGTTGCACCTGCGGGCCAGCCTCCCATCGAAGAACCCTACATCTCCGATTGCGAGCCAGGCATCCGGGGCGGCCGCTTCATCATCGCAAATTTCTCCGACCCCAAGACCTTCAACCCCATCACGGCCAACGAGACATCCTCACGCGATGTGTATGAGATGATGTTCGTGGGCTTGATCGAGAAGAACCACGCGACGCAAGAAGTTCACCCTGCCCTGGCCGCCGAGTGGAGCGTGGCGGAGGACAAGAAGACTTGGACCATCCGCCTGCGCAAAGGCTTGAAGTGGTCCGATGGTCATCCGATCACGGCCGATGACGTCCTCTTCACATTCAATGACGTGATCTATAACAAGGCGATCGTCAATGTGGTCGTCGATCAGATGCGGATCGATGGGAGAGATTTTGCGGTCAGCAAAGTAGATGACCTCACGATCAAAGTGGTGACCCCGGATATCTTCGCGCCGTTCGCCGAGTTCTTCGGCGATGTCCGCATCCTGCCCAAACATGTGCTGGGTGAGCTGGTGAAGAAGGATCCAAAGAATTTCGAGGCTTCCTACGGTGTGAACACACCACCGGAGAAGCTCGTCTGCAGCGGTCCCTACAAGCTCAAGCAAGCCAAGGCGGCGGAATTCACCATGCTGGAGCGGAACCCATATTACTTCGTGGTGGATAAGAAAGGGCAGCAGCTCCCTTACTTCGATACGGTCGTCCACATGGTGGTGCCGGATCAGAACGCCATCTCGTTACGTTTCTTGAAGGGTGATTGTGACGTGCAGGAGTTCGTGCGGCCGGAAGAGGCGATGCGCTTCAAGGCGGAAGCTGCCTCCGGCAAGTTCAAACTCATCGAGCTCGGTGTCGCCTCCCAGTTGGACCTCATCAGCTTCAACCAGAACCCTGGCGCGAACAACTCCGGCAAGCCCTATGTAGCTCCGCACAAGCTCAAGTGGTTTCGCAATACCAAGTTCCGTCAGGCAGTCTCCCACGCCATTGACCGTCAAAGCATCGTGAAGTCGTCCTTGAACGGTCTGGGCAAGCCGCATTGGGGCTTTTGGGCGGATTCCAACACGAAATGGTACAATCCCAGCATCCCGAAACAGGAGTATGACCTGAACAAAGCCAGGCAATTGCTGGCCGAAATCGGTATCAAAGACCGGAATGGGGACGGCTTTTTGGAAGATGAGGCGGGCAATCCGGTAGAGTTTGAAATGAATACGAACGCCGGGAACAGCCGCCGGGAAAAAGGCTCGGTCATCGTCCAAGAGGATATGAAGCGGCTGGGTATCAAGGTGAATTACCGCCCGCTGGACTTCAACACCCTCGTCTCCAAGCTGGACGCCAACTTCGACTATGAGTGCATATTCCTCGGCCTGGCAAGCACCTCACCGGACCCGGTAGAGAGCCTTAACGTGTTGCGTTCCAGTGGTTTCAGTCATCAGTGGTATCCCCGGCAGAAGACGCCTTCCACGGAATGGGAGGCGCGCATTGACGAACTGATGAACCTGCAATTGAAGACCTTGGATTATGCCGAACGAAAAAAGTATACGGACGAAGTGCAGGTGATCATGGCCGAGCAGGCACCGTTGATCTACCTGACCGCCATGCAGGCATTTTCTGCCATCCGGGCGGATGTGGCGAACTTGCGCCCGACGGTTCAGCATAATAACAGGCTATTTTGGAACATCGCGGAGCTGTATTTCAAGAAATAGAGCCGTTTGGGGGCAAAGGATACCGGCTGAGTACGTAAAATGACACCGCACTGTAACCTCTAAAAAGTTGACATTTGAGGGAACAGGGTTAGAAATCAAAAGCTGCCTAGTCCACTTGAAGAGGGTGGAAGGCATACGCTACTAGGGAAGTTGCTGATATGACAAAACGAATTCTGGCTGTAACCGGCATGCTTGCCGCTGGTTTTGCGATGGCGCAAACCGCTCAAGCCCAAGAGAAACCTTGGAACGTCTCCGCCAAGTTGCGTGGTTTCTACGATGATAACTATGCTACGGCACCTTCCAATCCGGTCGGCGCGGGCGTGGCTCCGGCCCGGGACAGCTTAGGGTTCGAACTGAGCCCGTCTGCCAGCCTGAACCTGAATCCGGGCGATCAGACCTCAATCAACGCCAGCTACACCTACAGCATGCGCTATTTCGAGGACCGCGTGGAGGACAGCGCGGACCACAGCCACATTTTCCAGGGCCGTCTGACTCACAACTTCTCCGAACGGGCCCGCCTTGAGTTGAACGAAAGTTTCGCGATCGCCCAAGAACCGCAATTGCTGGACCCGGCCACGCTGACCCGCCCGCTGCGTTCCGAGGGTGATAACATCCGCAACATCGCGGGCTTCGTTTTCGGCATTGATGTCACCCGTCTGCTCGGCTTTGAGTTCGGCTACCAGAACTCTTTTTACGATTACGAACAGGAAGGCCTGGACTCCCTCTCTGCGCGCTTGGACCGCATGGAGCATCAGGTGATGTTGAACTCCCGCTGGATGATTTCCGAGCCGACCACCGGCATCTTCGGCTACACGCTGAACATCACTGATTACAATGCTGATGACCAGATCACACCTCCAGTTCCTCCCGGACCGGTGGCCGCCGATACGCGCAACAGCATCTCCCACTCGCTCTACGTGGGTGCAGATCACAGCTTCAGCCGTCAGTTTTTAGGTTCCTTCCGTGTGGGTGGCACCTATACCGAATATCCTAATGCCGTTGTCGGCGTAAGCAGCAGCGCACTCAGTCCGTATGTGGATATCAGCGGCAATTACAGCTACGGAGACGGCAGCTACGTCATGGTAGGTGCCCGCGTCAACCGCTCCTCCACGGATGTGAACAATTCCTTGGACCAGCAGGCCTACGCCTTGTATGGTAGTGTCAATCATCGCATCACTCCGAGACTGATCGCCAGCGTGATTGGCCAATACCAATATTCCCGCTTCAGCGAAGGTCCTGAAGACGGGTCGAGCGACAATTTCTTTGCCGTGGGTCTGAATCTCTCTTACGAGATCAACAACTTCCTCTCGGCCGAGACCGGTTACAATTATGACCGTTTGGACTCCAACGTCACGGCCGGCAACCGCAGTTACACACGTAACCGCGTTTACATCGGTATCCGTGCCACTTACTAAAACTTGATTTAACGTCAGGGGGAGGCTGGTGTCACGCCAGCCTCCCCCTTTTTATTCCGCAATTATGGAAGCCGTACCCAACCCGCCGACTCTCCCGACGCTGAAGGAAAGCGAAGCCCAACTCCACTTTCTGGACTACTGGCGCATTCTGCGCGTCCGCAAAGTCCTCATCATGGTGATTTTCCTGCTGGTTGTGACCACCACCACGGTCATCACCTTCTGGATGCCGAAAACCTACATGAGCACTGCCCGCATCGCAGTGGACAAGGACGTCACCGATGCTCCGGGTCTCCTTGGTCGCCAGATGCAGATGGGCTTCGACCTTTTTTACATTCAGACGCAGTTCGAGCGCATCCAGTCCACTGAAGTGTTGAACAAGGTGATCGAAGACAAAGATTTGCTGCTCAATGAGCGTTGGTCAAAACGGTTTGGCATGGAACGTCAGCTCGAAACTGCCGAGACTTATGGCGTCCTGAGCAAACGCCTGCGTGTCCGCAATGTCCGCAACACCAGCATCATCGAGATCGGCGTCATCAGCGAAGACCGCAAGGAAGCGGCCGATATCGCCAACAAAATCGTGGAGGTCTATCGCGCCATCCGCCAGGATCGTGTGCTGAACTACGCCGAAAGCGGCATCAAGAAGTATCAGGAAGAGAAAGCGGCCCTTGATAATGATGTGAAACGGCTCCAAGGCGAAGTGGAGAGCTTGCGCAAGGAGGCCGGCATCACCGATTTCATGGGTGACAGCCCCACCATCCAGACGTTGGATACGGAATCACTCCGCCAGTTTGACCGCGAACGTATCGCGGTTTCAGCCGTTTATGAAGAGCGCCGTACGCGCCTGGATGAGTTGAAGACGGTGGAGCCAGCCAAACTTCCGACCGCATTATTACAACTGCAATATAACGATGCTCTGAACGAATTGATCAAGACCGGCAACCAGCTGGACCAGGAACGGGCCAAGCTGCTCAAAGAGCTGACCGCAGAACATCCGGACGTGCTGAAGCTGGATGCGGCTCTCGCGAAGAACAAGGAGCTTGTCGACACCACGGTCTCGGCGACCATGAAGGCGTTGCAGGCTCAAGTCGCCAGTTCCAAGGCACAATTGGATACTTTGGAGCAACAGGTCAAAAATGCCGTGGCCAGTGATCAGGCCAAACAATCCAAGATCGCCCCTTATGCCGCCAAGAAGCGGGAACTGGACAATGCCATGGAAATGGTACGGGTGTGGGACGTGCGTGGCCGCCAGGAGAAATTCGAGCGCGATCTGCCCCGTCTCTCCATGGTGGAAACAGTCGATGAAGCCAAGGCAGCATTGAAACCCTATCGTCCGAACATCCCGCTGAACATCGCCTTGGGTATCGTGGTAGGCTTTGTCGTGGGTGTCGGCCTCGCGTTCTTCGTCGAGTATCTCGATACCAGCATGAAGACGATTGACGACGTGGAGCTGGCCTTGCAGGCGCCCGTCGTCGGGGTCATCCCGCAAAATGTTGGCCCTATCTTCGAAGAAGGAGAGGACAGTCCTCATGCCGAAGCATATCGCGTCCTCCGCACGAACGTCCTCTTCGGCCGTAAAGACGAGCGTTTGAACACGATCACAGTGGTCTCCGGCGGTGCCGGTGAAGGCAAATCCACCACCATCATGAACATCGCCACCATTTTCGCGCAGAACGGACATCGCATCCTGCTCGTAGATACGGATCTCCGCCGTCCCAGCCTGCATAAGGCATTCAATGTCTCCAACAGCATCGGCCTCACCAGCTTCCTGCTCGGCCAGCGCACGCTGGAGGAAGCGATCCAAAAGACCCCGATCAAGAACCTCGACTTCCTGCCCAGCGGACGGCTGCCCGCCAGCGCCATGGGCATCCTGAATTCCCCGCAGATGAAGGATTTCGTGAATGACATCAAGCAACGCTATGACTTCGTTTTCTTCGACGCGCCGCCGATCCTGGGCGTCAGCGATGCTTCCATCCTTGTCAGCATGATGGAAATGACACTGCTTGTGGTCCAATACCGCAAGTATCCCCAGCCGATGACCGTCCGCGCCAAACTGACCATCGACAAGGTGGGCGGCAACCTGCTGGGCGTGGTGTTGAACAACATCAATCTTTCATCCGATTCTTACTACTATTACCACAGCGGTTATCACTACAATCACTACGCACGCTCGGAGGATTCCATGGAAGAAAAAGAGCCATCCAAATCTCCCGCACCGAAGAAGAGTGAAGATGAAAAGGCTTCCGTGAAGCAAAAATATTGATTCTTCCTTGCAACGAACGGATATAACATCTGTCTATGAAGTATATGGTTAAGTTTTTTTCCAGTGGGAGAATCGTTTGGGCGATGTTGCTGGTCTTGGGGATGATCACCGCCGGTTGCGCCACCACGGGCAGCACCTCCAGTAACGCTGCCAATCAGGCAGAAGCAAGCAAGCCCCCGGTTGATGACAAACTGCGCATCAATGATCTGGTCACCATCACCTTCCAAGGCGCTCCCGACCTCAGCCTGCATGAGGAACGCATCAAGGACGACGGCTCCATCACCTTGAAACACATCGGCTCCATCAAGGCAGTGGGCAAAACCGTGGGCGAACTGCAAACAGACATCCAGGCTGCCTATGTGCCCAAGCTGTATCGCAATCTCGTGGTGACTGTGAAGGCTGAAGACCGTTTCTTCTGGGTGAACGGAGAAGTGAAGATCAACAACCGTTATGTCCATTCCGGCCAGCACACCGTTTTGAAGGCCATCGCCACAGCTGGCGGATTCACTGACTATGCCGCCGAAAGAAGGGTGGAGCTGACCCGCGTGGATGGCCGGAAATTTATCATCGACTGCAAGAAAGCGCAGAAAGATCCCAAGCTGGATCTGCCGGTTTACCCTGGTGACATCATCTTCGTTCCCAAGACCAATATTTGACCGGATGCTGCAGTTCCGCGCCATCGCCGGGAGTCCGCAGAATACTGTCTGGGAAGTCGCTTATTTTCCTGTCGCCATAGGCCGTGCCCCCAGTGCCGGCATCCGGCTGGAAAAAGCCGGTGTTTGGGACAAACATGCGGAAGTGGTGTTAGATCTGGAGCAAGGCTTCATCCTGACCGGCCACGAAGGGGCGATGACCCGCGTCAACGGCGAAGCCATCCAGCAAACCCGTCTGCGCAATGGCGATGTGATCGAGATCGGCTCGGTAAAACTTCAGTGCTGGCTCGCGGATGCGAAGCGCCAGAATCTGGCCTGGCGCGAGCTGTTCACCTGGGCATTACTCATCGCCGTCACCATCTTGCAACTGATCCTCATCGGCCGCTTGCTTTGACGGCCTGCTTCAGGACTTCCTTGAACTGACCCGCCAGGCGGTCGTAGGAACAGAATCGCTGCGCCAAGGCAGGTAATGTTTCCCGTTCCTGCAATTGCTCCGGATGAGCGAGCAATTCCTGGATGCGAGCCGCCAGCCTTGCAGGATAGTGCGAATCCACGGCTCCGTGATATTCCAGGGTCATCCCGCGCGGCAGCAGCACCTCGGCATCACCCACGCGGCTAGCCAGGATGTAACAGCCTGCCGCCATGTACTCCGGCAGCTTGCCGGTGGTGCGCACTTGCCCCGCGAGATTGTTCGTCTGCGTGGAGAGCGCCACATCTAATACGCGGAGATACAGCGGCACCTGCTCATACGGGATGCGTCCACAGAAACGGATGCGCGACCACACCCCCAGGCGCCTCGCCTTTTCCTCCAGCCATGTTCGGCCGTTGCCGTCACCTATGATCACACATTGCACACGGCCTTCCGGTAATTGCGCCAGTGCTTCCACCATATCCCAGCCATAACAGATTTGAAGCGAGGGACTGAACGTGAGCGATCCCATCAAACCGACGATCAACGGCGCATCCAGCCTCAATTGTTTTTTAAGCTGCAAAACGGCTTCTGGCGAAGGGCTTGCCGCCGGTGAACAGCCATCCCGAATCAGATGCACCTTGGCGTAGCCCGCTTGCGACAAATGTTCGCGATGCTTGCTGCCGCGCACGATGATCCCGGCCGCACTCGCTTGCGTCAGTTCCTCGATCACGCCCAGCGCCGGGATTTTCCACCAAGGCGTCGTGCCTGCGCTTTGAGCCATCTCATAGATGACATCCCCAGTATCGAGCAGATAGGGCACCCCCTTCAACCAGCGCAACTTCAAGGCGAGGGCACAACCGGGCATGGCCGTGTTCAAAAGGTAGAGCAAGTCCGGCTTCCAATGCGCTATGGCCTTCTCCCAGCGCGCATATGTTTCCGCGCGATTGCCCTCCCGGTAGAGGAATAACAGCCGGTCCGCCGGCAATCCTTGCGCAAGACCGCACGCACGGATGGCTTCGACGCTTGACGCGCCGCCATGCACCAACAAAGCAGTGCGGGGGATCAATGGTTCAGCGGTTTCCATGTCTGTTCATACACCCGTAACGTTGCTTCAGCACAGCGCTTCCAGGAATATCGGCTGGCTGTATCCCGGGCGTTCTCACCCAGTTGTGCACCGCGGTCTGGCAGGCGATCGATCTGCCGCAATTGCGCATTCAATGCTTCCGGCTCCGAGATGGGCCCCAGCAGCCCGTTCTCCCCATGTCGGATCCACTCAGCTGCACCTATTTTGCGGGTCGTGATCACGGGCAAGCCTGAACTCATCGCCTCCGCCACCACCATGCCGAACGCATCATACTCGGAGGGGTACACGAACACATCCGCCGACTGGTAGAACGGCGTCAGGAAAGTCTGCGGTCCCGGCCAGAGCACTTGAGGCAGCACGCCGATGCCAGCCGCTTTGCCCAGCCACTCTGCGGCCGATGAGCGGGAGATCACCAGCAGCGTGGCCTTCGGAAACTGTCGCAACGCTTGGAGTGCGGGCAGCAGCCCCTTGCTCGCCTCGCCCACGAACAGCCACAGCCAGCGATCCACCGGCAATCCAAGCCGATCGCGCAAAGCTGCTTTGGCGGTGCGGCTGCCCAAGGGATGGAACAGCTCCGTATCCACGCCATGATAGATCACTGGCACGGGGTGGACTGGCTCATGCTCCGTTAGCAATTCATTGGCCGTCTGTCCCGAGACGGCGATCCAGCGCGCGTCCCGGTTACGCCGGTAAAACTCCGTTTCCAACTGACCGGTCAGAGTATCGAACAAACGCTCCTTGGGTGAGCGCAACGCATCTTTTTCTACGCGTGCGGCATTGCACAGGTGCGCGGTGATCACATCCGCCCGCCAGCAAGTCACCCCTTGGGAATGGATGAGATCAAATTTTCTCCGGGCGAGACGCTTCTCCGCCTGAGAGAGAAAAGTAAAAATAGTGAGCAAGGCCGAACGCCGCACAGCAGGCACCTTCTGGAATGTCCAGCCCGGCTCGCATGGCACACCAAAATGATTCGCGAAGATGTGGATATCATGCAACGGCTGCAGATGCCGGGCCAGCTCCACACAATAGCGGCCATGCCCGAAACCGCGGGAAAAATCATGGACCACCAAGGCGATCTGGCGTCGATAGTGACCAGTGCGGGTGCTCATTTGCGAACAAATCGGCGGTTCCGAAATATCTTGGAACGGTCTGGCCCGGGTTCTGGATCCATAGCGACCCCTTCCAGCGTCCCTTTCTCATACTCGGCAGTTAGCTTTTGCAATGTGCCTACAAAAAACCAGACCAAAGCACCCATGGGAATGCCGAGAAAAGGTGACCCGGACGGAATGGTTATGATGGCCATGACCACACATCCTCCGCTGGCCAGGCTCACCGTGGAAACTTCCGTATCGCGCAATGTCTCCAAGCTGTTGTAAACCAGCCGCAAAGACCGGTACATCACAGTGCCGAAAGCGATGAGCCCGATGACACCCATCTCAATCATGAGACGACCCAAATCGCCATCCGCGGGCCAGTAATCCCGAAATTTCACTTTCTGTGCAAGAAACATGGGCACACTATGCCCACTGCGTCCAATCCCTCCCCCAAACCAGTTATCATCACTCATATGACGCCATCCCACCGATGTCGGGATGCTGATGCGGTAGTACACCTCCTCGAATTTCAGCAAACTTTGAAACCTCTCCGTCGCCGAACCGCCCGTATGCAATGCCACCAGCTTGAGTACCAGCACGACGGCCAGGGGCAGCACGACCAGGTTCATCAGATTTCTTCGGTACCACGCGATGACTGCAAATCCGATGGCAAAACTGATGAGTGCGCTGCGGGCTCCGCTCTTCAACATCGCGTAAGCGATCGGAGCCGTGACCAGAAAAAGCAGAATACGTTCGGTTTTTCCGGTCTTCTTGTCCGTGGCCATCGCCAAGGCAAAGATCGCCACATAAGCCATGGTGCCGGCGAACGCGCCGGAAGACACGAAGGTGGAGAATATCCGCAACTGGCGGCCCTTGCTCGTGTGATAATAAGTGAACTGGTAACGCTCGGCAAAAAGTGGGTTCTCCTCCATCTCATGGTCCACCTCCTGGGGTGTTTGCTGGAGACCGTAAACGGCTGTGACCAGCCCCAGGATGATAAGCACGTAGAAATAGCTTTTCACCTGGCGGACCGATTTTGTCAGCTTGTATCCTAGGCAAAACATCAAGGTGGCAAAACACCATCCTCGCATGGCCGCCAGGCCGATGATGGCCGGCACACCCATTGGCAAAAGCAGGTATATGAAACAAACCAGATAGAACATCTTCAATGCATTCCCCACTGGCCCTTCAGGCATGAAACTCTCATTCCGTCCTTGTTTGAAATAAGTCAACACCAGCGCCACGCACAGAAGCGCGTCAAAAAAAAATGTGGTGGCCGGTCCGGGAAACCTGATCTTCAACCAGCCGTGGAAAAAGCCTACCGTGATGGCCAATGCCACCACGCCGTTCACGACCGGGTCGGATTGCAGCAGTCCGAGCAGGCGCTCCTTCAATGAGACGCTGAGCCCCTCCACCTCCCGCTCCTTCTTGCGGAAGCGGAAACGGGAAGGCTCGGTTCGGCGCGGCTCAGGCATGCGAGTTCATTCTGGACTTGAACTGAGCCTGAGACAAGCCGCGTAAATGTTCTGCAGCTGCGCCACTGCAGAGGATGAGGAAAACCGCTCCTTTGTCCGCATGCCGGCAGCTTTCCCCCATTGCCTCATGAGCACGGGTGAAACCAGCGCATCCTGGAGGGCGTGTTCCAGCCCCTTCTGGTCACCCACCGGCACCAGCCTGCCCGTTACTTCATCCTCGATGATGGCCGCCGGTCCATGGGCGGCGAAGGCGATGACCGGCCTTCCCAAGGCTTGTGCTTCCGCCACGGAAAGCCCGAAATCTTCATCCAGCGCGGGATGCACCACCAGCTCCGCCTGGGCCAGAAACCCGTGCAATTCTGCGTCCGTCACGAAACCGGTGAAATGCACGCGCGAAGATATCTCCAGATCAGCGACGGTGTACTCGAGCTCGCGCCGGTACTCCGGCTCCATGCCGAACAGGCTGCCGCCGAGGATGATTCCATGTACATCCTCCGGCAAAGTAGCCAGTGATTTCAAAAAGTAGGCGTGGCCTTTGTAGCGTTGCAAACGCGCCGCCATCACCAGCCAGCGTGTGTTCCCCGGAATGGAGAATTTCCCGGCCAGATCGTTACGGGAGGTCTGCTGCTGGAGCTCCTCCACATCCACGCTCGGCCAGAGCAACGCCGTCGGAAAATCCCGTTCCACAAAATAATCCACCGTGCGGTGACAGTTCCCTTGCACATGCGTGGTGGGGATCTGCTGGATGGCCCAAGTACTCCAATGAGGGGCTTCAGCGGTGTGAACCAGCCAGCATTCAGGAACCTTCGCCTGAAATGCGGCCACACCGCCGTAGACATGCGCCCTGAACCCATTGCTGTGCACGAGATCGATCTCCTCCCTTTGGATCAAACGGATGAGCTCATCAATGGTCTGGACGATCTTCCAAACCTCCCGCATGCGATGCGCCTTGAACTCATGCACGCGCACATCCATCGCCTTCAATTCATCTGCCAACGGACCGGGACGCAGCAAGGCCACATGCGGCTCGAAGCGGGTACGATCCAGCCGCCGCAGAAGGTTGTTCATGTAAACCTCGGCGCCGCCTTTCTCACCCACGCAGGAGATCCACAAGATTTTGGCCGGTCCGCTCATGTCTGTGCCTGCACCGTTCTAAACGTAATCGCCCCAAGTCTCAATACAAACACCCAACACGTTCAGCAACGTGATGGATCAAAAAGAAAGGCAGACGGTTGCCCGTCTGCCAGTGAAACTGATGAAATGGCCGGTTACTTTTTGGCCTTCACGGTGACCGCATGGATGTACATGTTGCGGTCGTACTCGCCCTCTTTATAAGCATCGTTGGTGAAAAAGATCTTCACTTTGTTTTCACCTGCCTTGAGCTTCACGGTGACCGTCACCTCTTCTGCCTCGGTGTTCTTGAGGGTGGTTTCCTTCTCATCTTCCTTGCCGTTCACGGTGAGCTTGAACTTGGCATTTTCATTCTGTGCGGCATCGCAGGAAGCCTTTATCACCAGCTTGTGTTCACCTTCTTCGGCCACCTTGAACGTGAACTCCACCCCGGCGGGGGCATAGAAGAAAATGCGGCCTTCGCCTTCGTCATAGCCGGCCAGTTCCTCGCCGACGCCTTCGCCGGTCTTCACCTTGCCGTCTTTGAGTTCGAGTTTTTGGTCATCAGCCGCCTGGACCGTGGTGGCCAGACAAACGGCGACAAGAACCATGGTCGTTCGCAAGAAACGCTTCATAGATATGGATAAGGGTTGGTCAGATTGGTTTGGCAACACCAAAAGCCATACGCCAGAAACCCGTTGCAGGCAAGTTTCTGCAAATATATCCAATCTGCAACGGGGCCTTTCCCAAAGGGCAGATTGGTTCTATGCTTGCCGAGTCGTGCAGCAACAACCGCAAGCATCCTCCACTGCCGCCATCGTGGCCAAACGCCTTTTGGGTGTTTGCGTCTCCGCGCTGGTGTTCTGGCTCGTGGTCCGCCGGCTGGATGCGGGTGAGCTTTCTAAAGTGCTCAGCCACACCAAGCCGGGCTGGCTGCTGATGGCTTTTGGCTGTTTCGCGCTTGCTACGATGTTTGCCGCGCTGCGCTGGCATGCGATGCTGAAATCTACCGGTGCCGTGGTGCATCTCGGAGCCACGTTCCGTTTCGCCTTCATAGGCAACTTTTTCAACGCGCTTCTGCTCGGGCCCGCAGGGGGTGATGTCATCAAGACGGGTCTATATTCCCGCTGGTTCCATCAGCCTTTGCCCCATGTGGTAGCCGCCTCGTTTGTCGATCGCCTGCTGGGCGTGGGCGGTTCGGTTTTGCTCGCCATCGCGGGCATCGTACTGGCTCTGATAGCAGATGGTGGCGAACAGCTCCATCGCTTCACCATGAACTGGCCCGCCTGGCCTTGGGTGGCAATGACCGTTTTGATTCTCGGCTTGATCGCGTGGTGGTGGCGACGGCGTCAACGTGAGTCATTTCTCGGCCGCACTGCTACATCTCTCGAAGAAGCCGCCGTTCAATGGCGCAAGAATCCGCAAGCATTGCTGCGCGGCGTGCTCTTCGCCTTCATCTTGCAGGTCTGTTTCTGTGGTGTGATGGCATGCTCTCTGCAAGCGGTGGCCAGCGAACCGATACCATGGCTGAAATTGGCGTGGACCTTCCCGGCCATCGGTTTCGCTGCGACGATGCCCGTCACAGTCGCAGGTGCGGGCGTGCGTGAAGGCGCGGCGATGTTGCTCTTCGGATTTTACGGCGTGAAGGAAGCGGAAGCCATCGCCGCCTCCCTGCTCACCTTGACGGTCTATGTGGTTTGGGCTCTTGGGGGAGGCATCTCCTTCTTGCTCGAGCGCCGACGCATGAGACTTGTGGCGAACGAAGCACCGCCGAAGAGCCTCTCGGCCATCATCCCTTTGACCAATGAGCGTGTACTCTCCGCAGAAACATTGGCGGCTTTGAAATCCTGTCCAGCCATCACGGAGATCATCATGGTGGCCGACGGCAGCAAATCTGCCCCCGCATCTGAAATCGCCGGTGTCCGCGTGATCCGCAGTGAAGCGGTCTGGGGCAAGCAGATGCAGGCGGGAGCGGAAGCTGCTAATGGAGATGTGCTGCTCTTCCTGCATCCGGACACGCAATTGGACGCCAAAGCTTGCGAGGCGATCTTAAGCTGCCTCCATGATCCTACTGTGGTAGGCGGTGGCTGCTGGAAGCGCGGTGGCAATTCCGGCAGCTGGCGCTGCTGGACACGTCTGCAATTCCGTCGTGTGTTGGGTGAACAGGCGATCTTTGTGCGCCGCGCTGCATGGCGTGCTGTGGCAGGACTGCCGCTGAAGCCGAATGTCGGTGAATTGGAATTGTGCCGCCGTTTGCGACGGGTGGGGCGGATCGCTTTGGCGCCGACGGCGATCGGCAATGCAGCTGTGCGTTAAAACGGAAAAGCCCGCCACAAGGGCGGGCTTTCAGTGAAAGTTATTTCAGTAACCGCTTACGCGCGCTCCATGTACTTGCCGGTGCGGGTATCGATCTTGATCTTCTCGCCCGTCTTGATGAAGAGAGGAGCCGTCACGGTGATGCCCGTTTCCATCGTGATGGTCTTTTGCACGTTGTTCGCCGAATCACCGCGGATGCCTTCCGGCGCGTCCGTCACGGTGAGCACTACGGAGGAAGGCAGGTCCACGGACACAGCCTTTTCTTCCACGAAGGTCACGTCCGCCACGCCGTTCTCCACGAGATACTTGGTGGCATCGCCCACTACTTCCGGGGTCAGCGTGACCGTTTCATAGGTCTTCGGATCGGTGAACACGTAATCATCGCCATCCTTGTAGCTGAACTCCATCTTGGTGGTCATCATCGGCACGATCTCAAGACGTTCAGCGGTGCTGAAGCGGACTTCCGAGACCTTGCCGGTCCGGACGCTGCGAAGCGAGGCCTGAACGAAAGCGCGGAGGTTACCAGGGGTGCGGTGCGTGCATTCGAGGACGACGCAGACGTCGCTGTTGTAGCTGATCGCCATGCCTTTGCGCAGGTCGGTCGAGGTAGTTGCCATAAACGGTATCGCTTAAAACGGTTAAAATTTGACGCCCAATCTTCGAGCGGAGGAGGGACATTAGCCGACGAAAAGTGGATTGCAAGCCACTTTTACAAGCGAAGGCGGGACGCCAACCCCTTTTCCGATGCCTTGGGGTAGGCATACTGCATTGATCCTGTTTCGCAGCCGTGAGCATTGAAGAGTCTTTGCCAGTAAGCGGGCCACTGGCAGTTCACACGATGCTGGCCGGGGCGGACTGGACAGACAGCCAAAAAATACACAGTCGCGCATCCAGGCCGCAGCCGACATCAAGCAGTTTCGCGGCAGACACGGCACGAAGTATCACCGGCAGCGCCGCTTACGGGCCGATGAGCGTGTGCATGTTTTGTTCGTGATCGCAGTCGATGTGCATAGCCTGCGCGGCTGCGGTCTTCACCTAACTTCCGGCGGTACACTTCCATAAGCCCAAGGCGTACGATACGGCGGGGCGGGCGGAGGAACTGGAATCTTGCCCGGCTTCAGACTGTTGGCCAGTTCCACACCGGTATCGGCGAATTGCTGTCCCGCGTTGATCTCCAGATTGCTGTAAGCGGTGAGGCGCGTTTCATAACCGCCACCATTCGGACCGAAGGCTTCTTTCGTCGGCACATAACCCACGCAGCCATTCGCGAGTTCCACCGGGAACGTGAGCGGGAACTGGCTGCGTTTCTTGATGTCCAAGCCGTATTCCACGAAATACTCCGCCGGATTGCTGACACAAGCTACCGGGCCGACTTGCACGACCTGCACTTCCACTTCTACAGAAGGATGTTTCTGGATGAGGGCATCCAGCATCAGGATTTCTTTCGCGAAGGTGATCTCAGTGGCGCTGAATTTCTTGGGATCGCCTTGCACGATCTCCAGGCTTTGCTGAAGGCGCTCAGGTGAAGGCTTGCGACGCGGGATGTTCCAGACCTTGGCTTTGAAATCCACCGGCTCATTCGTTCCCGGCGTGATGCTGAGCAAGACTTTCACTGCTTCTGCGCCCACGCGACCGCCTACCTGACGTGACCATTGTTCAGCACCGGGTCGCGCGTAAGGGCTGAGATTATCCACCTGTGTCACATCACCCGAGGCGCCTTGCAGGAAAACGACGACGACATCGGGACCGAACATGCCCCGGATGGCTTGCTCAAGATATTGCACCCAATTCGCCGAGATGCCGCCGGGATTGGTCGTGGCATGGCAGGCGTAATTCACCACGCACCCGATGAGCTTGCCCTCTTTGTTCCATGAACCGATGACGCCGACCTGTGGATCAATCGGAGCAGCATAGCCGATGATGTCCGGATTTCCTGCGCCCGGATGACTGAAGCTCAGCCCGTTCTTCATGCGCAGACGGCGGTTGAAAGCTACTTTGTCCTCAAGACCGGACCCGAATCCCGTGGCCGCTTCTACTTTGCGCTTATCCGCCGTGACTACGGCAGCGACGATCTGGTCTTCCACATATTTGAGAAACTTGGGATCGGCACAGGAGGAATCCTTGTAAGCGAGTTTTTGCACCAGTTCGGAAGCGTGATCGAACTCACCCGGTTGCACCATGCCCACGGGGCCGGACGAGTGAGAATGGGAAGCACCGATCATGACCGCTTCGGGGGCGATGCCGCATTGTTCCTGGATACGTTTGCGTGCGCGCAAGACGAGATCGCGCGGAATCATCAGCGTGTCCGTGCCTACAAGCGCAGCGCGCTTCTGGCCATCATCAAAGACAGCCGCGCGGACTTTGCAGGGGTCGTGAAGCGTTTTGTGAAAGGATTTGCCATAGCCACCCGGCTGTTCCATGCCGATGTCTGGGGTGATATCCGTCTCGCAATAACCCGCCTTGAGCATGGGGGTTTTGGAGACAGGCTCAGCGGCTTGCAAACACGTCACCGCCAGCAGTGAAAAGAGGCAAAGCAGAGGCAGGGCTTTCATAAATCCTTTATAATGACGATGACCGAGCGAGACAACTTCGAGAAAAGTTGTTTCGGCGGAACCAAAATTTCAAAAACTGTTGATTGCGCAAATGCCTTGCCCGGTGAACATTGGCTTGTAGGGCGGGTCCAAGTCGTTATTCTTTTGGGCCTTCACAGAGAGCATGAGTACTGTGTCAATCAGTCCGGCTGGCGGGACATCGTCCCTGAAAATGGTGCCGTGTGGAAAATGCGGCAAAAGCATCTTCATACCCAGCACCATGGCACCGCTCTCGACCACTCCCTGTCCCAAGTGCGGTCATCCGGTCATGTTGCCGCTCAAACTGCGCCAGTTCGAACTACGCGCGGTGATCGCCTCCGGGGGCATGGGCACAGTTTATCGCTCTTACGATACTTCTTTGGAGCGCGAAGTGGCGGTGAAGCTGATGCGGCGCGAGCTGACGAATGACAAGGCGCTGGTGGAGAGTTTCGCCCGTGAGGCCAAGGCCTGTGCCGGGCTGAACCACACGAACATCATCCACATCTACGCTTTCGATGAATGGGATGGTGAGAAATACATCGTCATGGAGCTGGCGGATTGCGGCAGCCTGGATGATCGCATCGAGAAGGAAGGCGCGGTGCCGGAACTGGATGTTTTGGATGTGGGCATCAAAGTGGCCTACGCCCTGAAAGCAGCCAGCAGCCATAATCTTCTCCACCTCGATATCAAGCCCGGCAACATTCTCTACAACGGAGAAGGCGAACCCAAGCTGGTGGATTTCGGCCTCGCTCGCAAAGCGGATGAGCAACAGGCGGAAGAAGAAGGTGTCTTGGGCACGCCGTATTACATCGCGCCCGAGCGCGTGTTGCAAAACGGAGAGAGTTATCTTTCAGACATGTATAGCCTGGCGGCTACTCTTTTCCACGCATTGACCGGCAAAGTGCCGTTTGAAGCACCAGATATCCAGGAAGCGGCGATGGCTCATGCGAATGTGGCACTGACTCCGCCCAAGCACATGAATCCGGCCGTCACTCAGCCCACGAATGATGCGATCTGTGTGGCGATGAACAAAGAGCCCTCGCAACGCTACCAGACCTATGATGAATTCATCATGGCGTTGGAATCGGCCCGCAGTTATCTGCTGGTGCAGAAGTACCGGTCGGAGGATTAGAAGTCACTTTCTGTTAGGACGTAGCGATTGTTAGCTGTCGATTAGTCGTGGCGAACTGTGCGAATATGAGAAGCCTAAGGAACGCCTTTTTAATACCGTCGATTTTTGTCTTTGTATTACTTTTTAGCGGGTGCAGCAGGAATTATGACTATACACTGACAGTCGCTGTAACCACCACAAATGCGTTAGAGGAAGTGATTCTTGCAGATGCTACAGGAAGAAAAGTTTCGCTAGGTGGAGCCCCCTCAGGTGTTGGAAAGAATTTCGCTATTCTTGGAACCAAAACTTGTCCTCCAAATGAGATATTTGAGGTCGCATGCAAGGCGCCGGGAAAAGCCGCAGAAAGTTGGCGAGCCGATTTGAGCAAAGTTGTAAAACGCAACTTTAGTGGAGAAATCATTCTGTCGGTGAACGCTGATACTGGTATTTTGAAAGTCACCACCAAGAAATAAAAAAGGCCGCTTGAATCTAATCAGGCGGCCTTTTGTTTTGCAGAGATTCTCTTACACCTCGAACCACTTAGGATCGAACGTGATCTTGCTGTTTGTGGCCACGGCTTCATTGGCCTTCAATGCGACGACGGTGGCTTCGAAGCCTTCCTTCCAACCGGCTTGCGGTTGTTTCTTCTCGTTGATGCATTCGATGAAGGCTTCGAGCGAATAGTAAGCCGGTGAATCGCCATCGGCCGCAGCTTCGGCCGGCTTCAAGCCTTGAGCAATGAGTTGCGTGGCGTTTGCCACGAGGGCGATGCCTGCTTCGCCCGTCGCCGGGAACGTGTCCTTCTTCGCATACACTTCCCAGCCGAGCAGCGGAGAGTCCGCTTCCTTGAACATCCATGCACGATTCTCGCGGATCATGATGGCGGCATCGGTGCCGGAGAAGACATCGTAGTTGCCCTCGAAGGAATTTGTAAGCGTGGCGTCATAGATCATCCGCGCACCGCCGGGGTATTCCAGCACCACTTGTGCGGTGTCTGCCACTTTACGCCCATCCTTCCAATGCAGCACGGAGCCAAAGCCTGTGACCGCGACGGGATTCGCGCGCATGAACCACGAGGCGACGTCCATGGAGTGGATGCCGATCTCGCCCGCGAGACCGGGAGATGTTTCCGGGCGCAAGCGCCAGTTCAATTCCGTCTCACGCTCCGGGCTGGGTGATGTGCGGCGCCAGCTCTCTTTCTTGTGATACTGGGCGCGCGCCACGGTGAGCGCACCTGCCGCACCCGTGCGGACGAAGTCCACCACATGATGATGTTGCGGGTTGGCGCGGTATTGCAGACCGGCTTGGAATATCTGGTTCGTGGCCATCTTCGCAGCTTTGGCGATGGCGCGAGCGTCATCGATCGTATGTGCCAACGGCGCTTCGCAATAGACGTGCTTGCCCGCCTGTAACGCGGCGAGAACAATGTCTTTATGCTGATGCGAAGGTGTTGCGACGATGACCGCCTCGACATCTTTGCTCTCCAGTAATTTCTTGTAATCCTCGAACTGCGCGGCATTCGGAGCGGCACTCTTCGCACGACGCAAGGACGCGCCATAGGTCTCGGCCACACCCGTGATCGGTGCATTTGGCAAACGTGACAGGTGGCTGAGCATGTCGCGGCCCCAAGCGCCCATGCCGATCACACCAAACTTCACGGGCGGCCCGATCTTCTTGGCGGGCTTCACGCTGGTGGCGGGTTTCGTGGCGGCGTCTTGCGCGGTGATCTCCACGCCGCCCAGCATCATCATAAGAGAGGCGAGGGAGCTTCCTTTCAAGAAGCTGCGGCGATTCAGGTCGGCTTGTACTTCGTTCGGATTCATGTGCGTCAGATAAAAAATGTCAGGGCAATTGCGATGACTTAAAGTTTGATGGGTTGCGGCTGGGCATCGCCCGGAGCGAGCTTGAGCGCCCACAGGATGCCGCCGAGGATGTGCTTCTGATATTGCTGCGCGATTTCCGGCGAATTCTTGCGGTTCTTCTCTTCGGTATCCCACATGTCCTCGCGATGACCGAGCGAGGTGTAGAACACACGGCCTTGGCCGAACTGTTTGCACCAGGCCACCGGATAATCACCGGGCTTCTTCTCATTCGGATGGGAGTTCAGGCCGAGCAAGCCACGAACCTTCGTGCGCTCAAAACTTTTCATGATGTAGATCTCATCGAAGACCGTCCATGAAGCGGGCAGATGTTTGCACGCAGCGTGAGCGGAATCCTGGTTCAAGCAATCCACCTGCACTTGCGCACCGTGCGTGAGAAATTCACCGCCGATCATGTCGATGAACGGGCGGAAGTTATGAAATGTATCCGTGGCGCTATGCATGCCCATGAAGGCTTTGCCGCTGTTCACCCAATCGATGAAACCCTGCTTGTCCGGCAAGGGCAGGTCGCCCGTGGTATTGCAGAAGATCACGCCATCATAATTCTTTAGGTTCGCGGGGCTGAGTTTTTCCAGCTCTTTTTCCACGGACTTCATCCACACGGCATTGTCTTCCTTGAACTTCTTCTCATCTGCCTGAAATTTCGTCATGGCTTCCACGAACTTTGGATCTTTATCCGCATCAGGACCTGTGCCCGCTTTTGGGCGTTGCGGATTGCGTGGTTGATTTGGGGGTTGCTGCACGAAATCCACCGTGAACTGGCCGCTCTCCTGAGCGAGCTTGCTCAGTGTCTTCTCCGCCGTGGCAATCGAGCTATGCCGGAAACTGGTCGTGACGGTCACGACGAGCAGTTTCTTGGGCTTGTCCGCCGCGATGGCCGGCAGCGTGCAAAGAGCTGCGAGCGCGAAAGCAAAAGTTCGGGCAAAGGCACGACGGGTCAGATTTTTCATATCTTTTACAGGCCAGACGGCGACAGGGTCTGTCCCTGCACCTTTGACTGGTATCAATGGGTCGGAATTCATTTAACCCAACCACAGGAAGAAGCAAGGCCGGTTGCACCGACGGGCCGATAATGGAGCGTGGCCGTCCTCGGCCACAGCAAGGTGAAATGCTTCAGTTGGTTTTCGAGAAGGTTAAGAACAAAAGAGAAGAACTTCGTGCTTTTGATCCTGACACAGGAGGGAACTGCCTTTGCATATGAACGTGGCTGTGGCCGAGGACGGCCACGCACCAAAAGAAAAAGGGGACAGACTTTCGTCTGCCCCCCTTCCGGAATTAAATACTCAGATCGCTTAGTCAAAAGCGTGGCCGGCGCAGCACAGCACGTTCTTGATCTTATGGCGCACGAGTTCCTTCACCATGTCACGGGCCGGGGAGAGGTACTTGCGCGGATCGAATTCTTTCGGTTTTTCCCAGAGTACCTTGCGGATGCCTGCGGTCATTGCCATGCGGAGGTCGGTATCGATGTTCACCTTCGTGCAACCCACGCGGCGGGCCACTTCGATGTCGGATTCCGGCACACCCGCGGTGTCCAAGCCCATGTTGCCACCGTACTTGTTGATCTCTTCAGCCAGATGCTTCGGCACCGAGGAGGCTCCGTGCAGCACCAGCGGGTAGTCACCCATACCAGCGTCGCTCAAGGCCTTCTTGATGAGCTTCAAGCGCTCGAGGTCCAGGTGCTGTTCGCCCTTGAACTTGTAGGCACCATGGCTGTTACCGATGGCGATAGCCAAAGAGTCGCAACCAGATTCCTTCACGAACTTCACGGCTTCGTCGGGCACGGTGTAGTGACCGCTGGCCGAGTGAGCGCCGCCTTCTTCGCCGTCATCGAATTGCGCGCCGACGAGGTGGCCCAGCTCGGATTCCACCACGCAGTTATGCTTGTGAGCGTATTCCACGACCTTGCGGGTGATCTCGACGTTCTTCTCGAAATTCTCGTGGGAGGCGTCGATCATCACGCTGGTGAACCCTTCGTCGATGCACTCTTTGCAGAGTTCGAACGTATCACCGTGGTCCAAATGGACGGCGATGGGGATGGTGGAGACGCTGACAGCGGCTTCGATAAGCTTTTTCAGATACACCGGGTTCGCGTAATGACGCGCACCTTTGGAGATCTGCAGCATGACGGGGGCTTTTTCCTCTTCGCAGGCCTCGATGATGGCTTGGAGGAGTTCCATGTTGTTCACGTTGAAAGCACCGAGGGCATACTTGCCCTTGAGCGCTTTGGCGAACAAGTCGGTCGTGTGTGTCAGTGGCATAAGTTAAGTCCAGTTCAGAGTCACCCGGTCCGGCCGGGAAAAACAAACAGGGGTGAAGTCTAGGGATGCGCCCTGAAAAGAAAACTTAATTTTTCAACCCGCGGAAAACTAATTCAAAGCAAAGTCAAAGCAGGGTTATCGTTAACCCCCATTAACCACCACTGGCTCCTAAGGTAAAATCAGCCCAGGCATATGCACCACCATGTAGGTAAAGGGCACCACATACGCCTGCAAATAGACCAGCACACCCATCATGGAAGCCAGGATAAGGCTGTGCCAGAACACAAAGCGCAAGATATCACCCTCGTGCCCGTACCAATTCGTCGCCGTGCTCGCCACCACGATGCTTTGGGCATCCACCATCTTGCCCATCACACCACCGGAGCTGTTCGCCGCTCCCATAAGGATGGGGCTGATGCCGGTCTGCTCCGCAGTGATTCTTTGCAGGCTGCCAAAAAGCACATTGGAGGCGGTATCAGAACCCGTCAGCGCGACGCCAAGCCAACCCAGCATCGTACCGAAGAACGGGTAGAAGGAGCCAGTGTGCGCCAAGGCAAGCCCAAGCGTGGCATCCGTGCCGGAATATTTAGTGACGTTGCCCAGGGCCAGCATGGCGGCGATGGTCACCAGCGAATACCGGATGCGGAAGATGGTTTCCAGATAGGTCTGCCATAGATCTTTCAACCGGAAACCCATGGACAACCCGGCGACGATGGACGCCAGCAAAATGCCGGTGCCGGTGGCTGAAAAGATGTTTCGCTTGTATTCAGCCTTCTCCGCGGGCGCATTCTCCGGAGCCACCGGCGAGACGCGTTGCACCTTTCCGTGCAGGTAAGGCACGGGATAACCCGCGGGCGAGAGCGTGTTGAGAAATTTGCTGAACGGTTGTATGCCCCAAACCAGGATGAAGACCGTCAGAATCGCCCATGGTTTCCAGGCGGCGATGACATTCTGGCGGTTGAGCACTACCGGAGCCGTGGTCTCAGGCGTCGTGGTGGTGGAATCTTTTTTGGTTTCCGCCTCGGGCTTGGGTAGCGGCCAGATCTCTTTCGGCTGCCAATAACGCAACAAAATCACCACCGCGCCGATGGAGCACGCCCCAGAGATCGTATCCACCAGCCAAGGGCCGTGAAAATTAGATACGAGAAATTGCGGGATGGCGAAGGCAAGGCCAGCGGTCAACGCAGCGGGCCAGACTCCCTTGATGCCCCGCCAGCCGGAGAATGCGCCCACGATCCAGAAAGGGATGATGATGGAAAAGAAGGGCAACTGCCGCCCGACCATCTTGGAAACCAGCAAGGCATCCAGCCCCGCGACATCCTGCAGAGTAAGGATAGGGATGCCCACGGAACCAAAAGCAACTGGCGCCGTATTCGCGATCAAGGCCAACCCGGACGCGTGCAGCGGACGGAAACCGAGCTGGATAAGGATTGCCCCGGTGATGGCCACGGGCGCACCGAACCCCGCCACACCTTCAATAAAAGCACCAAACGAAAAGGCGATAAGGATGAGTTGTATGCGCGGATCGGGCGCGATGTGCGCGAGGCTGTCACGAAGGACGGCGAAAAGCCCTTTCTTCACCGTAAGATAATACAAGAACATGACGTTCAGGATGATCCAGCCGATGGGAAACAAGCCGAACGCCGCGCCATACACCGTCGTCGCCGTCGCCGCTGAAACCGGCATGCGGTAAACACCGATGGCGATGGCGAGCGCTGTCGCCAGCCCCAATACAGCGGCAAAGTGGATGCGCACATGCCACCATCCGATGGCTCCCAGCAGCACCACGACAGGTATCGCAGCGACGAGCGTAGAAAGCAGGGTGTTACCAAGCGGGTCGTAATTCTGCAGCCAGGTCATGGGTGATGCGCCGCAACGTAATCAATCTGCGGCTGAGGCCACAAGCATTCAATGGAGCGTGACCGAGACGGCCACGCTCCACCAGAAAGGCAATCCGCGCACACGCTACTTGAACAACCCCTTGAACAGGAAGAAAGCGTAGGCCGCGATCAGCAACACGCCGACAAATCTCGGCAGCCGCCCCAGCAACGCCATGAACAGCAGATGCACCACTGTAGCCCCCGCGATGATCCACACGCCGAGCTCCAACGTCTGCGGTACATTGATGGGCTGAAACAACGCGAAGAGACCGATGCAGAGCGGAATGCAAATATGACCGTCGCCCACCTGGGAGGCGTAGGTCACATCGGGTTTGCCGCGCCAGGAGTAGTAGAGGGCCAGCATGGCATTCGGCAGCACCATCAGGAAGCCGCTGACCCAGCCCATGCCGTTGTCCTCTTTCAAGAAGGCGAACTCCTGCGCCTTGCCCCAATTCATCAGCCAGTCGGTGCTGAGATAAATCCCGTAGCCGCCGACGGTGAGCACGGCAAAATCCAAGATCATGAGCCAGCCCAAGGCCTTGTTCTGCTGTACGTTTGCTTTCATGACGTCATAGACGTGGAAGCACTGCCAGAAGAGGAAAATGCCGACGAGCACCAGACCGTCGTTGAAATCCAGTTTGCCATCGCGCGCCAAGGCCCAGAGCGCGCCGGTGAAGAAAAGCACCGCTACCAGCGTGAGCATCATGGAAAGGCGGTTCACTTGCTTTTGCTGTTCCCCTTTTCCGCCTTTCTCTCCTTTGCCTTTTTTATCGGCTTTCGCTTTCTTCCCGCCGCCGGAGTCTTTGCCCGCGATGTTCATCCCGAAGATCAAGGTGGGCACACCGATGAGCAGGGTGAGATTGGTGGCATTGTTGACGATGCAGTTCACGATGACTTCCGCCCCATCGCCCTTATCCTGCGCCAGCAAAATGGCGAACATGAGGTTGCCGATGCCGGAGCAGTAAGGCATGACGAGCGTGCCGAGCACGGTGCCGCCGAGACCATTTCGTGTCATGGCCTCCAGCCGCCAGACCATGAGGAGAGAGGCAGCGATGAACAGGCCGAAGAAGGCCCAAGGTGCCCATGGGCCGGCGCTTTCCAAAATGGACGTCAGCGAACGCAACGCGCGGAGTTAAGCAATGGGAGGGAGGTTCGGCAAGAAGCCTGATGGAGCACGACTCTCCGAGTCGCAGCAAGGTTCCTAAGCAAGAACAGGTGTGAAAACATCAGCGCTTAATTTATGGAGGGGACGCGGAGACGTCTCCTTTTTCCTCAGGTTTTGGGGATGTTGCTGCGACTCGGAGAGTCGCGCTCCACTACTTCCGCCGCCATACGCTGGCCTGCGCCACGCTCCATTGATACTTGCGCACGTGTTCGCGGATGAGGAAAGGGAGATCCAAGGTGCGCTTGAGTTCGAAACTGTTCGCCAACTCCCCTTTCAAAGTATCCACGGTGCGGCGCGCCCGGCCATCGCGGGCCGTGCCACCCAGCCATTTCTCACGCGGTGTATATTCCTCCAGCCAGGTATAAGGCGAGGTGAGGATGAGTTGGCCGCCGGGCTTCACCAAGTCCGGTAATTGACGGACGAACGCCAGCGGTTCACGCAGGCGGTCGATGAGGTTCGCCGCAAAGACCACTTCGAACTGGCCCAAGTCTTCACGCAATTCCTGCGCATCCCCCTGCTCGAAGCGCACGCGACGGCGATCAATCGTTGTCGGCACCACGGCCACGGCGGAGCGGGTGATGTCACCTTCCTCCACGTAGACGTAGTTGATGCCGCCTTGATCGCGCAGGCGCGTAGCGACATCCACAAAGCGTTTCGAGTAATCGATGCCGATGACTTCTGTGCAATGGCGGGCGAGTTCAAAACTGGAACGGCCCACCGAGCAGCCGATATCCAGCGCGCGGGCATCGGGTGGCAACGAGCCGGTGTCCAGGCAATTCACCACGCAGCGGACGGGATAAAAGAGCGCATCCCGCGGCCCGGAAGGATACGGCAAGGTTTCTTCCGCCGTGCCGTAATGGAACAGCAGGTATTCGGAAACCGCGCGATCACTCTCGTAGTAAGGGGAACTCACAGCGCAATATAACTCACGCTTGCAACGCCTGCCGCAAATATTCGGCAGGCTGGTAATTCTCCAGCACCACCGTCGTCTTGCCATCGCGGAACATACGCACCTGCGGCACATTGATCTCCGGCGTCTTGTGCGGGGCGAAGAGGATGTCATCGTGCGTCGCGTTCTTGTGGTTCGCGAACTTGTCCGGCGTGAGACTGCCGCCCAAATGATCACTGCGACCGGTGGCCACATGCACAGTGCCGAGGACTTTTTCATCCTGAATATCGCGACCGGACACGGGCAACACCTGCGTGCCGAAACCGAGCTCGCCCAATTCGCCCGTCATAGGATCGCTCTTCAGCTTGGCATTGTGCGCGTCCACAGTGGCCTGATCGCCTTGCAAGAGCGTCGCCTTCTGGATGCGACCACCGCTTACATGCATGAGGCCGATGGTGCCATTCTCATAACGCATCGGGAACTGCCCCTCCGCGCCATGCGGAACAAAGTAAACTTCGCCCGCTGGCAGATTCGCCACATCCGGTTTCGTGCCACGGCAAAGGCCGTGGCTCTTCTGCGCTTCCTGTTGCTCGGTGATCAGCGTGAGCGTGTAAGTTTTTCCAGCAACGGCATAATCTAGCTCGAACTTGTCCGCCTTGGTCATGGCGAGGCGGAGCTTCTCAGCTTGGCGCGACACGTCGTTGTAATCCACTGCGAGACCGCTGCTGAGGATGATGTCGTTCATGCCGTGCATGGTGGCTCCACGGAAGCCGTATTGCTTGGCGAAGGCAGTGAGAGGAGCGGTCGCGGAGTAAGTGGAGATGCAGAGGATGATATCGTATTTCGGATAGATGTCCTGCTCGAACTTCACTTCGCGCCCATCCGGCGTGTAGGCGACATCCGGCAGATCCAGGTTGCTGCCGCCAGTCACTTGATAGGCAAAGAGATCGCCGCCGGTGAGCTTCATCTCCGCGAGCGCACCATGCTTGAAGCCTTGATAGAAAACATCATGCGCATGGCGCTGGATGGTGAGCTTGGGGTCTTTCAGAAAGGCAAAGTCCTTCACCAGTTTGGGATCGGCGAGATCGATGAGGATGGCCACCCGCTGGCCGCCAGAGGGGTCGAAAACGGTGGTCAACAACCGTGACAGGCTGAAGGGCGGGAAGCTCATGGTTTGAGTATTCATGCTCGGGAACGACAAAGTTAGTTAAGTTTTAAAAAAATAGGCGCATTTGGTCCGATTGCAACGAGGCATCCGCTAATTTTGCGTTACTGTGAGAGCGTGAAACCCAGGAAAATATTCCCCACGCGCCGCGTTCGCGGTTATGTTCGCTGCAGTTATGGCAGAAGCATCGCTCTATGAACGGCTCGGTGGAAGCGCGAAGTTGGAACTTTTGCTCCGAAATTTTTACGCCAGCCTGGCGGAACATCCGGAGCTGGGTCCGATCTTTGCCCAGCACGTGGATGACTGGCCCTCGCATATCTTCACGGTGAAAGAATTCTGGGCGCTGCAGACGGGCGGGCCATCCATCTATCGCGGCGGCATGGCGGCGAGACATGTGCCCTTGCGTTTGAAGCCCGAGCACTTTGATCAATGGCTGGCACAGTGGGCGATCACCTGTCGCGCACATTTTGAACCGCATGAAGCAGAGGAGATGATCGGGATCGCGCAGAAGATCGGGGAACGGTTGAGACAGATCGTGCGGACCGCCGAGATTCGGAGGTAATGGGGCCATTCCTCGGGAAGGCAACTGCCGCAAGCAATTTCGGAATAGTTTGGCACACGAAATGCCCCTCCGTAACCCGATCTGCTTACTGATATCCGCTGGCAGCAATTCACCAGCGCCCTGCGGACACGTAGCTCTCCGCATTTGACCGCACTGAGAGAACACCTTACAAAATCCATGTGCCTCCCATGAATTTTCTCAAGCGCTTCGCGCTCCTCTCCGGCTTGTCCTTCGCCATGACGGCTTCCGCCCAACTGGCTCCGCCCAAGGCACAACCCGTCGTGGGAGCCCGCCAGCCTGCCCTGAGTCCGGATGGCAAACGTCTCGCTTTCGTCTATCGCGGTGACATCTGGATCTCCCCCAGCGAAGGCGGCCGCGCCCAACCGCTCACGCAACATGTCGAGAGCGATGGTTATCCGCGCTTTTCTCCCGATGGCAAATGGATCGCCTTCGCCAGCCGTCGTGAAGGCAGTTGGGATATTTTCATCATCCCCAGTGACGGCGGTGAAGCGCAACGCCTCACGTGGCATGGCGGACCGGACATGCCCACCGGTTGGAGCCCGGATGGCAAACAAGTGCTCTTCACCGGCAAACGTGATTCCGCGAACTTCGGCATTTACGGCATCGATGTGGAAACCTTCGGCCTCACGCGTTATACGGAAGATTATGCCAAGCTCGATTCCGCGAGTTTCTCGCCCGATGGCCGTCAGATCGTTTATGGCCGTTATGGTTTTCCCTCCACGCGTCCGCGCTATGTCGGTTCAGCCGCGGAGCAGATCTGGCTCATGAACGTGGGTTCGGAATCGCGCCGTCCGGTAACGACGAACAGTTTTCAGCAGTTGTGGCCGCAGTTCCTGCCGGATGGCAAACGCATGATCGCCGTGTCCATCGCCGAGCAGACACCGAGCACCACGAAGGTCGGCGAAACCATCCCCAAGATCACGGATAATGCCGACCGCACGCCGAATCTCTGGTTCATCGAGACGGATGGCACACGGAAGCGCTGGAGCAATTTCGTAGGAGGGGGCGTGCGCTGGCCGAGTGTCGCCTCGAAGTCGGCCGATGTGGCGTTCGAGTATGGTTCGGATTTGTGGCTCATCAAACGCGGCTCCAACAAGCCGAACAAGCTCACGCTCTTTGTCTCGGTAGATTCCAAACAGACGACGCGTCGCGGTGAAACGCTTTCCAAGGATGTGACGGAAGCGGAGCCTTCACCGGATGGCAAACACTTCGCCTTCGGCCTGCGCGGGGATATCTGGACCGTGGCCATGGAAAAATCCAAAGGGCCGGATGCGCGCAACAGCGAGTTCGCCCGCCGCCTCACGGAATGGGTGGGTGATGACTCGGATTTCATCTGGTCGCCGGACAGCAAGAAGATGTATTTCACCTCAGACCGCGAGTTCAACGTGCGCATCTACGAGATGGCCATGGACACGCTCAAGGTCACACCGCTGTGGGAACGTCCGGAAGATGTCACCCGGCTCTGTCTTTCTCCGGATGGCAAACAGATGGCTTTTTGGGTGGCCGGTTCAGAGGGCGGCCTTTACGTGCTCACGCTCGCGGACAAGTCCGTGAAGAAGATCGTCGCGCAACCTGCCCCGCAGTGGAACGGCATCGGTGGTGGCGATCTTTCGTGGTCGCCGGACAACCAATGGATCTGTTATGCTGCGGAAGCCGCCGGGCGTTCGTGGAATCTCCATATCGTCCCGGCCAAAGGCGGCGAAGCGGTGAACATCACGCGCTTGAACGCCTACCATGGTGATCCCGCGTGGTCGCCAGATGGCAAGTATCTCTTCTTCCGCAGCACTCGCGATGGCAACGGCCTCTATGTGTTGCCGTTGCAAAAAGAGGAAGCCCGCCTCGACGATGCCGAACTGAAATACGAACGTCCGACGGATGATGTGAAGGTGGATATCGATTTCACAGACATCACCCGTCGCATCCGCCGCGTGGCCACGCAATATCCGGACGGCGAGATCACCGTAAGCATCAAAGGGCTGATCCTCTTCCTCTCGGAGCGCGATGTCTGGTCTCTCACCTATGATGGCAAGACCACCAAGCGCCTGACGACCGGCGGCAACAAATCTGCGCTGCGCGTCTCGCGCGATGGCAACTCCATCTACTTCGTGAATAACGGAGAACTCTTCAAGGCCCGTCTCCCCGATGCGATGAACCCCGAGAAGATCAGCTTCCTCGCCGAGTGGTCGCGTGATGTTTCGGATGAGCGGCAGGCCGCGTTCACCCAGTTCTGGCGCTCTTACAATCGTGGCTTCTATGATCCTAATTTCCATGGTCGCGACTGGGTCGCCATCCGCAAACGCTATGAGCCGTTGCTCCATTCCGTGGATACCAACGATGAATTCGCCGGCCTGCTCAACCAGATGATCGGCGAACTGGAAGCCTCCCATAGCGAAGTAAGCGCGGCGACGAATGCCGTGCGCAATGCCAGCACGCCGCAGCTCGGTTTCGAAATCGATTACTCACACAAAGGGCCTGGCCTGCGCGTGGCCAAGGTGCCGGAAGGTGCACCAGGCTCTTTCGAGAAAACACGCATCCAGCCAGGCGAATATGTCGTGGCCGTCAACGGACTGGACGTTAAACCCGGTGAAGGCCTCTACGAAGCCATCAACGACAAGGGCGACCGTCTGTTCGAGTTCCTCGTGAATTCCGAACCCAAGCGCGAAGGCGCACGCATTGTGAAATACCGCCCGCTCCGCGCGAATGACTGGGAGAACCTCCTCTACAACAACCGCATCGAACAATCACGCCGTGAGACGGAACAGAAGAGCGAGGGCAAGATCGGTTATCTCCACATCTCCGCCATGGGTCGTGATGACCAGACGCGCTTCGAGCGCGAGGCGTATGAATACATCGCAGGCAAGGAAGCCCTCATCATCGATGTGCGATTCAATCGTGGCGGCAATATCTCGGACACACTGATCGATTGGCTGGAGCGCAAGCAGCATTCGTGGTTCCGTCCGCGTGATGGCGCTCCTGAGCCTGGTCCTTCCCGCGCTTGGGACAAGCCCGTGATCGTGCTCATGAACGAGCATAGCTACTCGAATGGCGAGATGTTCCCGAACGCCATGCGGACACGTGGTTTGGCGCAGCTCGTGGGCATGCCTACGCCCGGCTACGTCATCTGGACGATGAATATGCGGCTTGTCGATGGCACTAATGCCCGCATGCCCCAGAGCGGTGTCTTCCGTCTCGATGGCACGCCGATGGAAAATTTGGGCGAAGTGCCGGATGTCCGTGTGCCCATGTCACCGGATGACTGGTTGAACGGACGCGATCCTCAGCTCGACAAGGCGATCGAGCTTTTGAAGAAGAAGTAGACCTTTCGCTCATTGCATAAAACAAGACAGTGACATGCATTCTCAACAATGTGAGAAGGGTGGATGCCCGTCTTCTCAGGTTTCTCTTTTAGGAACTCATTTAAGAAACAGTTAGCACTCAAGGAGTTGTCTGAGGGCGGCGTCAGGGGGTGCCTCATTTGCGTGTTTTGGCAGCAATCCTGCTGTTTCTGCTGAGCAGTCGTCGTAGACATACTCAGGAGTCGTCCCATGAAAACCAGCCCTACCGGGCTTTTGCCTTGCGTTTTCGGGCAGAGCTTACGCTTGAACTGTTGGCCGGCAATCGTCGTTGTATTGCTGGCATCACTTACTCCCCTCTCGGCACACATCTGTGGTCCTGCGACCATAACCGTTGAGGTCGGCAAGACCGTCACCTGGCGCATCAAGGCGGACGTGGCTGAATCCCAAGAGACGGCTTATGGCGTCGTGACGCCACCGGATTCCACCATCGTGGAGGTCGGCCCCTTGGGGCCGTTCTTCGAATACAATTACGGTGAGTGGACCATTTACGGGCGAAAGGTCGGAACCACCTCCATGACCGCCAGTTGGTTTTACTCTCCTAACAATCAGGGAAGCCAATGTTCTGTCACCATCATTGTCGTTCCGACTGAGACTCGTCCGAAACCTGCCGCTGAAGAACACAACGGCGGCGATGCCAATGACCCGGTGAACACCGCCAATGGCGAACTCTATTTCGATACCAATCCGGACATCGCCCTCGGCGGCCCGATGCCTCTGGAGTTTAAGCGCTACTATTCCTCCCTCATGATGCAGTCTGGCGTCCCGCTCAGCAATCTGGGTGTCGCGTGGCGGCATAATTTTGATCTCTTTTTAAACCGCCTGTCCACGAATGCCACCGTTACCTTCCTGCAAGGGCGCCCCATCCGCTTCGAGCAAAGTGGCGGTGTGTGGACGCTCGTCTCGCCCAAGGATGTCCGCTATGACCTGCGCGAAGTGGGGGCGAACTACGTCATGCTCGATCCCGAAACGAAGCGACGATACACCTTCGACAGCCAAGGCCGTCTCCTTTCCATCAAGGACCGGAACAACAACACTCACACCGTCACCTATTCCGATGGTGGCAATGGCGTGAACCCGGCGACGATCTCCGACGGCCTTGGCCGTACGCTTACACTCACTTATTTCGGCTTCCAGTTTCTGCAAACCGTGTCCGATGGCACGCGCACTGTTACCTTCGGCTATTCCAATGACCGCATCTCTTCAGTGCTGGATACGCGCGGGCTTACGACCGCATATAATTACGATTCTTTCAGCGGTGATCGGCGTGTCCTGTTGCTTGATGTCACCAAGCCGCTCTTCAACAAACCTATTTCGCAGACGTTCGATGCCAGCTTGCGCGTGGCCACGCAGAAGGATGGCAGCAACAATGTGCACACGTTCACTTACAACGGGCTGCAAACCACCGTGGCAGCACCGGATGGCGGTTCACTGGTCCACACGCACGATTCTGCTGGGCGGCTCATCAACTCGATACGGTCCGGCTCGGGCCTGATCAAGATCGGCTACGATGCGCTCGGTCTGCGCAGCCAGGTGACCAATGCCAGCAACGTGTCGCAACGGTTCGCCTTCAATCAAACGAGCGGCTTGGTGGAATATGTTACCAATGCGTTAGGAGGCATCACGCAGTTCGTCTATACGAATCAGACGGATGCGGATGGTTTCACATATCGCGAGCTTAGTCGCGTCAATCATCCTGACGGCACTTACGAGGCATTTTTCCACGATGCGAATGGCAACCGCTTGGTGCGTTGTGATCGCAGCGGCAATCAATGGACAAGCACATTCAACACGCGCGGCCAAATCCTCACGGAACTGAACCCGCTTGGCGGCACGATGACGTTTACCTATAACGCGGATGGTACACTCGCCACGCGCAAAGACCCTGCTAACAACACGACGGCGTATGCCTACGACGCGCTGAAACGCCTCATCAAGATCACGCATCCGGACACGACGTTCCGCCAGTGGAATTATGACAACCAAGATCGTATCCTGAAATGGACCAACGAGGTCGGGCAGGTGGTGCAGCACACTTATGACAACAACGGCAATCTCGCAACGCTGACTGATGCGGCGAACAATACTACCACTTACGGCTATGACTTGAACGACCGGCTGACCTCAATCCGTGACCGTCACAATGTGACTACGCGTTATCGCTACGACGCGATGGGGCGCATCAAGCAGGTGATGTCGCCGGACAGTGCGACGATAGGTTATGGTTACGATACGGCAGGAAACATGCGCTTCATCACCAATAAACTCGGGCAAGTCCGCACGAACTACTTCGATACCAATGGCCGCATGACCGCAGTGGTGGATACGTTGGGGGAAACGAATCATTATGAGTTCGATGACCAGGGGCGCATCTCCGGCATAGTCTCCCCAGAGAATCACACGAAGGAGTTTGCCTACGACAGCTCTCATCGTGTCACGGCGTTTCAAGGCTCCGGCGGGCGGCCCACAGAAATGAAATTCGATGGGCGCGGTTGGGTGACAAACATGGGTGTTCTGGAGCCTGGCGTTTCAACAACGTTTCAACGAAATGGTCGGGGGCAGATCACTAAGATCATCACGCCACGTGGGGATCAGTGGAATTTTGCATATGACACTTCTGGCCGAGCTACATCTGAAACCGATCCTGCGGGTAAAACCACCACGACCACTCATAACAACCGGAATCGCATCGCGACGATGACGTATCCCGATGGCATGGGAACGGTGCAACTGACGTACAATGGTGTGAACGAGATCACGCGTCGTCTGTATTCAGACGGGCTGGATGTGAACTACACATTCGATTCAGTGGGCCGGCTCACGCTCTTGAACGGAGTTAAGATCGGTTATGACAAGGAAGGACGGATCACATCGTGCAATGGCATCACCAACACCATCGATCTGAACACAGGCCGCATCACCACCATGTCCGTAGCTCCGGGCAAGGATGTGAGCTACACCTACGATCTTGCGGGAAATGTGACAGTGGTGACTGACTGGGCAGGTGCCACGACGATGCTTTACTACGATGCGCGCGGCCAACTCACGAACATCACACGGCCCAATGGCCTGATCACCACCCATACCTACAACAAAGATGGACGGCTCAACGGCATCTTCGTGAACAACAACCTGTGCGAGATCGAGCTGGAACGTGATGGCGAGGGGAATCTGATCGGAGATTCACGGCATCAACCGCTGGAGTATTCATTCACATCCAGTTTCGTGAACCAGCAGTTCACGAGTGCGGAAAGAAAGACGGGGACGACGTATGATGCCTTGGGCCGGGCGACCAGTTCCGGTGGCATCACCTATACTTGGAATCTCGCCGGGCTTATGACGGGCTATACAAGTCCCACCCGCACGGTGCAGTTCCAGCATAACGGTTTCGGCCATGTCACCCGCAGGACGGAGAGCGGTATCAACCGTGATCTCGTGTGGAATTATTCCTTTCGGTTCCCACGCATCACGAAGGAGAAGCGGAACGGGAGCGATCATCGTTACTACATCCATCTGCCTTCGGGACAATTGCTCTACAGCATGGAAGCAGCGAACAATGCGCGGACGTTCTATCACTTTGATGAGATGGGAAACACACTCTTCCTGAGTGATGGCAGCGGCGATCCGACGGCGGTTTATGCGTATCTGCCTTACGGCGAGAAGCAGGTGGATGGCAATCCGGGTGAGAATCTTTTCACATTCCAAGGCGCGTGGTCGGTGCTGACGGAGACGGAGAACAATCTCTACATCATGGGCGTGCGGCCCTACGAGGCGTACTCAGGCAGATTCCTAAGCCGAGACGAGGCGTTCCCCAATCTGAATCCACAGGCACTGAATCCCTATGCTTATGCAGCGGGCAATCCCTTGCGGTTCTTTGATCCGTTGGGCATGGCTCCTGAGGCGGGTGATGTCGCCATCGTAGCAGATGCTACGCGTTCCACTGTGGATACCGTAGGCAGCGTAGTAGGCATGGTGGGAGATGCGGCGGAAGCCAAGCTCACCGAAGCGACCAAGTTCGCCAAGGACTACTCGCAAGGTTTTCAGAACACCGACGAATTCATCAATGGCTCCACTAAGGCGATCAAGGCGGAGGAACAGGCAGCGAAGTTGAGCGGCATGGCAAACAGCAAGGGCTTGAAAGCCTTGGGTCACGCCGGCACGGCGGCTCAGGTCATCGGTTTGGCGCAGAACATGTGGAAGCTGCACGACAAGCTGGGCAAGAACGCTTCCGAGTATGAACGCGGCGCGGCAAATGCCCTGCATGCTTCCGAACTGATCGCCAGAAATGCTTTTGCCGCTTACGAACGGAAGGAGATCAATTACTACCAGCTCAAGCGGCGTCTGATCGATGCCAACTTCCTGTTGCGCATGCGGTTGCTGGAATTGGATGACACCTACTATGCAGACCTTGCCCTGGATTCCTTCCGCACGGGATTGGAATCGCTCGGCGGATTCATCCCGGATTTCGGGCTGTTCACCTCGAACTATATCGATGGCGCCACAAGTGTGGGACAGGCTATCGGCACGGATTCATGGTTTGAAGGGATACTCTACTGACTTAACC
Organism: Verrucomicrobiia bacterium; assembly: GCA_036405135.1. NCBI lineage: Bacteria > Pseudomonadati > Verrucomicrobiota > Verrucomicrobiia > Verrucomicrobiia bacterium. The sequence goes on along the minus strand of DASWYF010000048.1, from coordinate 183,139 downwards.
AATGAAGCTTATGAAAATATTTACCCGCTTCAAAAGGATCACCGCATTTGCCCTCTGTGGGGTGTTCACAGGGGGAGCATTCATAGCGCCAGAGGCGTGCGCCCATTCTGCGGTGAACTACTATTATGACGCAGGCGGCCGTCTTACGTTTGTGAATCTCGGCGGCGGCAAGTCCATCGAGTACATCTACGATTCTTCCAGCAATCTGCTGCGCAAGACGGTCACGGTGTTTGCCGATACCGATACCGATCAGATGAATGATGCATGGGAGCAACAATACTTCGGCAATACATCGCGAACTGGCGCCTTGGATTTCGATAACGACGGGATGAGCGACCGGGACGAGTATCTCGCGGGGACTGATCCAACGGATGCGCAATCCAAGCTGAAGACGACGCTCGTGAAAGAAGGTGGCGGGCATTATAGCGTGGAATGGCCGACGGTGCCGGGAAAGCGATACCTGTTGCAATATAAGGATGACTTGAACAGCCCGACTTGGACGAATGCTTTCGATCCATTTGTGGCGAACTCCACGCAATCGTCATTCTTTGACGAGACGAGCGATGGATCAGCGAAGAGGTTTTACCGGTTGATCATCGTGCCGGAGACGTGAAAAAGGTAAGGCCCGCTGTCCTCGGCGGGCCGTGACGGAGCCGAAGGCAAGCGTGCACCAGTGACTTGGTGACGTCAGATGATCTGATCGTTCCCACACAGGAAAGTTCTAAAGCCCTCGTCTTTGTTACGCTTATGATATTCGTAGTTCACAGACTTCGACTTCGGCCCGCTGAGGACAGACGGACCCTACGAGCGCAAAGTTCGCCGTCACCAAAGCGTCAATAACGCGCACTTGTTTTCGGGCAGGGTTGCGTCAAAGTTGGGGGCGTTATGCGCCGTATCTTGAATGCTTTTTTGTTCGTGGCCTGTGCGACCGTTGCTTCTGCCCAGCCCTCGCCGGTGCCGGAAGTTCCGCAATTGGTTCCCGGGGTGCGGAAGATCATGTACCAAGGCTGGAAAGATTCTCTGGTGCTCGAAGCACCGGATGCCGATGTGAAGGTGGTGGTGGTGCCGGAGGTGGGCGGACGCATCATGGAGTTCTCCTACGACGGCAACAATATCATGTGGATGGCAGGAGATGCGCCAGGTCGCACGCTGGAGACGCATCCGAAAGGGTTTTCTTCTGGGGGGCACCAATCAGATATCGGGCCGGAATTGCGCGTGCCGCCGATTCCTTCGCGACAATCACTTTTTATCGGGCCTTACAAAGGTTCGGCTCCGCGTGACCTTTCGATAAAAGTGGAGAGTGAAGAGCACAAGCCCACGGGCGTGCAGTTGATCCGGGACATCACTTTGGACCCGATCAATGGTGAACTGGGCGTCTTGCAGACGATCAAGAACATCTCAGCCACGAACATCTCCTACTGTGTGTGGGATCGCACCCTGTGCAAAGGCGGCGGGTTTGCGTTCTTCCCGTTGCCGAAGAAGAGCAAGTTCCCGGCGAAGTGGTCCATCCGCGGCCAGGCAGAGGGCAAATACTTCTACGATGGGATCAATCCGCAGCACGAGAACGTGAAGATCATCAAGAACACGCTCGTGGCCTATTGCAAAGGGCCGCAGGCCAAGATCGGCTCGGACAGTGATGCGGGCTGGATGGCTTATGTGAAGGGCAATCTGCTTTTCATCAAGTATTTTCCATATTCGGCGAAGGGGCATTATTCCGATGGCGGCAATTCAGTGGAGATCTATTGGAACGAGAACTTCGCGGAGATCGAGCCGCTAAGCCCGGAGGCGAACATCGCGCCGGGTGAATCGTATTCCTTTCCGGAGAAGTGGGTCTTGATCGAGCTGGACAGCGATGTGCATACGCATCAGCAGGCAGCAGAACTGGTGAAGCAGATCCCAGCGTTTAAGTTTTGAGCAGGCCTTCCCCGTCACAGGGTATGGCCGGTTGTGACGACGCGACGCGTCGCTGTGGAGGAACGGTTACGTTCCTTCACAAACTCAAATGCCCTAACGCCAGCAAACCGTAATAGGTGTATTCGCAGTCGAGGTGGTCATCGGTCCAGTTGCCGTGGAAGGAGCCTTCGGCGGTCCAAAGTGTGTCGATGAAATCGAGGCAAGGTTCGCGTACGGGATCGAGAGACACTTCCAATCCTGAAAGGGCATGCAATGCGGTGGCGGTGGAGAGCAAATCAGGTATGGGTGCGCCGGGGATGGCGAGGAAGCCGCCTTGGGGATGCGCTTGCTTCAACAGCCATTGGCCAACTTGTGCGGTGATGGGCAGGCGCAGGTGACGCAGCAGAGTGATGGCCGCCGCAGTGGAATTGGTGGCGCCGAATTTCATGCCCCGCTCATTTGTCCAGCCACCATCGGGTGTCTCCAAAAATTTCAGGCATTGCACCACGCGCAGTGGTTCGGGCAGTTCCAGCCCCATATCCTGATATGCCGCCAAAGCGAGGAAGCAGCCATAGGCTGTGCCGGACTGGCTTTTGGGCAGAGGGTGATAACCCCCATCATTGGCGCGGAACTCTTCGATGCGCGCAGACACTCGCGTCTGAAAATCCACCGGGCGTTCCTGCAGGATGTCCGGCTGCTGATTCGCCAGTGCGGCCCAGCAACGGGCGAGACAACAGAGGTGGACGAAGTCCAGCCGTTCACCGCAACCTTGGCTAGTCAGATAATCCGCCACGGCAGTCACCCGAATGTCTGCACGTAATGCGAGGAGTCCTTCCAGACCGAACACGGTATAGTAGAGATCGCTTGTGCCGATGCGATCGCGGAAACCACCATCGTCATTTTGCTGGCTGAGAAGGAAATCACGCACAAGATCGGCGGAATCCCCCAAAGTTTTGGGGGAGACGCGCGCGACCTGCAACATTTCCAGGCGGATGCTCATGTATGAGCGCAAACTAACGGGCGGCACCGGGAAGTTCAAAGCCCAAGCGGAAAAAAGGCGGCAATAAAAAAGGACAGGCGCAATGCGCCTGTCCTTTGGTGAGATAGTGCGTCTATCGGGTCACTCTTTTGCGTTCACAGTCCACATGCCGGACTGTTTGCCCAGGTCCGTGCTCTTGGTGCCCAAAGTGCCACGGCGGTTGAGCGTCTCTGCGTGACCGTCCACGAACAGGTAGTCATACATGTCCTTGCCATGGAGCGTGGTCCCGTCCGTCGGGCCGCTGAATTGCGAGGTGTTCGTGCCGGTATCGTAATGAGCGTTCTCTTGGGCGATCTCAGCCCAACCATCCGAGCCGAGATAACTGGAGGCGGAGATGCGCTCGGTGAGCAGGATGGTGCCGGAAGGGTCCTGCACCATGGAGTCCACCACTGCGTATTGATTGCGGATCTTGCTCAGGCGCGTGGCGGTGTCATCAAAGGTGCCGCTGCGCCAGCCCCAATAGCCGCCGTTCAGGCTGGTGCCTCCGCTGGCCGGCTCACCCTGCCGGATGACCAGGCCCACGGCGGTATGCATGGCGGGATTGGGCGGCCAATCACTGGCGCCCGTGGTGTTCAGATTAAAACTCGCGGTTTTACCCATGTTATTTTGTGGCATCGCGTAGGAGCGCCTCACACCGCGCCAGGAGTTGGCCCCCGGAGTCGCGTTGTGCGCATCCAGCGCGGGTACCTTGTCCGCCGGGCAGATGGCCCAGAGGTGTTTGATGGGTTCGCGTTTGGCACCGGTGACGGTGGGATTCCAGTCGATGCGCCAGGTACACTGGCCATCCATGAGACTGTAGGGAGAACCCATGTAGGACAGAAGCGTCTCGTCCCAGCTCCAGTGATTGCCCTCGCTCGGATCACCCGGGCCGAAGGCGGCCGTCTTCACAAAACGGGCAAAGGGTATCTCCTGCTTGTTATCGGCGAAATACATGTTCATGCCCAAGGCGAGTTGCTTGAGATTGTTCACGCATTTCCCGGTGCTGGCCCGTTGCTTGGCTTTGGCCAGGGCGGGCAGAAGCATGCCGGCGAGAATCGCGATGATCGCGATGACCACGAGCAGCTCGATGAGCGTGAAGCCCTGTCGGTGTTGTGAGGCTTTCATGATGTGGTTGTGGTGGTTGTTGATTTAGGGGTTTGGGGTTTAAAATTCATTTGGCGGCCAAGGACACCTTGCCGGTCTGCGGGTCGTAAACAAATTTTTGTCCCACCGGAGCAGCCGGAAGTCGGGAGACGAAGCGATAGGCGACAAGCTGGTCCAAGCTGGTGAGCGGCGGCCAAGGGGTGCCATCACTTTGGCTGGCGCGAGTGCGCTCATAACCGCTCGCCAAGGACTCCAAATATTCGATCAAGGAAATGGTTTTCCCATCGATGTCTTTGTATTCCTTGGGGTCTTCTTGAGGAACCGCAGACGCAGGGATGGCAGTAGCAGGGAGAGCGACAGGAGGAGGAGCCGTTTGATCAGGAGTTGCCGCTGGAGCCGGTGGCGTCACATCCACACTGGCAACCGCAGAGGGGGGAGGGGCGACGGAGGATTCCTCCTGCTTGGAACAAGCAACAAGAAGGACGAAGATAAAGGCGCAATATACATTCGCAAATCTCATATGGATTGCGAATATTATATTCCAGTTTTTTATTCTGTCTACAAGTTGATTTTAATAATAAGATAACAGAATTCATTTACATCAGAGAAATAAACTATTTTAAGTTTTCATCTAATCAACGGCCATCAAATAGTCGGATAGAAAATGAAGGTAACTTGTTTGTAATAAGTGATTTAATCGAGAAAACAGCGCATCGGAAGATATGACAAATCGCAGTTTTTCCCTTCTGTGACATCCAACTAACGTCGTGTATCACTCTTCAACGAAATGAAATTTATTAACTGAAAGAAACAATAGATAGTAATTCATTAATATTTTTAATAACAATACAGGTTACTTGATGAAAATAGACATGAAAAAACCGCCTCTAAGGGGCAGAGGCGGGTAGAGTTTTCGGGTAAATTGCGGCTTGAGAATGCCGCACTGAAAAGGCGGAGGAACCGGAATCAATCTTCCGAATTCTTCGAGCCGGCACCCATCTTGATCCAGACCAAGATGGCCGGGGCAAAGCAAACGACCAGCCCGATGGGCATCGCACCAACACTCCAGAACGTTTCTGAATTCATAACAGCGGGGTAGATTGCCGAGGCGGAGAAGAATGTAAAGGGGAGTTTTCGCCAACTTGGACTCTTAGAGCGGTTTAAAAAATACTGTAGCCGATTGTCTGGGGAGTGAAGCGGGCGGTCTTTTTGGATTCTGGCTTCGTTTCGGCTCAGTCAAAGGATCTTTGCTCCTTCGTCAAAGCCTCGCCCCAATCGGCCACAATGTTTTTTGAAACGCTCTAAGGGAAAAACCCTCAACCCAGCCGCTTTCCCATCTGCACGCCTGGCAGCAGCAAGCCATCGCGTAACGGAATATCAAACCGCCGAATCACTTGATAACCCGCAGCAGCGTAGAGCGGTTCCCCAGCCAAGGTGGCCACGAGATCGATTTGGCGAAAGCCGGCGTTGCGAATGGCTTGTTCACAGGTGTTAAGCAGAACGCGTCCAAGTCCTCTCCGCACCCAATCTGGATGCACGAAGAATGCGCGGATACGTGCGGGATCGTGTGCGGGATCCAATTCTGGATCGGGTGCCAGACGGCTTTGATCGCCACCGAAAAGTGATTTGCGCCGGCTCCATCCCCCGGCTGCGATGATCTGGCTGTCCTGACGAACAACGTAGTAAGTGCCGTCCTCAATCAATTGGCGGTCCACGCCGAAGACCGGGCCGAGTGCAGCTTCCATCTGCTCAGAAGTATACCATGCTGCTTGCAGTTTGCGGACCGAGAGTGGGATGAGCACCTCAAGCTCAGGGATATCTCCTGAGGCGGCCAAAGCGGGATGCCATATTGCTTTCATCCGTGGCAGATTTCTCCCGAACATCTTCCCATGGCAAGGCTGGTCGCGAAGAAATGCGAGAAAAGAGAAAATGGGGAACAGTAGAGCAAAATGAAGCCATCCAACTGCCTGAACACAGGACAGTGTCCCAAGAAATTTGGACACCCGCCATGGCCCAAATCTTAATCCTGCATATCAGCTCTGTGAAATCTCCACATCTTCTATAAAGGAAACGGAAAGTTCACTCAGGTGGCGCCGGGTATTTTCTGCCTTCAAAATGGTTTCAAACTTGGCCCTCTGCAGTTCTGGCAAGTCAGCCAAATCCACATATGATTTGAGCAGATCGATATAGGTGGACCATTCACGTCCGGTGAAACAGGCTGCACTGGCCGACAGAAGCGCCACCGCTTCTACGGTACGCCCTTGATGATGAAGGGCTTCGGTCTCACATAGGATGGGAAGCGTGCTTTTCGGACGCAGCGCACGCAATTGGTTCGCAGCGGCCTCCATCTCAGGCCAACGCTTCAGGACGCGGGAGAGCTTGAGCCACACTTTGAGACCGCGTTCTGTGGCCAAGTCCCGTGGGGCGAGTTTTTGAAACTCGAGATCTGCTTCCTCGTAATTCCCCAACTCGATCCAGCCCTCTACCATGGAGTATTTGTCCTTCATGTCGTCCGTCATTCCCAAAAATAGTCCAACTTCTGCCATTTGCTAATAGCAGCAAGCATTCCAATCTTTTATAGTTCCGCAGAAAGCAAAATAGAGTTATATGACTAGACGGTCACAAATGGCACGGGAGGAACGGGGGGAAGTTTCAAGTTTTCAGTGTTCAGTTTTCAGTTGGGAAACTGAGGAATTTTTAGCCATAGATCGACACGGATTTTCACGGATGCGAGTGGAGCTTCTTGCGAAACACGAAGCGAAACTGAAATCGAGGACGATTACGAGCAGGACCTTACGTCGCGGGAATCGCTTGCAGTCTTTGGTAATTCTCCACGGCCGCGGCGGCCAGGAGGGAGAGTGATTCCACAGATTGTTGCAGGATGGGGTCGAAGGGGATGACCTTGCCTTCGTCATCTTGAGCATTGATCAGCTGAAGCACGCCGATCACTTCATTCTGCTCGTTCAGAAGCGGCACCGTGAGGAAGGATTGCGAGCGATAGCCAGTCCGTTGATCGAACTCCCGTGTGCCGCGAAAATCGAAACCCTCAACATTGTAGGCATCCACAATGTTCACAGATTTGCCGAGCAACGCGACGTGACACGCCACCTGCTGGTGGTTCGGCTTGCCGGTGGATGGGTCGTAGAGATTAAGCGGCGGGAACTTGATGGGGTTACCTGTACTGCCACCCAAGTTGATCTTCAGGGAATCATTCCTGACCAGGGCGAAATTCAGAAACTTATCCGCAAACCTGAGATAGAGGGTGCCACCGTCTGCATGGCAGATGGATTTGGCCTCTAACAGTATCTTCTCCAGGAGACGGTCGTAGTTCGGCTCGCGCATCAGGGCCAGACCGATTGGAATCACCACGTTCACCAGACGATCCGTATGCTCCATCTCTGCTTGAAGCTGCTGAAGATACTTGGCTTCCTGCTCGCGCAGACGGCGGGTTTCCAGGCAAGCATCGATACGAGCGCGTAATAAAACGGGATCGAACGGGCTGGAGAGGATGTCCGCAGCTCCTAATTCAATACAGGTGGCGACGGATTCCGCTTCATCCAGACCGGAAATCATGATCACCGGGATGTCACGAGTAACGGCATCATCCTTCAACTCCCGCAGCACCTCTTCGCCCGGCATGCCGGGCATCATGGTATCCAGCAAAACGAGGTCAAACGCCTCTCTACGAATGAGTTCCAACGATTTAAAGCCGTCCTCAATGGTCTCGACTTCGTAGCCGTTATCGCGGAGGCGCTGGGCCAAGCGAGTGCGGTTCAACTGGTTGTCATCGACAATCAGCAGGCGTCCGCCGTAACGGGAGGCGGTCTTCCGCAATGGTTGACTGGTGGCTGGATTCATGGCTGCTCAAGCCCCGTTGAGAAACAGGATGCCACGACTTGCAGGGAAAAGTGGAGTAAAATCCGAACCGTTCGCAAAAAAAGATGTGGCTTGGAACGTGCTGCTTGAAAACAGGTCTCAATGGCCATGAAAACGTAACTTGAATAAAGGATTATGCCATTGACGATGAGGCGATAGCGGGTTAACTATGTGTCAAATAGACAGGGCGACTTGTCGAAAAATATCGGAGTCTCAAATATGAAACCATTTTCGTTCCTGAAGATTTCCGCCAGCTTGCTGGCGCTGGCCGCGATGCTGGTCACCACCTCCGCGCAGGCTGAAACGGCGACCGTGAAGGTTGAGGCGGTTTCTGGCACTGCAACCGTGAATGGCCAGCCGCTGACCAAAGATTCAGTGGTCAAAGAGGGCGATAAAATCGCCACCGTAGGTGCCACTTCCAAAGTGAAGCTGACCTTTGCGGACAGCGAGTTGAACGTGGAACCGAACTCCGAAGTGGTTCTGACCAGGCTCCAGTTCGAACAGGAAAAGGGCGGCAAGCTCAAGCACAACACCGAACTGGACCTGAAGCAAGGCGGCCTCATCGGTAACGTAAAGAAAATCTCCAAGTCGTCTGATTACAAGGTCAAGCACGCCCAAGGCGTGGCTGGCATCCGCGGCACAGCTTGGGCCGTGCTGCCGAACATCGGCGTGGTTTGTTTCGATGGCTCCGTGGTGGTCAGCATGACTGTAAACGGCGTGGCACTCCCTCCGGTCACGCTCGGGCCTGGCCAGATGGCGGCGATCGGTGCCAACGGTCAACTCGTGGTGCTCAACACCCCGCGTGAGATTGTTGCCCTCATCAGAGATGTGTTGAGCTTCGGAGAAGATGGTTCCCTGCCTCCGGCCTTGGTCCGCGATATCCAGATTACCGTGACAGCACAAGCCGGTCCCACGCGTACGTCCTCCGAGCCGGCTCATACGACTCCGCCGCCCCAATACGACTGATCTTACTTTCCCAACAAAACCCAGAGCGACCTTGAGTTGCTCTGGGTTTTTTGTTTTCCTAAAGCCACGTGAACGCCCGACTTCAGAAAAACCTGCCCCTGATCATTGCGGCGTTCGTTATCTGTACGCTCTGCCTCGCCCGCATCTTCCAGCGTGATGTCCCGGCCCTGCAAGTGGTGGAACAGGTGGAGAATCTCACCTACGACTGGCGCGTCAAGAAGGCCGCCGAATACCCCTCCACCACATCTACCAACTTGGGCGCCGTCTTCATCGACGATCTCAGCTTGAAAGATATCAACGAAGCTTTGGGCTACGAATGGCCTTGGCCACGACAGCTTTATGGAAAAGTCGTCCGCGAGTTGACCGCCCAAGGCGCCAAAGCAATCGCATTCGATGTTCTTTTTTCCGAGTTACAGGCTCCGGATGAAGAAACAAACGTAAAGCTCCCCGATGGCAAGGAGATCAGTTCCGACGCCTTCTTCGCCCAAGAATTGAAGAACTCGGACCGTGTCATCCTGGCCACCTTCGGTGAGACTTACACCAACGTCTGGCAGCCGATCTATCCGAACGACCTGTTCCGCACCAATGCCATGGCCGTCAGCCATGCTACGAGCGACAAGGATGCAGATGGTGTTTTACGTCGCGCCCGCCCGTTCAAAGATGATCCCGCCGAAGGCAAGCGGCTCTGGCACATGGGCATCCAAATCGCTGCCAAGGAGCTGGGACTCGATCTGAGCCGGAGCATCGTTCAGGATGATCGCATCATTCTCTTGGGCGATGGTGTCCAACGTATCATTCCGCTGGATTCGGAAGGGTTTTTCTACGTTAACTGGAGCCTGCCGTGGAACGATTCCGACCGCCTCACCCAAGTCTCTGTCACCCTCCTGCTGAATCTCGACCATCTGCGCCGGAACCGCTCCATGGAAGAGTATCGCGATTATCTGAAAACCTTCCGCGAGGACAAGACGCTTCACGGCGGCGACACCCCCTTCAAAGACAAGCTCGTCGTCATCGGCTCCATCGGCGCGGGCAACAACATTTCGGACATCGGTGCCACCGCACTGGAAAAAGAAACGTATCTGGTCAGCAAGCACTGGAATGTGGCGAACGCGGTGATCACCGGCGACTTCGTCCGCCGCAGCGGCATGTTCACGGAGATTTTGCTTATCGTCCTGCTCGGCATCCTGAGCACTTGGTTCACCCTGCGCCTCCCCCCGCCCTGGCCGTCCGTCATGGTTGTGGTTGTTGGCGCGTTTTACATCCTGGCGGCGATGAGCCTTTACGTAGGCAACCGCTACTGGCTCCCGATCACGCTGCCAGTGATCGGCGGCAACTTCCTCACACATGTAGCCCTTGTCACCTATCTTGTCGTGTTCGTGGAGGGTGAAAAAAAGCGCGTCAAGGCCGTGTTCTCCAAACTCGTGTCACCAAACGTCGTGAACGAGCTGCTCACCGCCGAGAAGCTGAACCTCTCCGGCAGCCGCCGCCATATCACGGTGTTCTTCTCTGACGTGCGCGGATTCACCCAGATGACGGATACAAATCAGGCGAACGCTGAAAAATTCGTCCGAGAAAGCAATCTTCAAGGCGCGGCAGCGGAAGCTTATTTCGACCATTCCGCCCAAGATACTTTGGAGACGGTGAATCTCTACCTCGCCACCATCGCCGACCAGATCAAGCTGCACAATGGCACGCTGGATAAATACATGGGCGATTGCGTGATGGCCTTTTGGGGCGCGCCCACGCCGAATGAGCAGCACGCCGTATCTTGCGTGCAAGCCGCCATCGATGCTCAGCGCGCGATGCACAAGCTGAACGTGGACCGTGCCGAGAAAAACAAGGTGCGCGAGCAGGAAAACGAGAAGCGCGCTGAGGAGGGAAAGTATCCTCTGCCTATGCTGCCGCTGCTCTCCTTGGGCACGGGCATCAATACCGGGATCTGCATCGTGGGTTTGATGGGTTCCGATAAACACATATTGAACTACACGGTGTTTGGCCGCGAAGTGAACTTGGCCAGCCGCTTGGAAGGCGTCTCCGGTCGCGGCCGTATCATCATCGGCGAAGCGACTTTCAAAGAACTTCAAAAATTCGAGCCGGAGCTTGCCGCCAAATGCGCCAGTCTTCCTCCCGTGATGGTCAAAGGCATCAAAGACCCCGTGCCCATCTATGAGGTGCCTTGGCGCGAGAGCAATGCCGAGGCCGACCAAACCGTGATGCTCGCGAAGAGTGCGCCAGCCGAGCTGAAGACTCCGCTCCAGACATGATGAAGCCAAACAGTGTGAATTTTCCCCGCTGAAAACTGAACACTGAAAACTTGAAACTCCTTTAACTATGCGCACAGCGGTTTATCCCGGCAGCTTCGATCCCTTCACGAACGGTCACCTGGATGTCGTGCAACGGGCATCGAAAATTTTCGATCGCGTCATCGTCGCCGTCGCCGAGAACGAAGGAAAATCTCCGCTCTTCACCATGCAAGAGCGCACGAACTTGGTAGCGGAAGCGACGAAGGATTTGAACAACGTGGAAGTGGATGCCTTCAGCGGATTGCTCGTGAACTACGTGGAGCAACGTCGCGCGGAAGTCATCGTCCGCGGACTGCGCGCCGTGTCGGATTTCGAATTCGAATTCCAGCTCGCGCTCATGAACCGGAATCTGAACGAACGCGTGGAAACGATCTTCATGATGCCGAAAGATACGTACACTTTCTTAAGTTCACGCATCATCAAAGAAATCGCCCGCCTCGGTGGCGATGTCACCCCGTTTGTCCCAGCCGGGGTCAAAAAAGCCCTGCTGGAGAAGCTTGCAAATCCCACACATTGACGGACATTGACGCCATGGCGTTACTCGTAAATCTGCGTCACTTGGAGGAAGGCTCCCGTCAAGAGACTGGCGAATTGACCGGTGAAGAACTGGGTTTGACTGGTATTGATGAGCTTATCCAAACTCCATTACCGTTAAAGTATGATTTGGAAATCTCTCTCTTGGAAGACTCGGTTTTGGCCCAAGGCAGCCTGGAGATGACCCTGAAGTGCGAATGCTCGCGCTGCCTGAAACCGTTCGATTTCGAGATCAGCGAAGAGGCTTGGGCCTGCCACCTGCCCTTGAGCGGAGAGGATAAGACAACCGTGGACAACGATTGCGTGGACTTGACTCCCCACATCCGGGAACATATGCTGCTCGAATTGCCGACACGTCCGGTGTGCGGAGACGACTGCAAAGGCTGGGTAAAACTGGCGCAGAAGAAGTCTCCACGCAAGCAGGCGGAAGCAACGGAAGAAGCTCCGTCGCCGTGGTCGGCATTGGATAAACTGAAACTGGATTAAGGATAATTTTATGGGCGTACCTAAACGTAAGCCATCGAAGAGCCGTCAGCGCATGCGCCGGGCTTACAACAGTGTTTTGACTTTGCCGCAGCTTTCCAAGTGCCCGCAGTGCGATGCACCGTATGTTCCGCACCGGGTTTGCCCGAGCTGCGGCACCTACAAAGGCCGTCAGGTCATCACGGTTGAAGCCTTAGGCTAAGCTTTCCGAAGCTGGGCGCGGTTGGTGTTTCACCTCCCGCGCTCTTTCCATCTATGCGCATAGCGGTGGATGTGATGGGGGCAGACCACGGCAGCCAGACTATTCTGGCTGGCGTTAAAATGGCCCTTGCGGCCTACCCCCACATTCACGAACTCATTGTCGTAGGCAACGAGGCCGAGATAAAGACCGGCATCGAACGCCTCGCTTTGCGTGATGCACGCTTGCGCATTCATCACGCTAGCGAAGTCCTCACCATGGAGGACAAACCCCTTGAGGCCATCCGCAAGAAAAAGGATTCCTCCATCTTGCGCACCATGGAGCTGGTCAAGGAAGGCAAGGCAGACGCCGCCATCTCCCCTGGTAATACCGGCGGCCTTATGACGGCCGCCACCATCCGGCTTCGCCCGCTTGAAAGCGTCGAACGCGCTGCTCTCGCTACCGTAATGCCCAGCCTCACGGGTGCTTTTGTGATGCTGGATGGCGGAGCCAACCCCGAATGCAAACCCATCCACCTCGCGCAGTTCGCAGTGATGGGTAATGTGTATGCCCGCGAAATCCTTGGTCTCAAAAAACCTCGCGTCGGCATTTTGAGTAATGGCACGGAAGAGTCTAAGGGCACCGAACTGACCCGTGAATCCCTGAAACTCTGCCGCCAGCTTGATCTGAATTGTATCGGTTACGTCGAAGGTCACGACCTATTTGAAGGCCACGTTGATGTCGTCGTTGCTGATGGTTTCGTCGGCAACATTGTACTGAAATCCTGCGAGAGCTTGGGCAAGGCTGTCGGCATCATGCTCAAGCGTGAGTTGACCGCCAATCCCATGCGCAAAGCAGGTGCGCTCCTCGCCAAAGGCGCGTTGAATGCCATCAAGTCCACGCTCAATCCCGATGCCTACGGTGGCGCACCTTTGCTCGGTCTGAACGGCAACGTCATCAAGGCGCACGGTTCTGCGAAAGAGTTCGCCATCCAGAACGCCATCCGCGTGGCGGCTGAATCCGTGCAGCATCGCATCCATCAATCCATTCAAACGGAAGTCGCCGCTGCAAACGCTGTGCTTGCCGCCACGCCCACAGCCTGAGATAGATATTTCCCAACCATGAGTTCCCACTCCACTCGCAAGCTCAAGAATCCGCGCGCCGCGCATGGTTTCCAAGGCCGCACCTGTTCTGTCAGCGGCGTCGGTTCCTACGTCCCCGAGAAGATCGTGACCAATGCCGACCTCGAAAAGATGGTCGAGACCTCGGATGAATGGATCACCACCCGCACCGGCATCAAACAACGCCGCATGGCTGCGGATGACGAATACACTTCGGACATCGCCACCAAAGCCGCGTTGAAAGCCATGGAACGCGCCGGCGTCACTGCGGACCAGATTGAACTCATTATCGTCGCCACCATCACTCCGGACATGCCGTTCCCGGCCACTGCCTGTCTCGTGCAAAGCAAATTGGGTGCGAAAAAAGCCGCTGCTTTCGATCTCGAAGCTGCCTGCTCTGGCTTCATCTACGCCTTGGAAGTCGGCCAGCAGTTCATCATGTCCCGCACCTATGACACTGTTCTCGTCATCGGCGCGGAAAAACTTTCTTCCATCATCGACTGGACGGACCGCAACACCTGCGTGCTCTTCGGCGATGGTGCCGGGGCCGTGATCCTGCAAAACCGTCCGAACACGCACGGTCTGTTGACCGCGTGCATGGGCGCAGATGGCAACAAGGCGATGCTCCTCTCCATGCCTGGTGGCGGCAGCCGTCATCCGGCCACGCAAAAATCGCTCGATGCCCGTCTGCATTACCTCCGCATGGACGGCAAGGAAACCTTCAAGAACGCGGTGAACGCCATGTACACCGCTTCACAGGAAGCCTTGAAGCGCTGCGAACTCGATATCACCCAGATCAAGTGCATCATTCCGCATCAGGCGAACCAGCGCATCATCGATGCCGTGGGTGATCGCCTTGGTGCGAAGCCAGAACAGCTCTTCGTGAACTTGCACAAATACGGCAACACCTCCGCCGCCTCCGTGGCCATCGCCTTGGATGAGGCTGTGGGTGAAGGCCGTATCCAGCGCGGTGACCTTGTTTTGCTTCTCGCCTTCGGTGCCGGCCTCACTTGGGGTGCCGCTGTAATTGAGTGGTAACCCGGAATTGACGCCTGAGTCGGATGTGGTAAATTTAGAATGCGATGAGCACGAGCAAACTTGATACTTCCGGTGTATTTGACAGCCAATCGGCTGAAGTGCGCCTTACCCTTTCCTCCCAGGCGATCAAATTTCGCAGCAACGGTATTGAGTTCCTCAGCAGCAAGCCTGTTCCGGTCTGGTCCGAGATGACCATCGACATCCAATCCCCTGACTCCAAGAAAGTCCGTGGCTCCGGTGTCGTGGTGGCCTGCGAAGGCAGCCGCCAAAGCGGATACGTCGTCTCTTTCATGTTCATGAACCTTTCCAAACAAGCGCAGGAACGTTTGGGCGCACTGTCCGCGGCCTAAGTGGCCGTCCTTCCTCTTCTCCGGTCGAAGTTTCCTGACCGGCAGTTCTTTCGTCGTCAGAATTTTACTTCTGGCTGCTTCTCTGTACTAGACGGCATCTGCTCTTCTGCGTATTCGTTGAGGCATGCATCACCCGATCACTGACGAACGCCTCATCCTTTTCCATAAGATCCTGAAAGCCGCCGTGGACGCCGGCGCCTCTGACTTGCACATGAAGGCCGGTCACCCCGTGGTCTTCCGCCTCCACCGCAAGCTCGTCACGATCGAAGCCCCCGTACCCGATCAGGAATACTTCGAGTTCCTCGAAGAAGCCATGATCCCCAAGCACGCCAAGCACCAGTTCGAAACGGAAAAAGGCGCGGATTTCTCCTATTACACCCCGGAAGCCGGTCGTTTCCGTACGAACTTCTTCATGCAACGCGGCACCTACGCCCTCGTCATGCGTCATGTGAAGAGTGAAGTGCCCTCCTTCGAAAGCTTGGGCCTCGACCCACTCACACTGAAGATCGCCGAAGCTCCCCGTGGCATCATCCTGATGGCGGGCGGCACCGGCTCCGGCAAGTCCACCACGCTCGCGGCAATGATCAGCTACCTGAACGACAATTACCGCAAGCACATCGTCACACTCGAAGACCCGATCGAATACAGCTACGAGGACAACCAATGCGTCATCGAGCAGCGCGAAATCGGTCTGGACTGCGAATCCTTCCAGAAAGGCATGAAACACGCCTTGCGTCAGGATCCGGACATCATCCTGGTCGGTGAAATGCGTGATGCCATCTCCTTCCGCACCGCCATGGGCGCGGCGGATACAGGTCACTTGGTGATGTCCACCCTGCACACCACCAACGCCGCGCTTGGCGTCACCCGTATTCTCGACTTCTTCCAGGAAAACGAGCGCGAACAGGTTCGTCGCCAGCTCGCCAGCACGCTGCAAGCCATCGTCGCGCAACGCATGATCCCCAAGATCGGCGGCGGCATGGTACCCGCTCAGGAGATCCTCGTGAACTCGCCCATCGTACGTAAGCTCATTGAGGAAAACCGCCTCAAGGAATTGCCGCTGGCCATCGAGACTGGTGGCGAAGATGGCATGAAGAGCTTCAACAAAGCCGTGCTGGACCTTTTCAACGCTGGCATCATCACTAAGGATGAAGCGCTCGCCAAAGCTTCCAATCCGCAACAGCTTGAGATGGAGCTCAAAGGCATCAAGCTCACCAGCGGCAGCCGCATCATGGGCTAACCCACGTAGCTGCCGAAGTTACGAGGCAGGACTAACTAGTTTTTGGAATGGGGTTGAACCAATTGATGGTTCAACCCCTTTTGATTATCAAAATGCCAGTTCGATGGAAATGTTGCCACCTTCTCCTTGGGGAGAAGGCCGGGATGAGGGGAAAGGAACCGCGCCCGAGCATAGACAAACTCTAACAAAAAAAGCCCGGCTGATTCCTCAGCCGGGCTTCGTGCTTTGAAAAACCTAATTACTTCTTTGTCTCTTCCTTCGGCTGCGTCAGCCCTTGGAACTCATCCGTGCGGAACGGAGACGCCGGCAAACCCTCTTTGTTGACAAGGTTCACTACCGGGAAATCCGCCCAGCCATAACGCACTGCGATCGGCTTGGCCACGGCAGCGCTGCTCACAGTGACCACCTTACCATCCGTCTCAGCATCAGCCCACACCCACTTCTTGTCCTCGCCGCAGATGGCGAAGCCCGTGAGCTTGCCGCCTTTGGCCTCCAGACCGCCGCCGATGTGGTCAAAGCTCAACGTCACCACGTTGCCCTTCACCTTCATGCTCTTATAAGTCGGGCCGGAGTAAACGATCTTCTCGTTGTAAACCAAAGCCCGTGCGGCCAAGGCCAGACGCTCGCCCACCGGCTGCTTTTTCGTGGGATGGATGTCATCCTTGTCACCCACGTCCGTGATCACCACCATACCCGTCTTCGGCAACTTCAGCGTCATGGACTGTGCCTCGCGCAACTCAGCCCAATCGCTCTCCACCGGCTCCTTCGTGATTTCTTCAATGGAACGCTTCTTGTTCTTGTCCCACGGAGCAAGTTGCACGAAAAGGAACGGGAAATCACCCTGGCCCCAGTCCTTGCGCCAGTTCTTGATCATATCCGCGAACAGGCTGCGATACTGCCAGGCGCGGCTCGCATTCGATTCACCCTGATACCAGATCGCGCCTTTGATGCCGTAACCCAGGATCGGGTGGATCATGCCGTTATAGAGTTCCGTTGGTTTCCATGGAGCGCGCGGAGCCGCCGCCTTGGATTTCTCGGCCTTGTGCTTCGCTGCCGCGTCTTCATACGCTTTGCGGGCAGCCGGATACTTCTCCAAGATATTGGCCTTATAATCCGCGCTCGCTTCCAAGGCAGACTGGCTCATCCAGACTTCCGCCGGAGAACCACCCCAATCACTCTGGATCAAACCGATAGGCACACCACGCTCCTTCTCCAACATGCGGCCAAAGTAATATGCCACCGCTGAAAACTCCGGTGTAGATTGGGAATTCGCTTCCTGCCAGGCGAACTTGCCCACGTTCCACGGCTGCTTGAGATCATCCAGCGGCTCATCGGATTTCACATTCTCCACCTTGAACAGGCGGATGTTCGGATTCGCCGAGTTCTTGATATCTGCTTGCGGCTCGAAGGAACGGATCAACTGCCACTCCATGTTGGACTGGCCGCTGCACAGCCAAACCTCGCCCACCAGCACGTTCTTAAGCTGGATGCGGTTGCGCCCGTAAACCACGAGTTCATCGGGACCGCCCGCCTTTACTGCCTTGAGTTTCACCGACCACTTGCCGTTCACCGCCTTGGTCGCCACGCGTTGGTCGCGGAACTGCACCGTAACGGCCTCTCCCTCCTCTGCCCAGCCCCAGATCGGCACCTGGATGCCCTGCTGGAGCACCATGTTATCCGTGAATATGGCTGGAAGTTTGACATCGGCTTGAACCTTGGCTGCGAACAGAACAGCAACGGCGAGCACCGTTTTCTGCAGCCAACCCCTCTGGTTTTGTGTCTTGCTAGCGATCATAATGACTGGCACTGGTTGGAACGTTTTCTGGCCTGAGGCAAAGCATGAACCCAAGCCCAGCCACACGTCAAACCAGAACGGGCGGCAAAAAGCCCTATTTTACTGGCTCTTTCTTGCTGTCACTGGGCGGTTCCGCCGAGAATTCCAAATCTGCACGCTCCAGCATCCAAGGTTCCTGATACCATCGCATCGCTTGCCGCAACCATCTCCTCGCCTCGTTCCATTCTCTCTTTTTCTTGGCTAGTAAAGCCAGATAGAATGCGCTGATGCCCCGGTCATGCGCCGCTTTGCTGTTTTGAAACACCTCATGCAACACTGTTTCCGCCGCTACCAGTTCACCAGACTCATAGAGCAGGGCTCCATAGGTACCCCGTAAAGTGATCGCGTCCGGGGCCAGCCTTATCGCTGTTTGAATCCACTCCTTGGCTTCGGTGAGATATTCCATTTTCTTGAGCTGGAAGGGCCATCCGCTCAGCATATCTAACAACCAGACCTTTTCATCAATGCTATAGTTCTCTGTCAGTATCTCTGCCATCCTAGTTTTCACCTGTTCTTTTTTATCCTGATGCTCCCAAAGCAGGAGACGGTTCATGGTCACATACACCCGTGAGCCAGATTCAAGGCCAGGCCAGTCAACTACCCGCTGAATCAAAACATCCGCTTCCTCAAACCTCTTCTGAGCCGCCAAGGTGTCTGACTTGCAGAGCAACAACCAAAAATTATCCGGCTCTTGCCTCAGCACCTCATCGATTTCCTTCTCTCCTTGCTCAAACTGCCCGCTGTTAAACAGCAAAGTGATATTATGGAGCAGTATCGGTGGTGATATTTTTTTAGGCCACTTGTTCTTATTCCAATCCGCTTCCGAGATCATGGCTTGAAACTGTTCCTCTGCCTTCTTCACCGGCTCGAGAACAGGAAGCGGAGACGGCCTCATCATCCGAAATGTCAGACAAAAGATAGCTGCGGCAAATCCAACCAGCGCGGCTGAACCCAGCAAATGCTTCAATACTTCATTTCCCCGTCCTAAACCAGATAGCAGATGAGCGATGCTCAGCAGGATCAAAGTGGTCGCCAATATCACAAAAAGCATCGCGAAAAATATTTTCAGGAAACTGAGAAACGGCGATTCAACCATGGTCAGGACGTGTGATTGCCGAACCGGCGCATATGGCCATTTTCCCTCGAAGATCAACTGCACCAAACCCATACCATCGTTAACCATGGGACCATGCGGCCAGCGCGTGATCACCATAGGTATCAAGCTCACCAATGTCATGATGACATTCGCTATGATGAAAAGTATCCAATACGAAACCTCGGCACCCAGATCAAACTTGGCGGTTGTTTTGTCAGGCATCCAAGTAAAGGCGAGCAATCCCAAGATTATGTTCGCGAGCGGTCCGGCCGCCCAGATGACCACGCCTTTCCAGCGCCAGCCTTTGAGTTCCAACCTGCCTGGATACATCGCCCCACCGAATGGCTGGCTGCAAAAGTCGAACTGTAATCCACCGAACCGGAAATTCGCCACCATTCGGCCATTCCCGATCACGATTTTTTCCACCCTTCCACCCACCAGTCTGGCCGCTAAGGCATGTCCGATCTCATGAGGAATGGTGCTAACATATTGAAACATCTGGATGACCAGCAGATTCCAGATGAAGCAAAGCCAGAACGAATCAGGAGAAGAACGCCTCCATCCATAAAAGCCGACCAAAGTAACCGCAACTATCCCCAGCCCGATTAAAAACCGGTGATTGAACTTCAATCGTTGGCAAACGTCACAGAGCTGCGGGTTATCTCCCGAGAGAGCCTCCACCACCTTTAATTCCTTGAGCGATGTTTCCTTTCCGCAGTTTTCACATTGGAATGCCATATCCTTGTCTAAGGAATAAGCGACCGCCTTCCTCGCGCAAACACAAATCTCTCATCAATTTCTCAAAGCCCGCTTCAATACATTCTCCGTGATCTTCTGCACCCGCGCATCCGGTCCATGCGGGCGGCTCCAGTGCGACCACGGCAAAATATGCCCCGGTGGACTGGACAATCCCTGAGTCCAAAAGATCGTGGCCGCATTGAAAACGATGTTCCTCTTCGGCCCCGGATGCACCGTCGCCGTCCAATGTGCAGGCGTCACTCCGCCGCGCCAGCAAGTCCCTTCCGCCACTACCTCCAGCCCTGGTAACTTCGCCGGAGCCCCATGATGCTCCCAGCCGATCAAACCCGGGATTGCATCTCCCTTCTTCATCCCGGTGCCTTCAAAGATCCAATGCTCTGGTTTCGTGCAAATCCAGTCCCCGCCACCATTGAATGGAACAATGCTGCGCGCGCCCATGATCAGGCTCTCATCCGGCCCCGCCCGCTTCCAATCCTTCGTGAACACCCGGATCTCTTCTTGCACCTCTGCATCCGTTAACCCGCCGTAAATACCTTTGCGCGTCAAAATACGATTCGCCTGGCCACTCGTTGAAGGCGAGAACGGCGTCACTCCAAACACCGAATTGCCACAAAGCCACAACGCATTCACACCTGACTCGATGCTGTTCTTCACCGCATCATACTGCCGCACATCCCAATACTCATCATGCCCCACGCTCAGAAACGTTTTGCAGCGCGTGATGTTTGCTGCATCCAAGCAATCGCTGTTCGAACAATACGTCACATCATACCCATGCTGCTCCAGCCAATAGAGCAAGGTAAACTCCCACAGCAGAAATTCGCCTGAACCGATGGACAGCGGATGCTCAAATATCTGCGCATACTTCCCATACGGCCGGTCAAAGCTCACTTGCACACCCACCGCATGCGCCCCACGCGGATCCGTATAGAGCGAGTAATTATCCGGCCACTTGTTGTACGCCTGCCAAGTATTGTCACTGCATTGGAAAAGCACATCCGCCGGCCGCTCGTCCCGCACGATGAAGATGATGTAACTCTGCCAATACGGTTCCACTGCCGACTCCGGCACTGTCGTCAACCGCCCCAGATACACGCCGCTCGGCCAATCTGCCGGAATCTTCAACGTCGCACTCGGCTCCCAGCGGCATTCCACCAAACGATTCTCACCCACGGGCGGCACCAGCTGCGTCTTGCTCACCAAAGGTCCCAACTTCTGCATCAACCGCGCCCCACGCCCGCCATAGTAACCCATGCGAAAGAACTCGATCATGAACTTCCGCGCCGGAATCGTGCTCACCATGATGCGCAATTCCTCCCCCGTCTTGATGCTCTGATGCGAGCAATACCCCTCGATCCCTGGCGAACGAAACCCCGTCGTCTTATCCAATCGCACCCGCGTCAATTGCCAGTCCAGCGCCCCCTCTTTCGCATTCTCCTTCCGGATGAGATCGGATTGGCGTTTCGGCTTCTGTTGTCCTTTCACTTCACCAGCAATGCCCATCGCCGCAGCAGTGACTGCTGCGGCTTTCAAAAAATCTCGCCGTGATGAAGAGGACTCAGATTGCATAGGCTGCACGATGATGTCGGCCAATAAACGCCACTAAAAACCTGACGATATTCAATCGTCTGCAATTCACCGTATTCACCCTCCCGTCATCTCCTTCAGTAGCTTGAAGAACCCGCGCTTGCGCCCGCTGCTGATGCCCCAGTTCACCGGCACACTCTGATAACCTTCATCAAACCCCTCATCCCTCATACGGTAATCAAAGAATCCCCAGGACGCATAAGCCTCTGTAGCCGCGAGGAAGTTGTTCATCGGCTGGTCGAAATCGAAATGATCGTCCTCGTTGAATACGATGGGCACCGGACGATACCCCTTCACCTTGCGCGTTTGCACAACCATCTCACTGATGCGTTTCGGGTCTTTCACGCCATTACCATGCAGGAGCAGAAAATCAGAGGCGCGCACCACATTCTCACGCGGAATCGCCCCGCCGCCATACGAGGTGCTCACCAGCAGGCGCCGGCCATTCATCTGGCGCGATTTTACTCGCTCGATCAGTTCATGCACACGGTCGGGCTTGAGGATGGCATGGTCGTATTTGTTGACGTTGCATTCATTGTTTACCTCGATGACCACATTGCGCCAACCCTTCTGCAGCACCCAATCCGTGGCGTTGTCCACCGCGCGAACAATGGCGCTTTCATTCTGCTGGCGCTGATCTTGCCCGAAGTAGAAGTAGCCCAGGATCACAACCATGCCAAGTTCATCAGCCCGATTGATGATCCGTTCCATACGCTTCAGGAACGGCGCGCGAAGGGAGCCATCGGGCGCGAAAGCGGAGTTCTCCCACGGTTGAGCGTTGGAATAGCCGTAGGGCGAGCCGCCTTGGAAATTCAATGTGACCGCCAGTAAACCGTGTCTGCGCCAAACCGGCATGGCCGCGAGAAATTCCTCCACATTCCGGTTTGCGTCCCACTTCTTCGTATCCGGGTAGGCCCATTGCGCCGCCGTCTCAGGATTCAGATCATCGAAGGTGCCTTGCACCATCCGCGAGTTTGGTAACAGTCCTTGGATCTTATACCCCTTCCACGTGCGCCCTTTGAAGGTCGGCTGGCCGTTGATATAGAATTCTTCACCCGCGATGGTGACTTCGGTTTTAGGCGCACCGGTCTTGGGTGAAGTGGTTTTGCAACCGAAGGCCAACCAAGCTGTGCCGGCAAAGCAAGCAGCCAGAAAATGACGCCGAGACCAAAGAGAATTCATAGGTGATCATCCCTATCTAACTTGGGCAGGAATGCAGTGTCATCTGAAATCTCTCACGGGCTTTTCAAATGCTGCCCGGTTTGCTAGAAGTCTGGCGATGCCAAGCCCCAAATCCCGCCGTTATCTTGCGATCGCATTGACTACGCTGGGGCTCATCGCAATCGGAGGTTGGGTTTTTCTTCACCAGAGTAACGAACCTGCCATAACTTTGGACGACGGTTCTACTCTGACAGTGGTGGATTTCACGACAAGCCCGAACGAAAAGCTGTTCATAGGTGCGCCATGGAAAAAGGCGCTCATGCCGCTGGTGAAAGACACCGAGCTCCAAAAACATCTTAACGCCGGATTCATGGATGCGACGAATAATTCCACGATTTCATGGTATCGGACTGGCCCGGCCAATTCACCTTTGGTCAACATGCTTTTGAACAACCAAATTGTGGCCATTGATTCTCAAGGGAAAGAACATCCGGCCCAACATCTGTTTTCGGGCCAAATGAAAGGATTCACGGGCGGAACAGGAGAGTTCATGGTATGCGTTATTCAGGTTCCCTTGGGACCTGAACCAACGTTGCGCTTTTATCTGATGAACCGCACGAACGAGCTGCGGTTGAAAAAGTAATCCATGCCCAACACCAAAAGACATCTTATCATTGGTGGCTCACTTTTACTGTTGGGCATCCTCGTGTTGTTCGCCTTTTCATATCAACCATTACCGACATTCCCCCTGACTGGCGGCGGCCATTTTGAGGTGATCGAATCGGTCCGCGGCAGCAATCTGGTTTTCCACATGGGGGACCGTCAACAAATGGCATTCTACCAGATTTTTAAAAACCATGTCCCTGCACGCTTCAAAACTTATCAGTATATACACGTTGCGCTCAGCACGAACTCGCTGGGTGTTCTGCTGAACAAACCGATCACGGAGGATGATCTCCAACAGCGGCGTTACTTGAACGGGAGTTTTTCGCTGAGTCTGATCACCGCTTCCGGACAGGAGCACTTCGGTCTACAACGGGTGGTGAATTTTCATTCCATCAATGTCGGCACATCCGGCGCCAACCGGTTGACGGATGAACAGATCATCTTCGAGTTCACCGATCCGCCCGCCGCTTATACCCGCTTGCGCATGTATCAGACCAATGTCTTTCCGGGCAAGGTAACGGTGGCTACCAATGATATCCCGTTCGCTTCTGATCGTTGAGCATTCCGCCATTTGCACATCCGCGCCCATCCAGTAAACTATCCCTGTGCCCGTTACGGATCACATACGGAACAAACTGAGCCAGGTCACCCATAAACCGGGTGTGTACCTGATGAAGGACCGTTTCGGCACGGTGATCTATGTGGGCAAAGCGCGCGATCTCCGCAAACGCGTGAGCCAGTATTTCCATCCCTCACGCCGCATGGGCTGGGATTTAAAATTCAATGCGCTCGTCGATGCCATCCACGATTTCGATACGCACATCGTGAAGAGCGAGCCCGAGGCGCTGCTGCTCGAGAGCAAGCTGATCAAGGAATTTCATCCGCGCTACAACATCAGCTTCCGCGATGACAAACAGTTCATCATGCTGAAGGTGAACCTGAACGATCCCATCCCGCGCTTCACGCTCACGCGCCAGAAACATGATGATGGCGCGCGCTACTTCGGCCCCTTCCCGAACTCAGGAGCCATGCGGCGCACGCTCAATCTCGTCCGTCATAAATTCAATCTGCGCGGCTGCCGTCCGCTCACGCCGAATGAATCTGATTACAAGCATTGCCTCTTCGGCCACCTGAAAGTTTGCACTGCACCGTGCATTGGCAACGTCACGCGCGAACAATATCTCCTCCAAGTCACTGCGGGTTGTGACTTCCTTGACGGCCAATGTCACGAGATGTTGGGCGAGCTGGAAAAGGAGATGAAGCATGCAGCCGTTAAATTGGATTTCGAGAAGGCCGCGCAGTTGCGCGATCTCATCGCCGATCTCAAACGCACCACTCAGAAGACCGAGAAGTTCGAGCGCATCCCTTACAAGCTGCCCGTAGCCATCAATCCCGAAGCGGACATGCGCGAGCTGGGCCGCCTCCTCGGCCTTGCCAAGGCACCGGAGCGCATCGAGGGCTACGACATCTCGAACATCAGCGGCACATTCATGGTATCTTCCATGGTGAGCTTCTGGCACGGACGCCCCGATCGCTCGAACTACCGTCGCTTCAAGATGAAGACGGTGACGGAACAAAACGACTTCGCCTGCATGGCCGAAACGATCCAGCGCCGATACTCGCGTCTGCTGAAAGAGATCAAAGGCGAACCGCTCCCTGCCGAAGAAAAAACACCCGACACCGGCGGAGGCGCGAGCAAAGACGAGATCCAACGCGCCGTAGACGACGTTAGCGATGCCTGGCAGGGCAAACGCGCGAAGAAAAACCAAGATGCCGCGGCTGTGCGTTCCACTGGCGAACCACCAATCCTGTCGCCGGAAACTCCTGCTGAAAATGGATCTGCCGAAGCGGATGTTCAACCTCTCGAGCCATCGGAAGAACTCAACGCCCCGTGGGTGCCCAAGCCACCTAGCAAAGCGAAACTTCCCGACCTTATCCTAATCGACGGCGGCAAAGGCCAGCTCAACGCCGCCTGTGAAGAACTCGCCAAACTCGGCCTGCAAGGCATCCCCATCATCGGTCTCGCGAAGGAATACGAAGAGATTTATCGCCCCGGCATTTCCGAACCGTTGCGCTTGAGCCACGACACAGGGGCGTTGAAATTACTGCAACGCGTGCGCGATGAATCCCACCGCTTCGCGAACACTTACAACGCCCAGCTTCGTATCAAGAAGATCTCCGAGAGTATTCTGGATGAATTCCCCGGTATCGGTCAGGCCCGTAAGTCCGCTCTATTAAAGAAATTCGGTTCCGTGCAACGTCTTCGTATGGCGACCTTGGAACAGATCGCCGAAGTCCCCGGCTTCGGCGGCAAAGCTGCGCAAGAGCTGAAAACCTTCCTTGAAGCCCGCACGAAATGATCGTGGAGGTCGCCGATTGCCTCCCGAGATGTGTTGCACTCCGCTAATGCTTAAAAGCTGTTCCGCCCGAAGCGGCGGGATTCCATATTGCCCAAGCCGTTTAAAAGTGCTTCCATCCTAAAACTACCCGTCGGGTGTCTTGGTCTTCCGCCGGGCAGGGCTATATGATATTCACCCGGTTTTTGCCTTTTACATTCAGGATTTTATTCCTGACTGCGTGTTTCTTCACTCATGCAGCGTGGTCGGCAGAGAAGGGAGGGATGCGCCAGTTCTTTCATCGCGAGATTTTCACCATCGAAGGTGTGGCCCGTGAAGCAGTCATCTTTATCCCTGCCGGAGCTTCGAAAGCTCCAGCTCCCGTGGTGTTCGTGTTCCACGGGCATGGCGGTTCATCTCAGCGGGCGTTGGAGCAGTTCACCATGCCGAAGAACTGGCCGGAGGCGATCTCTGTACATATGCAAGGATTGGCGACGGCTTCTGCCGGAGACCCCGAGGGCAAGAAGCCCGGCTGGCAGAACAAGCCGGGCGATTACGGCGATCGTGATCTCAAATTCTTTGACGCTGTGCTGAACCGGTTGGTCAAATCCGGCAAAGCGGATGAAAAGCATATCTATGTGACCGGTTTTTCCAACGGTGGCGGATTCACTTATGTGTTGTGGGCGGCACGCGGAGACAAGCTCGCGGCGGTCGCTCCGGCGGCGGCGCCTAACGCAAACCGGATGATTCCCCAGCTCAAGCCCAAACCCGTGTTGAGCATCTCCGGACTCAAGGATGCTTTGGTGAAATACGATAATCAGATGGAAGCTGTAGAGGGCTTGCGCAAGTTGAACGGATGCGAGGGGCCAGGCCGCCAATGGGGCCGCCAAGGAAAACTCTATCGTTCCAAGACGGGCACACCGGTGCTCGCACTGGTGCATCCGGGAGGACACGAAGTCCCTGACAATGTGCCTCTAGCCGTCGTAAAATTCTTTCAGGCGGATATGCGTCTCGAAGAACCGACAGAGTAATTCAAACCTTACCAGGCCAACTAATCGCCGCCTCTGCATTTTCCCGCAGATGCGCCACATTGATCGTCCCCGCGATGAGCGATGAAACCTCCGGCAAATTCAGCGCCTCATGCACACACGTCTCCACCAGATTTTTCCCCGTGCTCGCCTGATGCAGATTTCCTGAAAGCAAGGCTCGTTTCAGCAACGCCGCTTTGCCTTGCTTGCCTGCCTGACGGATGACTTCTTCCTGCGCACGATACTCGAAATTCCATGCCACCATCACCGCATCGCTCAGTTCCAACGCTTTCAAGCCGCCCTCTAACGTCATGGAAGAAACACCGTAGTAACGCAGCAACCCCTTCGTCTTGAGTTTAGCCAACGTCTCCAACGCCGGTGAACCCGTGATGGCGCTCATGTCATCCGGCTGGCAATGCAACATCACCAAGTCCAGCCGATCCGTATGCAAGCGTTTCAAGCTCCGCGTGATGCTTCGTTCCACACTTTCAACTGTGAATTCGTAATGCGATTCACCATTCGTGAATTCCTCACCCACCTTGCTCATCAGCAGATATCGCTCCCGTCGCCCTTGCAGCAACTTGCCTACGCGCTCTTCGGAAATGCCGTAGGCGGGCGCGGTATCGATGACATTTATGCCGAGCGCTTCCGCCGCATCCAGCAATTGCATCAAGGCTTCATCGGCGGGCAACTCAAACGGCGCGTACTTCACCTTCTGGTTACGCCCCCATTTCACCGTGCCAAGACCGATGACACTGCCATGCAAAT
Source organism: Verrucomicrobiia bacterium (assembly GCA_036405135.1). Classification (NCBI taxonomy): domain Bacteria; kingdom Pseudomonadati; phylum Verrucomicrobiota; class Verrucomicrobiia; species Verrucomicrobiia bacterium. The sequence continues at coordinate 155,800 of DASWYF010000048.1, read as the reverse complement.
CCAATTTCCCGAACTGACGTTGCGGCACCTTGCTCACACGCGCCTCCATGAAAGATTCTGCTGCCACGGCAGCTTGCCGATCTCCGCCGCAGGCAAATCCAGTGATGCTGTCGTGGCAGTTTTTTCAATGCCCTGACTTTCCATCGCTGCGATCACTTTATCCGCCAGCAACGGTGCGTAAACCAGCTTCGTCGGCCACGCGATGATACTGCTACCCTTCGTCAGCAATCGCGGCTCCGGCGGCAGTTGCCCCTTCGGATCACGCGGCTCTGCGCGATCGATCGCAAAGCACGCCCACTCGACTTCATCCCAATTCACCGAAGGGAAAATGCTCTCCATCTCTGACTTAGCGCGCTTGAGCGTGTCTTCGTCATTCATCTGCGCGCCCTTCTCGGCGATTTCGCCACCGAGATACCACACCCATTTTCCTTCATGCGGATGCGAGGTGATGGTGGCACGCGGCTTCGGACTCGTGGTGACACAATGCCCATACACTGGCTGTGCCAAGCCCTTCGCCAACACCATTCGCAAAGGCCTTCGCTGCGTGAACTCCAATCCAAAACCGAGCGCTTGCGCCGCTTGCTCATTCCCTTCACCCGCCGTGAACACAAACGCGCTTGCTTCCAGCTTCACCGTCTTTCCACCCGAAACATTCACTTCCAGAGCAGTGACGCCATTTTCACCCGCATGAAACTTCTGGATCTGCCCTGTGATGGTCCGCCCCTTCAACGGTTGCATCAAACCTTGCACCACCGTTTGGATATCGAGGATCGCTTCCTTCACCGCATAGAGAGAACCGCTCGGAGGATTCGCCTTCAACATCTCCGGCCAGCGTTCCTTAGGCACATCTTCCACTTCACCCTGCATCGCTTTGCCCGCCATTGAGGAAGTAAATCCACCCACCAAGCGATCGCGTGACCAAAGGTATTGGTTCGGAGAAAGCACCTTCACACTGCTCAAATCCAGTTCTCCTTTACCCGCCAAGCAATCCATCCAGCGCGGCGGCAAGGTTTTCAACTGCTGGGCGATCTCGCGATTGCTGCCATCGATGCCGTACTTCACGCCGCTGTGCATGATGCCTTGCGAAGCCAGCGTCTGTGCCGCACCGAGAGCGGACGTTTCCAGCAACCAAACATTCCAGCCCCCTTGCAGCAGCCGGTTCGCCGTCCAAAGGCCAGCAATGCCGCCACCCACGATCAAAATGTCACAACGATACGTATCCACAAAAACTTGTTACTGTTCGTAGTCGCCGACATTAGTCGGCGCTTACTTTTCGGGAAGCATGCGCAGACTAATGTCTGCGGCTACGGTTTTGAAAATTGTACGGCAGATGTTTTTTCTTACACCGAATGCTGCCCCGCACCATCCGCGCCACCACCGTCCAGATCGATCAAGATATCCCGCGGCTCTGCACCCTTGCTCGGCCCTACGATACCACGATCCTCGAGCTCATCCATGATGCGCGCGGCACGCGTGTAACCGAGGCGCAAGCGCCGTTGCAACAATGACACGCTGGCCTTCTGTTCACTGCGGATGACCTCGATGCATTGCTCGATGATATCTTCATCCTCATCACTACCGCCACCACCACCGCCTCCGCCACCACCGCCATCGAGACTGCTGACCGGTTTCTGAAGCTGTTGATGGATCTCCATCTCGTAACTCGGCTTCGCCTGCGCAGCGATGAAGTCCACCGCGCACTGGAGCTCCTGATCTGTGATGAGTACGCCTTGCGCACGGATAAGTTTCGCGGAACCCGGCGGGAGGTAAAGCATGTCACCTTTGCCCAGCAGATTGTGCGCGCCCATCGCATCCAGAATCGTGCGTGAGTCCACGCGAGAGGCCACTTGGAAGGCGATACGCGCCGGGATGTTCGCCTTGATCACGCCCGTGATGACGTCCACGGAAGGACGTTGTGTCGCGACGATGCAATGGATACCAGCCGCACGCGCCATCTGCGTGATGCGGGCGATGGCCATTTCCACATCTGCCGGAGCCACGAGCATGAGGTCCGCCAATTCATCGATGATCACCACGATGTAGCTGAGCTTCTCCGGGATGATGATGTCATCCTCACGCGGCACCACGATCTCTTCATCCAGCTCCACCGCGAACCCTTCCGCACCCGCTTCCACCCGTTCCTTGGTGGCCGTCAGCGGCAATTCCATTTCATTGGACGTGGGCTTCGGCTTGTCCTTCGGGCGATCGTTAAACGATTTGATGTTGCGCACGCCGACCTTCGCAAAGATCTGGTAGCGCTTCTCCATCTCGTTCACCACCCAGCGCAGGGCCAAGATCACCTTCTTAGGATCGGTGACGACAGGCACGACCAAGTGCGGCAACACATTGTATTGCTGCAACTCGACGACCTTCGGGTCGATCATCACGAAGCGCAACTGGTCCGGACCAAACTTGTAGAGCAACGAGGCGACGATGGAATTGATGCAAACGGATTTGCCGGAGCCCGTGCTACCAGCGATGAGCAAGTGCGGCATCTCCGCGAGGTCCGCGATGATCGGATTGCCATACACGTCCTTGCCCAGCGCGAGCGGGATGCGCGCCTTGCTGTTCTTCCATTCGGAAGATTCCAGCAGGTCACGCATGATGACCTTCGTCTTTACCGCGTTCGGCACTTCCACACCCACGGAACTCTTGCCCGGCACAGGCGCCAAAATATTGATACGCTCCGCCTTCAACGCAGCCGCGATGTTGTTGTTCAGGTTTGCGATCTTTTCCAGCTTCACGCCCGGTGCGGGATGCAACTCGTAACGCGTGATCGTGGGGCCCTTCGTGATGTCGCCGAGCTGCACGTCGATGCCGAATTGCGACAACGTGCCCTGCATGAGGCGGGCGTTGGCCATCAGCTCTTCCTTCGACTCCGTAGGCTTCAACGTCGTGTCCGGATACTGGAAGAAATCCATCGGCGGCAACTGGTAGTTGCCAATCATCGGCACGGAAGCCACGGTGATAGGCTTGGGCTTCTTCGGTCCCGGCTTGGGCTTGGGCAGGACGGGCAAAGGCTCATCTACTTCTGGCAATGGCTTGAGCGATGCGGCGCTGTCCTCCGCCACTTCCATGGCGCGAACTTCTGCCACGACGGGCTCAGATTGATTTGCAGAAGGTGACCACTCTTCGGTTTTCGATTTGTTCTTCGTGCCCAGAATATCGGAAAGCGTAGCGGCGGGAATCTCGCCCGCTTTGATAACATCCCCGACCTCCATCATCGCCGGCTCAGGTGTGGAAGCCGCGGCTTTACCTTTGCCACGCTTGGCTGGAGCCGCTGGTTCTTCCGGCTGACGCGCCACAGGCACGCTCAAATCGCGAACCGTCGGTTCAGGTACCGGCTGAAGATCCGCGCCCAAAAGAGGCTTCTTCTCTGTTTCTTCCTCATCATCGATTTCAGCTTTCCGCCCCTTCTCCTCACGCGCCATCTCCTCCTTCAACTTCTTGGCTTGCTTCTCCAGTTCACGCGCTTTCTTCTCCAATTCCTTCTCCGCCAGGTCAGGCTTGCCTGTAGCCAGTCCACCATCGGCACCCGTACCGGCAAAGCTGGGCTTCATCTCCCGCGCCATCACGAGCAGTTCCTTGAAGCTATGATTCGTCAGGTAAAGCAGGCCGATGAGGTAGAGGATGAGCAGGATAATGGTAGCCCCCGCTGTGCCGAAATAGGAAAAGGCATACTTGTCTAGGGTCATGCCCATCAAGCCCCCTGCGCTAGGAGCATTCAACGTCTTGCGCAACGTTTCCAACGTGCTGCCATACAGATGAAACGCCTCCATCGTGATGATGATCATCACGATCGCCCAACCCCAACGGCGATTCAGATGTTCGAACGAACTGATGAATTGCGCCAACCCGTAAAGCAGCAAAAAACAGGGGACCAAATATCCGGCCGCACCGAAGATAAAAAATACAGCATTAGCCAGATGAGCGCCGATGGTACCGATCCAGTTATGGATCACCTCGGGAGCGGGCTCTTTATTCAGGTCCGCCGGATGATGGGAGAAAAGAGAAAGGAACAGCAGCGCGGCCACGCCGATGAGCACGATGCCGATGACATCGTTTAAACCGTGGCCTTTGTTGCTATTTTCTTCCGAATCCTTACGCGGCATGGACTAAGACTAGGAAAAGCAGCCGCCTCACGCAACAGCGCAAGGGCAAGATATTACGAAAGTATTTCGGGCGTTAACGAAAAAGAAAAAGGCGGCTCCGAAGAGCCGCCTTTGAGATTTGGTTCAGGATTCTAGGTCTGCTTACTTCTCTTCTTCGAGCTTCAGCGCCTTGTAGCCGCCGATAGACTTGAAGTAGAGCAAGATGAGCAGGTAAATGACCGCCATAGCCGCCGGAATAGCAGAGTCAGCCTTCAGCGTCTTGCGGTCGCCCTTTTGGTCAGCCGTCACGATGGCTGTCTGCTCCGGAGTGCGCTCCTTGGCTTCCTTGGCCGCAGCGAGCTTGGTGCCGTCGATGGCGTTCACTTCCGCGAAGAACAGGAACTTGGACGGCTTCTCAGCCTTGACCGTCTCATAGACCGCCGGATTCGTGGTCTTCAGCTCTTCAGCAGCGAAGCGGTCTTTGGAGTAGCCCAAGCCAGGACCACCGATCAAACCGGCGGACAACATGCCGATGCCGCCCATGATGGACATGGCCACAGCGCCAGAGCGCGGGAAGCGGTCACCAACCACGGCCAACATAGTCGGCCAGAAGAAGGTCTTGCCCACGGCGTAAACGCCCAAAGCGATGAGTGCCATGACGAAGGTGTCCATGATGCTGGCGAGTTGCAGGCCCACCACGCCGAGGATAGCGCAAACCAGCAAAAGACCCACCGGAGACAGCTTCAACGTCTTCTCAATCCAGTGTGCGCAGAAGCGCAGGCCGAACATGATGGCCGAGGTCCAGATGAAGAGATACTTGCCCTGCTCAGAGGTGAACAGGTTGCCCGTGATGTTCTGGATCCAGCCGTCCGTGCCCAACTCAACGGCACCGACCATGGCGTGCGTGATGAACAGCACGAACAGAAGGATAGAGCCCATGGAGAACTTGGTGATCACACCGACCGCGACCAACAGCACACCAGCGATACCATAAGCAGCCGCTGCTGGCAGACCAAGGTTGCCCGCGAAGAAGAGGGAGAGCAGGTAGCAAACCACCAACGCGCCCAAGATACCCACAGACTTGAACATCTCGCCCAAGCTGGCGCCCTTCTCAGACGCTTCCGATTTCGGGAAAGATTGACCGAAGAACATAACGCCGTAGGCGATAGTCGGGATAAGGTAGAGCGCCAACTGCATCTTCCAGCCCACTTGCATCTTGTCGTCCAAGATCCAGCCGGCCACGGCACCGATCACCATACCTGCAGGCCAGGAAGCGTGCAGGATGTTCAGATAATGTGTGCGGTTATTGGGGAAAATCGTCGCCACTAGCGGATTCGCCACGGCTTCCAGCGTGCCGTTCGCAAAGGCGAAGATGAACATACCCCACGTCAGCATTCGTTCAGCATTCTCTGGTCCCGTCGCGCCAAACGTCACAAAAGCCGACAGCACGTGGCAGACGAAAGCCGCTACGACCAGTTTGCCGTAACCGATCTTGTCCACGATCACGCCGCCGATGATGATGCCGAAGCAGAAGCCCGTGAAACCGGCACCGCCGATCGCACCAAGTTGGGTGGCCGTGAAGCCGAATTCTTTGCCCCAGTTATCGAAGATGCCACCACGGATGGCGAAGCCGACACCGGCTGCCAAAATGGCCATAAAGCCTGCCCAAAGCAGACGACTTGCATTAGGTACTGTACCTTCAGTTTTTGCTGACATAGTGTGTTCTTGGGTTCGAGGCGGCAGTTTATGCCCTACCTCGGGCTAAACTCAAAGCGTAAACTTAGGCAGATTCACGATTTTGCCGCCTTTCAGGGCGGATTCATGGGCGCACAGGCCTACGCAGGTCCAGTTGGCGGACTGTTTCGCGTTCGGGAACGGTTCGCGGTCTTCGGCCAAAGCATTCGCGAATTCGTTCGCCAAGTGCGGATGGCTGCCGCCATGTCCGCTGCCTTGGGTGAAGCTCAAATGCGTCTTCTTGGAAGAATCGTAAACACCTTGGGTCGTGTATTTCGCGATGCTCTTGGGCAGGCGCTTGGCGAAGTCCGGGCATTTCACCGGCTTCGGAATCTTCGGTTCCGGCTTCTTGGCGGTATGGACGATGAGCGGTTCATGCTCCACCAGAGGCCATTCCACAGACTTCTTGTCGCCATACACATCGATGCTTTCGCGATATTGGCGGGCGGTATCGAAGAGGCTGCGGATGATGCGGGCGTTCACATCCGTGTCCTTAAACTTGATGTGCGCGGTCTCCACGGCGAAGGGTGAGCCGTATTGTTTGATCAGGTCCTTGCGGATGGTGCCGGAGCCGAAGCAGCTCACGTATTCCGCCGGTTTGCCGATCAAGCCCGCCACCGGGCCGACGCAATGGGTCGCATACCACATCGGCGGGAGGCCCGGCCAGTAATTCGGCCAGCCGTCCATGTCCTGCTGATGGCTCGCTTGCACGAACTGCAGCTTGCCGAGTTCACCATTATCCAGCAGTTCCTTCATGAAGAGGTATTCGCGGGCATAGACCACCGTCTCCATCATCATGTATTTCAGGCCGGTCTGCTTCACGAGGTCCACGATCTTTTTGCAGTCCGCGATGCTGGTGGCCATCGGCACGGTGCAGGCGACGTGCTTGCCGGCCTTCAATGCCGCGATGGACATCCACGCGTGATCGGGAATGGGCGAATTGATATGCACGGCGTCGATGTTCGGGTCCTTCAACATCTCGGCGTAATCGGTGTAGCGCGTCTCCACGCCGAAGTAATCGCCGATGGTATCCAGCTTCTTCGGGTCACGCTGGCAGATGGCGTAGCAGGTGGTGTGCGGATGTTTCTGCCAGAGGGGGATGAATTCCGCCCCGAAGCCCAGACCGACGATCGCTACATTCAGTTTTTTGCTCATGGTGACCCTTTAAAAATTGATGAAAGCTCCGCGCGCAGGCGCAAAATGCCCCTTCGCCAAGGCTCTCGGTAACGCGTTTATTGACAACCTTGGAGCCCCTGACTGTCAACGGCAAAGTCCCCCATTCATCGCGTAAAACCCACACAAACCCTCAGAAAAACCACCTGGTTTTTGGGTCGTTTCAGATGAATTTTCGAGCCTTTTTTCCGTGCCGTTAAGCGCGAAAAGTTCTGTACCCTCCTATGAATTCTGGGTATGAACATTGGCCCAAAGGGCCAACAGATTTCAGCCCAGGGCAACGTTCGCCTCATGCGGACGTTGCCTTGGGTTGTCGAATAAAAATAGATGTGTCCTGAAGGGACACTAGAATGTCTGGCGGCCATTCAGGCCGCGTCCTCATAACTTCATTTAACCCAAGGCAGACATTAAGATGTCTGCCTTGGGCTGGATTCTTTTGGCCCTTTGGGCCAATCCCAAACGCAAAAAGGCGGCCGAGAGAAATCCCCTCGGCCGCCTCTGAAATCATTCACCCTTACTGTTGTGCATCCTTCGGCATCGGCATGTCCTTGCCCTGACGGATGTATTGCCACAGCGCCTCGATCTGCTTGTCCGCTTTGCCTTCGAGCACGTCCGTCAGCGGGCTGTTCCCCTGATCGAAATAGACCGGCATCTTCGTCTGCGGATCGATACGCAACGGGTTCTGCAACCAGCGATGGAAGAAGTTCGGCAGCAAACGCTCACCAGTGTAGGCGAGATTGATACCGGCGCTCTCGAACACCTGAGTGGCGCCGAGCTTGCCGATGGCATGGCAGGCGATGCAGGAGAAGCCGCCATCCGTGCCGATCAACTGACGGCCCGTCTCGGCAAGCGCCTTGTCGATGGCCGGTTCCGTCGGCGACTTAGCAGGCAAGCCATGTTGTGCGGCCAGACCGTGTGCCACACCTTCCGCATATTTCGGGAAGCCCGGCATGCGGCCTTCGATCCACGGGCGCGGCTTGTAATCCACTTCACCGGCGATGAAGCGCGTGGCCCACTCCGGACGCAGCTTGCCACCGAGGACATTGAACACCGGGAAGCCCTCGAACTTACCATGGCACTCGGTGCAGTTCAGATTGCGCGCATGACGTTCGGCGAACTCCATGGGCACATGACGCTTGAGCGAGGTGCGATCCGTTTTCGCAAATGCCTGCAACGCTTCACGCTCTTCCTTCTTGAAGGCGAAGAACGGAGCTTTGCCATTATCTGTTTCCGAGAGGCAACCGCCTGTCCACTTGTCCGCCGCCAGTTCGCCAAAGCGTTTGCCAGCGAATTTATTGTCATCCGTGCCGCTGTGGCAGCTCAAGCAACCGACCGTGGTGACGAGCTGTTTGCCGCGCGCGATGGCATCAGCAGCTGGAGCAGGGCGATTGTTCGCCGCATCTGCCTTGGAATTCAGGAACGCAGCAAGTTCATTCGCTTCTTCCGGCTTCAAGTGGAAGTTCGGCATGCGGATCCACTCATAATGTTCCGTGGGTTTTTGCAGGAACTTCGCGAGATCACCCGGCGTAAACTTCTGCTTCACCTGTTTCAGCGCGATCTTCTTCGGATCATCTTTGCCATCCGTTGGAGAAACGTGGCACGCCACGCAATGCAGGCTCTCGAACAACTTGCCACCCTTCACCGCCAGATCGACCGCAGGCTCAGCACCCGCCGGAGCAGCGTCTTTCAGGGAAGAAAGATAGGCAGCCATAGCATCGGCGTCTGCTTTTGCAGTCGCGCCGTGAACCATCTTCGGCATCTGCGCGAGCGCACGGCTGGCTTTCGGATTCTCGATCCAGTGCGCGAGCCAGTCGAAGTTACGTCGCGAACCGATGCCCTTGAAATCTGGCGCATCGAGCGCGAGGTCCGGCAACGTGGCGGCTGAAGGCCCCACATGGCACTTCACGCAACGGTTTTCGATGAACAGTTCACGGCCCAAGCGAAGCTGCGTGCCTTTCACTAAGGCTTCTCCACCCGGCGTGTGGCTCAGCACACTGACGGGCAACGGCTCAAACGCGAAGTCCGCTGTGGACCATTCCAAGCGCAGATACGCATCACCGGCATCTGGCGCGGTGTAAATGACCTTGATAGGATTGAGGCCTTTGTTCAAACGTGCGCGTTTGCTGGGCTCGCTGACGCTGCTAGCCGCCGTCGCTTCGAGGACCACATTCGTGTTCACCTCGATCTTCACGGTGCCGTTCAGCTCGGCCTTGAACGTATAGTTGTCTCGCAGATCCACGGAAATGAAACCATCCCAAGTGGCGGTGAACTTGCCAGGATTCAGAAACGGCGTCACTGGCTTGCCGCTCTCGGAGAAGAGCCAGACGTTCTGGAATGTGGTGGCATCGGTGACGCCATCTGCGGTAAAGGTCACCATCAGTCCGGGCTCGGTCTTCGGCGTTTCTTGCGCGACGGCGCGGCCCTGACTGAGCGTTAACAGGGCCAAGGCGAGCCCCAAGGTTTGCTTCAATGTCATCACGAACTGCATGCGTTGCTTACCGCGAGGCCGCGTGCATGAAGGCGGCCCCGTTGTGTTTTCCTGTCCATTCGACGATGAAGCACCGGTTGCACTTCATCACCGTTCAAAAATCAATCCGCCAAACCTGCCCGATTCATCCAAGCATACAAATGCACGAGCGGCTCATCACCCTCTCCTCCGCTGTCGGAGGAGAGGGCCGGGGAGAGGAGGCACTCCCCGGCCTTCCGTAATCTTAAGCTTCGAACTCAGACTTACTTCACTTCATTGATCGTCTGCAGCACATCCTGCTTGATGATCTGCCCATCTTTCGTGCCGAGGTTGAACTTGATCAACATCTGGTTCACGGGCTTCAAGCTGGCGAATTCCAACGTCACGGTCTTACCATCGGCGGAGAGCTTCGCGCTCTTCACTTCCACAGCTTCGCGACCGGGCTTGAACTCGTCATCGCGGGAAACTTCATGGCCACCATAGTTCGGGCTCTTCGCCTCGCCACGGGTCAGTTTGCCGTTCACGACCTTGTCGGTATCAAACTTCATCAGGTAATTCCATTGCTGGATGGAGAAGTTCTGCGGATCCGTCGCGTCCTTCGGGTCCAGTGGCTGCGAGAAAGTCAGATGCACGCCCGCCTTGTCCACCTTCGTACCCGTCACAGAATAAACCGGCTTGCCTGTGTAACGCACGCGGTCCAGACCGGCGTCCTTCGCCGCGCTCGTCTGCCAACCACGCAAACCAGCCACATAAAGCTGACCGTCCAACGGGCTGAAACGCGCCCGCATCGCGGACGATGTAAAGCGCAACGGGAACTGCACCACCGCACCTTGCGGCGTCTTGCCCGCCATGTCGCGCATCACGAGATTCAACGAACTCTTACCGTAGGACATGTGCAGGAGCTCGCCCGAGTAAGGACCCCATTTATCGCTCGTCACCCACACTTGACCGCCACCAGAGTTATCGAATTCACGATGCGAAAGCCAGCAGAGCGGTGCATCCCGTTCCGGCAAAGGCGATTTGTGCGCCGTGTCTTCCACGCCGTAATAACCACCCGGCTTTACCCAATTGATGGGACAGGCTGCCACAAACGTACCTTCGTTATCACCCGTCGTCAGTTCACCATTAGGACCGACGCCGATACCGTTCGGCGCGCGGAATCCCGTTGCCACCACTTCATATTTCTTGCCGTCCTTGGACACCTTCATGAGAGTGCCCGCGCTGGCGCTGATCTGACCATTGCCGCCACCGCCACCGAAGCCACGACCTCCACCTTTCACGGGAGCCGCCTTAGCGAAGTAGAAGTTACCCTGCTTGTCAGTCTGCAGATCGAAGGTGAACTCATGAAAGCCCGGTGATGACGTGATGTCGTTATTAAACGTCTCGTAGAAATCGGCTTCACCGTCCTTATTCACATCCACGTAACGCGTGATCTCGTCGCGGCCCACCGTGTAAATGGTGCCGTTCACGATCTTCAAGCCCAGCGTCTCGAAACCGCCGGAGGCGAACCGGCGCCATTGCAGGTTCTCCAGCTTGTCATCGATGCCGCTCACCACCCACACATCACCATCCCAAGTGCTGAGAGCTGCGCTTTTGCCATCCGCGAAGAAATCAAAGCCACCGAAACGCACGCGACGCTTCCAAGGATTCTCGAAGGGCGGCGCCAGGCTATCCGTGGTGTAAGCACCATCCGGGGTCGTGCTGGTGCCCAAGGCACCTTTCGTCACCACGGGTTGCGGCCAGCGGGACGCACCACCCTTGGCGTAATCTACTATCTGTGGCTTACCTTCCGTCAAAGCTGCGAACTTCGCACCATCCACCGCATTTCCGCGCCAGAGCACCAGCTTGAACAAACCAGAGGTGCCTTTCGCGAGTTTCAGAATCACGCGATTGTTATCCGCGATCTCCAGCGTCGCACCTTTCGGCGCACTGCCCAATGCGATGCGGGTCACCACACCATTCGCACCCTCTACGATCGCTTCACCCTTATCGATGCGCCCTTTACCTTCCGGCACTTCCGCCACGAGATGCGTCAGTGCGCTCTTCGTCTTATCTAGCTTCAGCGTGCGGACAAAACCCGTCGCGCCATCCTTCTCGATGCTGGTGATCTGCTCCACCACATCGGAACCGAAAACATCATAGGTCAGCACCACATCCATGCCCACGACATACAGGCCCTTGAAGCGGCCCATCTCCTTGGGCAGGGGACCATACGGTTCCTTGCGGGGGTCGGTGAAAGCGCCGTCCTTGGACCAACCGGGCAAAGCAGGCGTGCCGAATTGCTGCTCACCATCGATCACGGGGTGGCCGCCGTGAGAACCATCGAACGTGACGCCCTTGGGCTTGATATACCCCCCCGTCCAACATGCCGAGACGCGCAGCAAATCCATGTCAAAACACGCGAAAGCCTCATTGCCAAGAATAAGTGCGATACCCTTGTCCGCGTCATTGTTCGCGGGGAACTTCGCGCCGATGCACGCCTTGGTGTAAGGGAAGTCGTCCTGCAACACCGCTGCCTTCGTCTCTTTCCAAGACTTGGCTTTAGGCTTCGGCTGCTCCTGCGCGTTCAAGGTCAGCACGGAAAACGCGCACAAGGCGGCACAGACATGGGACAACACTTTCATATTATTATACATGGCACCTGACACAAAGTTCCATTGACGCAACGGGTCACGGAAAACGGCAAAGAGCGGTTGTTCTACCCAACCCGCAATAACGCGTCGAGAGGCAAAATTAGGTTAATTCACCCACCCGCGCAAATCAGCGGCTGATTTGGACGGGGAAAGCCCCGGTAAATTCAAACTCCTTTTCAACCTGCATGGTTCTCTCGCTTGAAAATCTCGATTTTTGGAGAATGCCTATGGGGGAAGATACGCCTTGTGCCCATGGCGTTTTTACCGTCTAAAAGTCCGCATGCAAGACTGGCTGGCAGCGATCATTTTGGGTGTGGTGGAAGGGATAACGGAATTTCTGCCGGTATCTTCGACCGGCCATCTGCTTATCGTGGAAAAGTTTCTGCATGCCGATTCACCCTTTCTCCAATCTGAATTGTTCAATGTCGGAATTCAAAGCGGAGCCGTGCTGGCGGTCATCCTGAATTTCAAACAGCGTCTGCAGGAATTGGCCACCAACTGGAAACAGCCTGAAACTTTCGATTACGTCTCCAAGCTGATCGTCGCTTTTATGGTCACAGGGATCGGAGGCATCATTTTGAAGAAGCTGGGCATGCGACTGCCGGAATCGGTAGGCCCAGTGGCATGGGCCACCCTGATCGGCGGTGTCCTGTTCATCGCGGTTGAGCATTGGTTGAAAGGTAAACAAGGTTCGGAACGAATCACATGGGCTATCGCGCTGGCCATCGGTGTCTCGCAATTGATTGCGGCCGCCTTTCCGGGAGCTTCCCGTTCAGGGACTACTATTCTCGTCGCCCTCATCCTTGGTCTGAGCCGTCCGCGGGCTATTGAGTTTTCTTTTTTGCTCGGCGTCCCCACGTTGATCGCTGCTGGTGGGTTGAGCTTCGCCAAACAGGTGGCTAAAGAAGGATTGGGGTCGGTGGACTGGGTGCTGTTTGCACTGGGATTCATCACCGCGACCATCACCGCCTTCATCACCGTGAAGTGGCTTTTGAAGTTCGTCCAGACACACACCTTCGTGGCTTTCGGCTGGTACCGGATCATCTTGGGGGCAGCGTTACTGCTTTTTCTCCGGGGTTGAGGGAGCCGGAGGAGCAGATTCCGGGGTGACGGCGGGTTTAGGCTCGTCATTCTTCTTCCGGTCACCGCCACTGAATATCTTGAAGATACGCAGCGGGAAGAGCAGCCCTTTGACGACCTTGGGGACGAAATGCACTGTGTCCAGCTTCGGCTCGCTCAAAGTGCCGGTCACCTTGTATTCATAAAGCTTGGTGAACGGGGTGGTCAGATAGCCAAAGACCTTGATCACCAGTGGTGAATCACGGAAGAGCGCCCCTTCCACCTTGGCATCCACGTTGGCATCAAAATCTATCGATCCCTTGTAGGCCATCCGGATGGTCGGCGTCTTCAGCTCGAGGTCCTGGGTATAGATCACACTATTAGTGATGAAATAGCTCGCCGAGCCTTCCCGCACACGGCTCTTGCCCAAACCTTCGTTCACCCCTTCAAGCAGTGGCGTCATGGCGCCGAACAGCGGTATGTCCCACAGGAAACCATCGCGCATGCTGGCCGTGCCGAAACCGTTCCACGTCTTCATGTCCTTGGCCTGCGCAGACGTGATAGTCAGGTCGCAATCGATGACACCCTCGTGCGTATTCGAGCGTTGGAGCATGTCCGTGAGGAACGGTTTGAGGTTTGAATTGGTGATGATGGCGTGAAAGCGGTAGTCCGTGCCATTAGTGCCGCCAAAGTCAAAAAAGGCATCTCCCCGGACGGCACCGCCGTAAAATTGCCCCGCGAGGTTGGTGATGACGAGGGTGTTCGTCACCCAGTGCAGATCTGCCCGCACTTCCGGCAGGTTGAAGCGCCAGTAGTTGAACGGACCGCCCTTGAACAATTTGAAATGAAGGTCACTGCTCTCCGCATCGCGCAGAGGGATCATTCCCTCCACATGCACCAGTGGCGGCGTGGCGAACTGATACGGATCGACGGCCTCCTTCGTTTTGGGACCGATGATGCCGGTGGCATCTCCCACGTCCCAATAGACCAAACCGTTTGTGATATGGACCAGCCCTTTGATCAAATCGAGTCCTACGCCATCCGCGATCGCGTTCTCCTCCGCATTACGCCGCAGATCGATCTTGGAGAAGGAGAGGAACTGGTTGGTGAAGCCGATGTGCGTGCTGAGGTTGCTGATGCCATGGCCTTGATAGCTGAAATTGGTGAAGTTCAACTGCCCCCCCGCCTGAAGTGTCTCCCAATCCGTCCATACCGCCGATACCTGCGCACGCAAATGAGGCGGGGTGGTCAGTATGAAATCATTGAAGACCTTCTGCGTCTTCGGCTTCTTGACCAAAGGCTTCACGATCAAGGGATTGATGCTGCTTGCCACATCCGCCTTGAACTCTTGCTTGGTGAAATCCGCCTGTCCTGTGACCCGCAATTCGCCTTCGGGCCGGATCAGGTGCAGATTCGTGACCGCCAAAAAGCCGTTCGTGAAACCAAAATCTGCTTCCAGTGATTTCACCGAAAGCTCCTGATACGCCACCGGCCCGACGCTCAACCCGCCGGAGACCCACGTACGATTCAGGAGGATCTCATTCCAGTTCGTGGCCTTGCCAGTCCATGGTGGCAGCTCCATGCGTCCTTCCAGATTCAGTTCAGGCGCTTTGTCCCATTTGATGTCTCCCAGCCATTGCTGCGCATTCGTGGACATCAGGTGGGCGAGGCGTTGAATATCCACATCGGTTCGGAGCTTGGTCCAAACCCGGCGATCAGTGACGTCCAGTTGCGCTGCGATGTCCGCCTCACCACCCGCCAAGGCGCTTTCCAGCGAAGTCACTTCGAGCTTGGGTGCCGTCCACCGGCCGGCCGTTGCCAGGGTCGGGAATCGCAATTGCCAGACGCGCAGATTCTCGCTCTGGATCTTCCATTGAATCGCGTATGGCGCGAGCTTGGCCCAGAAGCCCCAAGATTCGTTGGTCCTCACGGGCGCATTGGTCAGGGAAAACTCTCCTGAGAGTTTCAGTTTGCGCGCCTGTGCCCACTCGGAACGCGGCTGATCCAAGGTCAGTTCCAAAGAACGGATATTGGGAATCGGGTTCGTCAGGGAGGAGATCACATGCGCATCCAACTGTGCTCCGGCTGCCTGCGCCCACTCACTTTTCACTGCCTGGGAGCGCAATTTGAACTTCGTCTCCAGTTCAGATGGCGCATTCGTTTCCCGGCGCGTGACACCGCTCAAGTTCAACTGCTGCGCCACCAATTGTCCGTAAGGGAGTTGCAGCCCATTCAGCGAAACATCCCAGTCGGCCCGGAACGGCGCAGGGTTCGTGATGCTGTGTTCCAGCCGCACATTCACCTTGGCCTGCTTGACGACGCCCCATGGGGTATGTCCTTGATCGAAGCGCAGGGTCATCTCCGCCTGGAAAAGGCCGTTGCTCATCTCCTTTGCATTCAAAGGAGCACTCAGCTTGAGATTCTCCCAACTGCCCCACGGGGTCATCGCTGACTTGGCTTCCAGGTTCGCTTCCGCAAAGAAAGAAGCGGCATCACTCGCATCACCCCGCACCACGAGATACAGCTCCGGCGTATGCTCGAATTGCATGCGCTCCATGGTATCCGTCACCACGCGCAACTGACGTTTCCAAGCATCCTTCTCTTTCGGCTTTTTCGCATCCTCATCACCGCCTCCCGGCTTCTTCTCCTTACGCGTCAACTCACGCAGCTTGGAGGCGTTCGTGATGCTGCCGCTCAGGTTCAGGTTCACACCCAGCGTGTTCGCCTTGAAGTGCATCAGTTCCCATTGATCATTGGGCAGCAGATGGATCTCGGTGGAGACTTTGTCTACGCTGAGAAGACGGGCGGGCTGATTTGTCTCATTCAAGGCCAGGTCCATCTTGCCTTCGTTCAGCACGAGCACGCGGGGGATGAATTTGAAACTTTTCAGCTTCTCATCATCCAGCTGCACCACCAGTTCTCGCGCCTTGAATTGCAATCCTCCGGTCTGGTTCGTTTCCCCGATGGTAACCCCCTCGGCCACGATGCCGCGGAACCAGGTCCAGCGCATGCGTTGGAACTGGAGGTCGATGCCGCGCTGGCGCAACTCGGAGAGCAGGGGGCGTTTGACGGACTCGGGCACGCCGATCCGCGTGACATAGATCAGCAGGCAGACGACGAAAAGGACCAGCAGCAAGAGCGCGACACGGCACCAGCGGAAGCACACCCGACAGTTCCGCCAGAAGCGTTTCTGTTCGCGTTCGGCCATATCATTTTGAAGCCGGCAACGTCGGGGCGTTCAAATACTTGGAGATATACTCGTGCAGGCTTTGCGGCATTTCAAATACCACTGTGGTGCCGTTCAGGATGACCGCCGCATAGGCATTGCGCGTAGGCGTCAGGCTGCCGAGGCGCAACATCAATTTCTCCTCCGGTCCGCCGCCGCGTTGCAACGTCAGCGTGATGCCATGGGAATCCGGGGTGATGCCGTAACGTTGCGCCACTGTCGGCCCGCGATCCACCCACCGGACGGCTTGCATCTCGCTCAGACGGAAAACCGTTTCCTCCACCGCGAAGGGGTTGACCATGCCCGGCAAACCTTCACCCAAAGCCCAGAGGCTCTTAGGGTTGCGCACCAGTTCATTCTTGCGGCCTTCCTGTTCGATGCTGATGCGCCTCACGTCATTGGTGTTGAAGCTCCACACCCGGCGGTCACGCAGATGAAAGACGCTACGCGGCAGTTTCCGCGCCACGCCATCCAGCAAAGTGTAAGCGGAGGACTCATCCGGGCGGCGGGCAAAAACCCTCACACGATCCGGGGAAACGCCCAGTTCCAGTTGCGCCACCAAGGTGTTCGTGCCGCCGATGACCGCATTGGTGCTGAGGACGGACATGGTGTAGCGATGCGCCGGCTGAACCAATCCGTAGGGCGTCCAGTCCGTGACGTTGTCCTTCTCGAAATCCACCACATCCAGAGTGTTCAAGTTCATCAGCATCTCGTTCACGAGGACGGTATCCACGGTGAAATTCGTGTCATTCTCCACCAGCCATGTTCCATTGGTCTGGCGGAGCAGGGTGAACTTCTCATCGCTCTGCACTTCGATGATGTCCGGCAGGTTGACCGGGAAGGAGAGCAGGCGGCGATCACGGAAGTCATTGGGCGCGCTGCGCATGGCTTCCACAAATGATTGGGGTGTGAGGACAAGGTTCGTATGAGTGGAACGTAATGCGTAGATATACTCGGGCTTGTCCGGAAAAGGACCGCCGAACTGGACCATAAACGCGGTGTTCGTTCCTTGCCCCAGCAACAGTTCCAATTCCGGCGGCTTAAAGCCCGTGCGCTCAAGCTCGGTATTGGGCGGATTGTCGCTGATGAAAGAATTCACCGGCCACATGCGCCATTGCTGCACCATGTCCCGGATGCGCAGATTGTCCGCCCGCGCCACCAAGGGCTTGGTCATGCGCCAGACCTGGTTCGTCTCATCCCGCTGAAATTCCATCACCCGGCTGCCGGCATGAATCTCGATGCGGTTAAAGGCCAGATTGGCGGGCAACATCCCGACATCCCGCCATGCAGTAGCAGAACTGGGCACTAAAGAAGCGATCTTGGCATCCACGAGATACGCCAGAATGTCCTGCCCGATCTGCACATAGCGCTGGCCGCCGACTGGCGTTTCGTTGCCGATGTTCAACTCGAGGCGTTCATTGTTCTGCACGAGGACGATCTGCGCGCGCGGAGGTTGCAGACCGTAATCGGCCAGACCCCGGGGTGACTTGGCCAGTTCCGTCGCCGGGATGGTGCTCGTATAAGCCAGCTCTGCCACACCGGCGAGGAAGTTGCGCACCTGCTGCTGCCGGGCCGGATAGTTGACGGGCGAGATGACCCGCCAGTTGGTGTTCGCCCGCTCAAGCGTGACCGTGTTCGTGCCGACGATGTTGATCTCGATACGGGAAACCAGCGACACCTGGAGTTTGTTCATCAAACGGTGCTCGACCACTTTGGCGGTGTCTTTGCCGTCATCACGTTCAAAGAAATAGATGAACGCAAAGAGCGCGGCCGCCACCGCCACCAGACTCCATGTATTCTTGGTGTTCATCAGTTTATCAACGCTGCCTCCTCAGCCAGACCAGGAGACCAAATATAAAAACGCCGCCGGGCATCGCACCGAGCAGTATCCAGCGCAAGATCGTCATCTGCGAATTCGTGATGGTGAGCTGGTATTCGGTGAAAGCGCGCGGGCCGATGGAATTGAGCAGAAACGTGCGGTCCAACAGCCAGTTGATGGATTGCCGCGCAAACTCTTCGTTGCCAGGGGCGATCATGTAGAGGTTGGCGAGCATGGCGGAATCACCCACCACGATCAGCCGGGTGGAGCCACGTTGCAGCGCCATGTTCTTGAGACCGCCCTTCTCCACCGCCACGCCCAGGGGTATCTCGCCTTTTCGATCATTGGGATGGGCCGCCGGCAGCAATACACCTTTCTGGAAATCCGTATGTGCCACGCCTGACGGGCCAGTGGTGAAGAGTTCGGTGACCTGTGCCGAATCCGCCTGCACCGCTCCGGGGACTTTGCCGACGGAACGGGGATTGAGCATATATATGCGCTCTTTGGATTGTGTCACCGCATGGGAACCCATGTTGTCGACCATCAATGTGCCCATGTCCTGCATGTTCGGGGGGTCAAAGACCACATCATTTCCCATGGCCACGCCCCATTTGACCATCAACCTCTCCCAGCCGGGTGCCGAACGGATGTTCATGAGCAGGAGCAAACGTCCGCCGGTGCCGAGATACTTGTCGATCCGTTCCAGTTCCACGGCGGCAGGTTCATAGCGCGGGCCCGCGATGACGAGGAAGTCACAATCCGCCGGCACATCGTTCGTGCGTTGCAGATCCAGCGCCTTCACGAAGACGTTGTTGTTCACCATCAACTCGGCGAACTTTTGATAGCCCATTTCCGAATCCTGCCGGGGATCGTGCTCCCCATGGCCACTGAGGTAATAAGCGGTGTATTGTTTCGCACTGCTGACGGCCAGCAGCTTGGAGGTGAAATACAGCTCGCCCTTGAACGCTTTCCGTTTCACCTCGTTGCTCTTGCCCTGGATCAGGGCGGTCATGTCCAAGTCTGAAAGTTGTCCCTGGCTCACCGATTCCGACCGGTTGTTGGCGGCGAAAATCACCACATCCTTGGTCCCTTGATTCAAGCCGAACTCAGTGATCACCTTGGTCGCCTCGCCCGGTTGTGTGGCGTAGTTCACCGATTCCAGTTTGATATGCGGACTCCGCGCGGCGTATTCCTTCAGCATCGCACTGACGTACGGATAGAGCGGTTCCTCGGGATTGTAGTAGATGATGACACGGACATCATTTGTCAGCGATTTGATGACCTGCAATGTCGCGGGTGTGAGCTGCCCGGCGCCCTTGTCGTTTATGCTGTGCCGGATGAAATGGCGCAGGGAGAGGTAATTCCCCATGCCCAGGATCGCCGTCACCGCGATGACGGCCAGCAGCACATGAAAGCCGATGAACCAGCGGCGGCCGGCGGAGAAGCTGGGCGCAGTATTGTTGTGCTCTTCAGTGCTCATTTCCACCGCCTGCTTTCTACTACCTTGAGCGTGAGATAGAGGAACAATGCCGTCAGGCTCAGGTAAAACGTGATGTGTCTCGTATCGATCACGCCCTGCACAAAGTCCCGCATGTGCTCGAACATGGAGAGATGTGCCGCGATCTTGGACAACCAGCCGTCACCCAAGGGCACCATGTTCGAAACGAAGCTGAGAAAGAACAGGCACAGGCCCATGGCAAAGGCATTCATCGCCGCCAAAATCTGATTGCGCGTGATGGATGAGGCAAAGATGCCCATGGACATATACAGGCAGCCCAACAGGAAGATGCCGAGGAACGTGGTGGACAAAGGCCCGGTCGCCACCGCATCCGGTTCCGCTGTGTATCGCCGCAATATGAAAGGATACGCCAGGAACGGCAGCCAGATGATGAGGAAGAAGATGAGATTGCCAGTGAACTTCGCAAGCACCACTTCCAGATCGCTCACTGGTGTGGTCATCAATGTCTCATATGTGCCGCTGGCCCGTTCCAGCGCAAAACTCCGCATCGTGATGACCGGTGCAGCCAGCAGCAGGATCAGCCAGAAAAATGCCGTCTCGTAAAACAGCTCGATGACCGGCACCGCCACGGGGGTGGCATCCAGCGAGTTGAGCATGAGGGTCATGCTCAAACCCAGCAGGAAGAGCACACCCGCCATCACGGCATAGCCCGTCAAGGAGACGAAGAAGGCACCCAGTTCACGGCGCACGAGGGTCACAAACGTTTGCACGCTAAAAGCCCTCCTCTTCCTTGTCCGTCCGCGTGATGCGCACGAAGATGTCTTCCAGCGAATGGCGGTTACGTGTCAGTTCACGGAGTTTCCAGCCCTTGCCGTGAACCGTATCGGAGACGATCTGCCGCAAGTCCACGCCTGCGCGCCCGGTCAGCGAGCAGCGCAGGAATTCGCCCTCTGAAGGAGAGATGTCGAAATATTCCACCTCGGCGATCTGTTCCCAGCATTGCTTCAGTTCTGTTTCCGGTGCCGCGATCTCCGCTATCACTTGCGTGTCCTGCCCGACGAGCTTCCGCAGATTCTCCGGTGTGTCCGATGCGACAATTCTACCGCCGCGGATGATGACCACCCGGTTGCAGATCATCTCCACTTCCGGCAGGATATGAGTCGAGATCAAGATCGTGTGCTTGCCCGCCAAACTCTTGATGAGCTGGCGCACGGAGCGGATCTGATGCGGGTCCAAACCGATGGTCGGCTCGTCCAAAATGATCAGGTCCGGTTCATGCACCAGGGAGTCCGCCAGACCGACACGCTGCCGGTAGCCCTTGGATAAAGTTCCGATGACCTTGGAAGCGACGTCTTGCAGGGAGCACTGTTCTGTCACCACATCCACGCGTTCCCGGCTTTTGGCACGGGACAGCCCTTTTAAGCGTGCCCGGAATTTCAGGTACTCGCGGACCCGCATGTCGGTGTGCAACGGATTGTTCTCTGGCATGTAGCCGATCCGGCGGCGGACCTCATCCGCCTGGGTGAAAATATCGTGCCCGGCCACCTTGGCGGAACCGGACGTGGCCGCCATGAAACAGGAGAGGATACGCATGGTGGTGCTCTTGCCCGCACCATTCGGTCCCAAGAAGCCTGCGATTTCTCCTTTGCGGACATTGAAGCTGAGCCCATCGATCGCGGTATGCCCGGCATACCGCTTCGTCAGGTTGTTCACTTCAATCATCCACTCGTCGCTCATGTAAAACTAAACCACTGTATCGGATTGCCCATTCTTGCGATTTTATCGGCCCTGCACCAAACGAAAAATCACTACTTCAAGGTTATTTCTAACGTGCCCCGGCCAGACTCGCCCGTGCGTACTATAAAGCCGCAGTTCAGACCCACTTTTTCACCCGGTGCTTTTTCGTTCAATAAACGGGCCAGTTTGACCGTATTGTTGAACGCCACACCGTTGACCCCTTGAACGATGGTGATTTTGTTGTGCAGCATTTTGGCCAGATCCCCGCCCTTTTCCACATCAGCCACCACAAACCCACCGAAGGGCAGGTTAAACCCTTTGGCTTCATCAGGCGTCAGTTCCCGCAATGTCAGGCCCGTGCGTTGCCGGATGAGTTCCGTATTGAAGTAGGTGTTTTCAGGCACCAGGTTTACGGTCACATCCCTCGTCTCCTCTCCCTGCCGGACTTGCAGATGGGCCGGTTTTGCCGCCGTGGAAAACAGCAATTCCCGCGTGAACTCGATCAAGCTGCGGACCGTCTTGCCGTTGATGCGGAGAATCACATCCCCCTCACGCAGACCGGCCTTGTGGGCCGGACTTTGCGGCTGCACTGTTCCTACCACGAGAGGAATGGTGCCGGACTTCACGCGCGCCCCAAACCATAAGGAGCGTAATATTTCCGGAGTCATCTGTTCCGCCATGGCTTCGCCCACCCGTTTGATGGGAATGGCAAAACCGATGCCCTGGCCTTGACCATAAACGGCGACATTCAGGCCGATCAGCTCGCCTTTCATGTTGATCAGCGGGCCGCCGCTATTGCCCGGATTGATGGCCGCATCGGTCTGAAGCCAGTCCAGCACATCCAATTTTTGGCCCTCCATAGGAGGACGACGGCTCTTTGAGCTGAGGATTCCCCGGCTGACGGAGCCGCCCAACCCAAATGGATTGCCGAGAGCGACCACGGTTTCGCCCAGTAAAAGGTCGTCGTCTGGCGCGAACTCGATCGCCTTGAATTTTTCCGTGCCCTTTGGCTGGATGCGCAATACCGCTACGTCACTCCGGCTGGCACTGGAAATCCGGATGGCCTCATACTCACCCCCGCCTGCTTCTTCCGACAGCTTTACCCAAATGCGGTTCGCTCGCTGGATCACATGCTCATTGGTAAGAATATAGCCGCCATCATCAATGATGATGCCTGAACCGACGCTGTAGCGACGCTCGGTGGTACGCTTACGATACCCGTAGAAGAGTTCGAAGGCCGCATCTTCCAGCGTGCGGGTCTCTTCCAAGGTCTCGGTAGCGATGTTTACCACGCTAGGCATTGCTTTCTGCACGGCTTTGACGGTGGCATCCATCCGGACATCATCAGCGGCCAACTCCACTTTGAGGGACGCTCCACCAGCCCAGTTTGCCGTTCCCAGTCCAAAAGCCAAAAAAAGGCTATAAAATGTTTTCGACCGTTTCATACGGGCTATCCGACCAGCGACATTTTCTGTAAGTTCAATATACGGTTTAACATATAACTTTATCCGCCCACAAATTCTCCCCGCCGGATGGGCCTATTCCTCCGCAAGCGCTTGCTTGCAAACACTTCCGTAGGCTTGACAATGCCCCATTCGAACCCGAAAAGCAATGGCCAGTGAGGAGGACATCCCAGAATTACTATGTACATTGGCGGCTGGGCACGAGCAACCGTGCCCTATTGCACGATGCTGCTCCAAAGCCACCTGCCGAACGGCTCATGCAGGCCATTTGGGAACAACAACGGCTCAAACGCGGTGAACTGAAGACTATAGACGGTCAGCCCGTGCGAATCCTTCACCCCGGCTGGCTCAACCGCGCTGCCGGCCCAGACTTTCAGGAAGCCGTCATACAGTTCTCCGGTCAAGAACCGCAAATGGGCGATATCGAGGTGGATGTCGAATCCAACGGCTGGCACGCCCACAAGCACGATACCAATCCGAACTACCAGAACGTGATTCTGCACGTGGTTTGGGAGAAGAGCCAAACCAGTTCGCCCCTGCCGACCTTGGCGCTTAGCGAATTCTTGGATTCACCCATGGCCGATCTGCAGCATTGGCTGGCGAATGATTCTCGCGAAACCTTGCCTCAATCCCTCCAAGGCCAGTGTTCTGCACCGTTAAAGTTGCTCGATGAAGCCGTCTGGCGCGATCTTTTAGGCCAAGCTTCCCTGATTCGTCTGCAGGCCAAAGCCGCTCATATCGAGGCCCGCGCGCGGCAAGTCGGCTGGGAGCAATCGCTCATTGAGATGCTTTTCCGCGCTCTCGGCTACAAGCAAAACGTCTGGCCCATGCAACGCATCGGTGAGATGACGCCGCACATCATGGAAGCCATGAATGGCGAGCGTTGCGCTTCCTCACTGCAAGCCATCTTGCTCGGCGTCTCCAGTCTCTTGCCGGAGGAAGTGCGTGACCCGCGTCATTCCGTGGACGCCTATGTCCGCCACCTCTGGGAGATCTGGTGGCATCGCCGCCATTCATTGCACGAACACATCTTGCCGCGACAGGTCTGGCGCTTTAACGGCATCCGCCCCGCCAACCATCCCCAACGTCGTCTCGCCTTGGCCGCTCATTGGCTGGCGAAGAAAGACTTGGCCATCCGTCTGGAAGAATGGCTTAGCCAAAAAGTCCGCAAGACCCATCTCGTTCCCTCCCTGCTCGAGATCATGCAGGAGGATAAAGACGAGTTCTGGTCCCGACGCTGGACGCTCAAAGCCGCTCGCATGACCCAGGAGCAACCGCTACTCGGCGAAACGCGGCTGACTGACATCGCCATCAACGTAGTACTGCCCTGGCTCTGGCTCCGCGCGGCGAAAGGCGAGAACAGCCAGTTGCTCGAAGAAGTGGAGACTCGCTATCTCACTTGGCCGCGCGCGGAAGATAACTCCGTGCTGCGTCAGGCACGTCGCCGACTTCTCGGTCACTCTACTCCGAGCATTCTGACCACGGCTGCTGAGCAACAAGGCTTGATTCAGATCGTGCGCGACTTCTGCGACCATGCGGACTCCACCTGTGCGAACTGTCCTTTCCCGGCACTGATCAACGGTGTGACTGCGGCCAAATAAAAGAGATATCCCGCTCAACGCTTTAGGAACTGAACTGCATTGCCTCGGCAGATCGCCGTGGCTTGCGCCTCGCTCAACTTCGATTCCTTCAGCTTCAACGCCGCCGCTTCGAAATAAAACAACGGAGCTAGTGAGCCAAACATCAGCCGCTCCACCGGCACCTGCTTTAACAATTCCTCAATCCCGGCGACACCTTCCAGCGTGGCGATCTCCACCGAGACATGCGCTGCACTTACCAGCTTGAGCAGCAAATCCGGGCGCAATGATCGAAACGCATTGAGCAACTGCAAGCGCACTCCGGGAGTCGCTTTCAGCACGTCCACGAGCGGCGCGAGATCCACATGCGGTACTTGCACCAACGGATGCTGCGTGCGCTCATCCTCCATGCTGACGGCCAGTTGCACGAACATGCCACGCTCCGTCGCCAGCTTCAAAAACTTCACAAAGCTCGGCGCATTCACCGCATACTGATGATAGTTCGGGAACACTCGAATACCTAACATGCGATACTTCTCCTGACACCGCCGCAAGTCCTCCTCCCAATCCGGCAACGCCGGATTCACCGTGCCGATGGGCAGAAACAATTTCTCATCCGTGCGCTGACACAAGGCGGCTAATCGCCCATTCACCCCATCCACATCATGATGTAGCAAGGCATCGAAGCTTCCCGCCCAAGCCTGCTCCACTCCACGCTCACGCAATGCCTTCGCCAGCAATGGAGCTTCGTCCAAAGGCAAACGGCGAAATGGCCAGCGGCCGAGAAACACATTCGTATCAATGATCGGCCCGCTCACGGTGTTATGCCTTTCGCCTTGAGAATCGGCGTGATAATACGTCGCAAATTCCCCATGCCGATCAACTCCTTTGCTACCTCCGGTATCTGCGCGCCCATCAGCTTGCCGACTTGCGATGAGAAACTTCTTCCCGCCGCATCACTTCCATAGATGATGCGCTCCGCCCCCACCTCACGTACCGCCATCTCCACGAAACCCGCCGTGGGATTCGATCCCGCGATCTCCACATAAACATTTTTATGCGGTCGTAATGCGCGTATGCCCGCCTCCCAATTTCCTCCCGCGTGATAACAGACCAGCGGCACCTCCGGCAGTCGCGTGGCCAGTTCCGCCACATCCAAAGGTGTCGATTCACCCGGCGGATTCCCACTCGTTTTCTGCCACGCATGTTGAACGATCAGTCCCTTCAACTCATGCGTCCGCTTCACCAACACTTCGACCTCGGGAGTATTGCACCGCTTAGCCACCCACAGCTTGATGCCGATCAGCGGCCCTTTCTCGACGCAGCGTTCGATCTCCTTGAGGCTCTCCTCCACATGCTCCCCGCTCACGTAGCACAACCCGAACGCCCGATGATTCCAATGCAAGAGCGCCTCCATCGTCTCATCGTTCTTTTTACGAAGCTGCTCGGGCGTAGGATTCGTGATCAGAGGCGGTAACCCCATGGAAAGCACCACTCGCTCCACGCCCACACGATCCGCGATCTCCATCAGCCGCGCCATCCGCTCATCAACTGTGCGTCCTGGCGTGGAAAGATGACAATGTGCGTCCCAAATCTTCATCACAGCAACTGCATCCATTAACCCCTCCGCGTCCCCAAGTGTCAACGCACACGCACACAAAAGGAGCGCGGGTCTCCGACCCGCAGCAACATCCAATAACCCAATGGCACAAATATGGACGCAAGACTTTCAAGCAGAACGACGCAGCCCTACGCCCGTGCTGCCGGATTCCAGCCGGCAGTCTGCGACATCCGCCGCAGCATAACTCTCTTACATCAATCTCACGCATTCAACCCAGCGAACTTTTCACTCCGTTTTCCCAAAAACCTCGCTACCATCCCTTCCGTGAAAACCCCGTCCCGTCGCCAGTTCATCCAAGGCGTCGCCCTGACCGGCGTAGCTCTCGGCACTCAATCCGTCTTCACCACCCACGCTGCCGAAGCCAAATCACACCCACTGAAATCATTCGATGACGAGGTCGAATCCTTCATGAAAGACCGCGGCATTCCCGGCGGCTCACTCGCCATCGTGAAAGACCGCAAGCTCATCTACGCGCGTGGCTACGGCGTGGCCGATCGCGAGAAGAACACCCCCGTAACAGCCGATTCCCTTTTCCGCATCGCCAGCATCTCCAAGCCCATCACCGCCGTCGGCATTTTGAAACTCGTCGAGCAAGGCAAACTGAAACTCGATGACAAGGTGTTGGACATATTGCGCCTCCCCGAAAAACCGCTCGATGCGCGTTGGGAGCAGATCACCATTCGTCAACTCCTCCATCACACGGGCGGCTGGGATCGCGATGTGGCCTTCGATCCCATGTTCCGCTCCGGCACCATTGCCACCACACTAAGCGTCGAAGCCCCTGCGAAACCCGAGCACATCATCCGCTACATGATGACGCGCAAGCTCGATTTCGATCCCGGCCAGCGCTACGCCTATTCAAACTTCGGCTACTGCCTCCTTGGCCGCGTCATCGAGAAGCTCACCAAACAAGGCTACGAAGATTACACGAAACAGACCGTGCTAAAACCGCTCGGCATCACCCACATGCAGATCGGCGGCACCTTGCCCGATCTCCGCGCCAAGAGTGAGGTGAAATATTACATGCCCGATAACGGCACCGCCGATTCCGTCTTCCCCGCCATCAAACTCCGCGTGCCCTGGCCCTACGGCGGCTTCTATCTCGAAGCCATGGATGCCCACGGCGCATGGATCGCTTCCGCCGTGGACCTCGTCCGCTTCGCCTCCGCTTTCGATGCCTTGGAGAAATGCCCCGTGCTCGAAGCCAAGTCCATTCGTGAAATGTTCTCCACACCCGCCGCTCCTGTTTCCCGCACTGAGGAAGGTAAACTGAAAGACACTTACTACGCGCTTGGCTGGCAAGTTCGCCCCGTCGGTCGCGAAGGCAAGATGAACACCTGGCACAGCGGCAGCCTCCCCGGCACCAGCACCTTGCTCGTGCGCCGCTGGGATGGACTCGACTGGGCCGTCCTCTTCAACCAACGCTCCCGTGATCCCAAGCTCTCCGATGGCGCGATCGACGGCGCCCTCCACAAAGCCGCCAGCAAAGTCACCGACTGGCCCAAGGAAGACCTGTTCCCGAAGTTCAGTTGAAGCATCAAAACGCCCAACGTGGTAGGGCTCGCTGTCCTCAGCGGGCCGCTGACGAAGCCTGAATGCTCCATCCACCCATGACGTGATGACGTCAATAACGCTTAATCAAGATCTCCACCAAACACCTCACCACACCTCCACTGGCCCCTTAGGCACCGGGATCGCCTGTCGCTGCGCCACACCCGGTTCGCTCTCCTGCATGAAAGACGCCACCATCGGCGGCGGCTGATACTGCGCCTTCAATTCCCCGTTATCCTCCAGGAACTGCATCCGCCAGTTACGATACTCCTCGATGATCTCGTAATACTGCGCCCGTGAAGACAGCAACACCACGCGCTTGTTGAAGACATGCACCGGCCCGAACCGCTTGCTATACCACGGCGCGACTTTGCGGAACATCCGACAGCCATGCTCTTCACCGAACACCTCGATCATGCGATCCAAATGCCGTGACATCACCGTCACCCGCTCCTCGAAAGTCGGCTCCGGCAACAACACACCTGTATCCACGTAATGCCGCGTGTGCGCAAAGATCCACGGATTATAGAACGCCCCACGCCCCACACTCACCCCCGCGCAACCCGTCTCATCAAACATCATCTTCGCTGCCTGCGGAGTCGTCACATCACCATTACCGATCACCGGGATGCGCTTCGCCGCCTGCACCACCTTGCGAATGCCCGCGAGATTCACCGTGCCACTGAAACCCTGCTCTCGTGTGCGACCATGAATGAAGATTCCCGCCACACCCACATCTTCCAACGCCCTCACCAGATCCGGCGCCGTGATATTCTCATCATCCCACCCGAGACGCATCTTCGCCGTGATCGGGATCTTCACCGCATCCACCATGCCCTTCACCAGCGCGGATGTCTTATCCAGCTCCGTCATCATCGCCGAGCCACCGCCCACGCGACACACCTTCTTCACCGGACAACCCATGTTGATATCCACCGACGCCACGCCGATAGATTCCAGATACACCGCCGCATCCCGCATCTCTTCCGGCACACTGCCGAAGAGCTGCACCGCCAGCGGCTTGTCTTCAGGACAAGTCTCGATCAGCTTGAATGCCTTGGGATTCTTCTCCAGCAACGACCGCGCGTTCACGAGATCCGTCGTGGCCATATCAATGCCACCGACCTCCCTCACCGTCAGCCGGAACGGCAGGTTCGTATAACCCGCCAACGGCGACAGAAAGAGATTCGACTTCAACGACAATGTGCCGAGCGCAAACATGGCCACCCCACTATGCCATGAAATCTTCGCCTTGGGTAAAGCGGAAAATCAGTTCGCTCAGCCAATCATTTGCCGGCTTCCAGCAATTTTTGTTCAGTAATCTGCACCGCTTGCAGTAAAGTGGAGAGGTAATTGACGCATCTAAGATACATTTTAATCGCCCTAAGCCTGCTCTGCGGCATCATCTCTGCCTCCGCAGCTGAAGAACAGGCAAAGCCCAAGAGCAAGCCTTCCTTCGAAGTCCCCGATTTCAGCCTCTTCTCCCAAGGAAAATACGTTTACGAGAAACACTGCGTCGTCTGCCATGGCGAGAAAGGCGATGGCAAAGGCACCATGGGCATCACCCTCGACATCCGTCCGCGCGATTTCCGTTCCGGCCTCTTCAAATACAAATCCACGGCCAACGATCTACTCCCCACTACCGATGACCTCTATCGCACCGTGAGCAGCGGCATCACCGGCACCGCCATGCCTATCTTCTCGCACCTGCCGGAGAGAGATCGTCGCGCTGTGGTGGAATACGTGAAATTCTTCTCCCCGCGTTGGAACAATCCCAAGAACCACGGCACACCTTTGCCCAGAGCCATCACCCCCGATTGGATGGATGACGGCGACAAACTAAAAGCTCACCGCACCAAAGGCGCCGAACTCTTCACCCTCACCTGCGCCCCTTGTCACGGACCGAAAGGTGAAGGCAACGGACCCAACGCCGCGCAGTTGAAAGACCACTGGGATTTCCCCATCAAACCCGGCAACCTCCGCGCCGAACAACTTCGCCAAGGCCAGGAAATGCCCGACTGGTATCGCGTCGTGACCCAAGGCATCACCGGCACACCCATGCCCACCTTCGCCGAAACCCTCACCGAAGAACAACGCTGGCAGATCGTGGCTTACTTGCAGCAACTGCGTTCAGAGCCAGTTTCCAAATGAACCGGCTGGCGTCTCGTTGCTCGATGCGTTTATATTACCGTCATGAGCAAGACGCTTTTCGAGAAGATTGCCGCGCGCGAGATTCCGGCGAACATTGTTTACGAGGACGACAAAGTGGTGGCCTTCCGTGATATCAGCCCCCAAGCCCCCACGCACATCCTCATCGTCCCCCGCAAACCCATCCAGCGTATCGGCCAGGCGCAGGCGGAAGATCAGCAACTGCTCGGCCACTTGCTCCTGAAAGCCGCTGAAGTCGCGAAGCAAGCCGGGCTCTCAGAGAACGGCTACCGCCTCGTCATCAACAACGGCCGGGACGGCGGCGAAAGCGTCCCGCACCTCCACTGCCACATTTTGGGCGGACGGCAATTGGCTTGGCCACCGGGTTGACGGTCAATCCCACTCCTCGGTAGTAGCAAGTTTACCAGGTTCACTATCGTCTCTTTTCAAGAACGTGACCGTATGGATAACCACGTTGGTCTTGGGGTCTATCCAAAATCCGCCTGAGCCGCCTGTATCAGTTTTTATCCCTAACCGTTTGATACCATTGTGCTCCATCATCGCATGCTGTGGCGATATGCCGGGTATGTACACTACACGACCGAACTCTTTGAAAAATAAGAAAATTCTTGTTCTGACACGGTCACCCATCTTCACCAGCGTGCCGTCACTGTATCGTATCGGCTCCATTGCTTGACGCAACCTTGCTCGAAGATCCCGTCAACGGTTTTGGCCGGATCGCCCATAACATCACACCTCCACCGTCTTCCCCAGATGCAACCAATGCAGCCACCGGTGCTTCACCGGCCGCTGATAAATCCGTTCCAACGCCAGCGCGTATAACTTCAACTGCGGCTCATACATCGTTAGCTTCACCGGCATCTCTTCCAGCTTCACGCGATCGGATTTAAAATCCAGCAACCAGATCTCCTTCGGCGAAATTACCGCCAGATCGATCGTCCCCTGCACGATCACAAACTCCTCCGCAGGCAGACTCGGGCTCACACCCGCCACGCCGCACTGGATCAAATCCGCCGTCGAGAATCGTGCCGTGAACGGCATCTCCCGCTGCACTTCCTGAGCGCGTGCACTGATGCTCTGCCCGATCTTAGAAGCCCAGAAGTCCGCCAGCGATTTCACATTCAGCGCCGCCGCCTCATCCTCCTTCAAGACCCCCATCTCCACCAATCGCCGCACCTCTTCCGTCGCGCCTTCGAGCGAACCCGCCTGCGTCAGATCCACAAACTGCAGAAACGTATGATGCGCCTTGCCGACCTCTGAACCGCTCAAGCGCGACCCCGCCTCCTGCTTCGGTGCCGGGAACTGGAACGCAAACTGCGTCTGCAATAACGGCTTCGCCTCCTCATCTGCCTCATCCTTCCGCCTCCGCAACACCGTCACCGATGTCTTGGCCGTCTCTGCTGTGGCTGCTGGATTCGGATAAGCCCATTGCAAATTCTCCGCCAATTCCGGCGCGAAAGCAGAATCATTTTCATCTACTTCAACAGTTTCATCCACCGTCGCTGAAGTTGCATTGAACACACCACCCGTGTGCAATTGCCATCGGATTAACGGCGTACTGCCATGGCAATCATCCAGCCAATCACTATCCGTCGTACCCTCACGCAGCCAAATCTTCAACCAGTCCAGGAAAGAGCGGCCGCGTTTGATCTCAGCCGTGATTTGCGCAGCCGATTCCGCTGGCGCACCCCACCGATCCTGCAACAGCTTCTTGGTGCCACAACCGGTCAGGATCAGTGTATCCCGCGCACGCGTCAGCGCTACATAAAGCAGGCGCATCTCCTCGCCCTTCATCTCGTGTAACTCGCGCCGCTTGATGAGCCAGTGCGGCAGGCTCGGGTAGCGTTGATCCGTATCTTCCAGCACGATGCGCGGAGCCAGCCCCAACCCTTCACTCCAAAGCAGGTCCGTACTTACCGAGCGCACGTTCTCAATGCGATTGATATTCGCCAGCACCACCACCGGAAATTCCAGGCCCTTGCTCTTGTGCACCGTCATCAGTTGCACCGCATCCGGGTGCCGCGGCGGAGCCGGTTCCAAGTCATGCTCCACTTCCTCCTGCGCCTCGATGAATTGTAGGAAACGGAACAACCCTTGCCGCTGATACGGATCATATCTCCGTGCCAGATCGAGCAGCCGTTTCACATTGGCCACACGTTCCTCGCCATGCTCCATCGCCAGCAGCAACGCTTCGTAATGCGTCTCGCCCAACACACGATCCAGACAGCATGAAAGCGATGTCTGCCGGATCAACGCCCGCCAGGCGGCATGACGCCGGAAAAACTCATCCACCAACTGCCACGTAGCCAAAGTGCCGTCATGGCCCATGTGCTCGCGATGCCACTGATGCAACGCCAGCCAGTAGCAATCCTTCGTCCGCTTGGTGCGGATCGCCACCAACTCATCCAGCGAAAGACCCACCAGCGGCGAACGCAGCACTGCGAGCAGCGGGATATCCTGCAACGGGTTATCCAACACCTTCAGCAGGTTCACGATGTCCAACACCTCGATGGCCCCGAAGAAACCTTTCTGCTCCGCCAGCAACGGAACTCCCGCCTCACGAGAGGCGCGGGCATAAACATCCGTGCGATTCGCCGCCGTGCGCAGCAGCACCGCCATGTCCGACCACTTCACCGCGCGAAACTCTTTGGCACTCTTATCCCAGATCTGATGCTTGCCGTCATACAGCTCGCGCAACCGCTGCGCGATCACGCGGGCTTCACGCTCCAATGCCATCAGGTCCGCCCAGCCATCGTCTTCAGCTTCCGTCTCTCCACCAAAATCTTTCTCCTCCTCCGCATCCACGACGAGATGCAGCTCCGCACGCAAATCCGGTTCAGCCCATACACCCGTCTGCGGTGTGCTCTCATCACCCGCTCGGGAAAAAGCCGCACGCGCCTCCGCAGCACCAAACCGCAAAGCCGCATCCTCATCATAAGCCAGCCCGCTCGTAGTGGGCCGCATGAGGAAATGGAAGATGGAATTCACCACCGCCAGAACACCTTCGCGACTACGGAAATTCTCCGTCAAAGGCAGCACCTGATGATTTGCACCCGCCTTTTTCCATTCGCGCTCGTAACTTTGGAAGATGTGCGGATTAGCGAGCCGGAAGCGGTAGATGCTCTGCTTCACATCACCCACCATGAAACGGTTCGCCGCCGCTCCTTCACGGCTCACCGCACGGATGAGCGCATCTTGCGCTGCATTGATGTCCTGGCACTCATCCACGAAGATATGATCAAACCGCTGCTGCCAGAGTTTTGCCACGGCAGTTGGCTGCCCTTCTTCATCCAGCAACAAGCGCAAGGAAAGTTGCTCCAGATCAGCAAAGTCAACGCCGCCCAAATCCCGCTTGGCCTCCTGATACCGCTGCGTGAACGTTTCCGTGAGATTCAAGAAAGCGAGCATGGGACCTCGCGCTGCTTCCCAATCTACCATGATCGGGTCCTGCCCCTCTGCAGCGAGATACGGCAACAATGATTCCACCTCTGCGAAACATTTCTTCAGCGGCTTCTTGTAATCGAACGTCTTGTTGGGTCGCCGTGTTGTGCTGGCCGTATTCAGCAGATACAACAGTGACGTGAGCCGCTGCAGATCCGGTGCTTTCAGGAAATCATCCAAGGCGGCTGCAGATGTCGCCAGCAAAGGTGCTTGGGCACTGCATTCCTTGATCAGCTCATGCCAGTCCTGCGCCCACTCGATCCCGCTCACCAGCAACAACTCACGCCAATGCTCGTAGCCGTTCTCGCTGGCATAAACTTCCTTCGCTTGCGCCAACCATGTCTGCGGATTGGCCAGCGTTTGCAGAAATGTATGCAGTTGTTTGACGCGCAGGCGCAAATCCGCATCTCCACCGCGACCATAGCGCTCGATCAAATGCCGCGCCTGCTTTCCGTGCTCAGATTCATCCGCGTACGCCTCTTGGAAAATCTCTTCAAGCACCTCGGCGATGAGCGGCTTGGTCTGCTGTTCATCCAACACGGTGAGTTGCGGATCGATGGCCAGCTCGTGGAAATGCTCCCTCAACAAACGCAGACAGAAGGCGTGCAGCGTGGAGATCATGGCTGTATCCAGCAATGCCATTTGCTCCGCCAGACGCACATTTTCCGGCTCGGCTTCCAGACGTTCATGCAATGCGTGGCGGATGCGATGCCGCATCTCCGCCGCCGCCGCTTCCGTGAAAGTCACCATCAAGAGACGATCAATGCCGACGCCTTCCTCCAGCACGAGCTTCTGGCAACGCTCCACCAGCGTGCTTGTCTTGCCGGTGCCAGCACCCGCCACGAGCAGGATATTGCCGCGCGCGTCGATCGCCGCTTGTTGTTGTGGAGTGGCCTGGCTCATGCCTTATCCTCCTTAGCTTTCTTGGCCGCATGCAGCACGCGATACTCCGAATGCGTCTCCTCGAAACGGCAGATGCCCTGATACACGCAGCGCTCGCAGGCGCATTCCTTTTTGTAGCGATAGGGCGAGACACTGACATCACCCGCGAAAATATTCACTCCGATCTGTCGCAACTGTTGCTCAATGCTTTGCAGCAACGTCTCAAATTCCGCACCATCCTGACCATCCGCACTGCGCGAAGTGCTCTTGAACTGATCCGCTTCTTTCCGTCCTGTGCCACGCGTGTCCAGCTCGTCCACATAACGCACATCAAAGCGGCCCGTGTGCCGGTGGACCTTGCGATTCTTCTCTTCCGCCGTCTCTTTGGCCTCTTCACGGCTCGCGCTGGAACTGCTGTCGCTCCGCAGATTGATGAAGAAGGCACCCGCCGGAATAAGCTGTTTCGCTCCGAGCAAGGCTCGGGCCTCCGGCGATTGCTTGAGAAAGGCGAGATAGGCCAGCAACTGCAATTGCAGACCGTGCTGTAGCTTCACATCGTCGAGCGATTTGGAGCTGGATTTGTAATCGAACACCGCCACCAGCGCCTCGTCCTTGCCTTCCCGGATGCAAAGATCGATGCGATCAATTCTTCCGCGCAGAACCAACGCCCGGCCATCGGGTAGTTCCAAGCGCCAGCCTTTCGGCCCGTCGCCCTTCATGCCGAAGGCGAATTCCACCGCCTTGGGATCAAAGTTGTAATGCTCCATCCAGCCGATCAGCACGGACATCATGCGCTCCAAAAGACGGATGAGCATCCGCCCGTGAAATTCGCGCTGACGGTCATGAACGAAGAGCCCTTCGGCAAATTTCGGCAAAACTTCCTCACCGATCTGGCGGATAAGATTGCCTGCTTCAGTTGGTGTCAGATCGCGCCAGCGTCGATCTTGTTCCTGCACAGTTTTGTGAAAACGATCCAGGATGTCATGGCGCAAACTGCCTTCCTGCCGCACATCCACCTCAAACGCCTTGCGCTCCTCCGCACTCAAACCGTGCCCCACAAAGAACCGGAACGGGCAGGCCGCATAATTCTCCAAGCTGCTCACCGAGCCGGGCAACTCATCGCCATACAGTTTCGTCACCGCAGCCGCCGAAAGCTGCTGTTGCTTCAACGCTCCTTCGATACGCTCCAACTGTTTCACCAATGTGCTGACAGGATTCCAAAACACTTGGCCCTCATGCGCTGCTTCAACTTTGTGCGCACTCTTCGCCCAGTTCGGCAACGAAAGCAGTTCGGGCAAAGTCTGCACATCTTCCGGCTTCAGCGTGCCATTGAAGTCGATACGTCCATCATTTGGAAAGAGCTGTTCCAGTTGCGTGATGAAGGGCGAGGGATTCAGTGCGGTTCCCTTCTGGTTCTGGCGCGACCAGCAGACGATGAGCTTCTGCCGCGCACGCGTGAAGGCGATGTAACCGAAGAAGCGTTCATGCGCGAGGCGTTGCTGGGACGTCATGCCGATCTGCTGTGGATCGTCCTTCAATTCCGCGAGCACCTTGCGATCCACTTCGGTGAGGATGACCGGTGCCTCAGGCGGAGCAGGGAAGACACCTTCATTCACACCCAGCACGATGGCCACTTGCAGATCAGGATTACGCGAGCGGTCGATGGCACCGATAGTCACCTGGTCCAGCGCAGGAGGGATGACGCCGATGGTCAGGCCCGCGAGACCGGAATCCACCACAGCCAGCCAGTCGCGCGTGCTGAGGATATCCGTCTCAAACGCGAGTTGGAGGCTTTCATCCCACTCGTTCAATTGCTCCCAAACAGTCTGGTGAATCGCTGCGAACTCCGGATGTTGCGGATCAGGATGACGGCTCCACTCCTCCAGCACTTTCGTAACCTCCAGATCAACCCAGAGATTGCGGATGAGACGCGAAAGAGTTTGGCCATTGATACCCTCGGCGTGATTCATCTCATCCACGAAACGGATGAATGGCGGTGCAATCTTTTGCCGGAAGAATTCCAGGCGATTTGTCAGACCCGGTTCTCGCTCAATGACCAAAGGTTCACGCCAGCGATTGCCTTCCCAACCACGCGCGAGCGCCTGGTTCTCCAGTTCATCCACGAGACTGTCGTCCTCCGTGACCAGGCCGCACTTCAACGCCGCAAACCAATCTTCATTGCGCCAGCCAAAGGCGGCCATTCGCAAAGCGCTCCGCGTCAATTCCGCCAGCGGATGATGCGCGACGGATTCGCGGCGATCGAGAAAGTAGGGGATGCCGTGACGATTGAAGACGCGCTGGATGATATCCTGATAACCTTCGATGCGGCGCATGAGCACCGCCACGTCACGATAGCGCCCGCCCGCGCGCACATGCTGATGAATAGTCCGCACGGCATAGAGCACCTCGGCCTCCGCATCAAAACATTCCACGAGCCTCACCCAATCCCCCGCGAACTGCCATTCCTCCGATTCCTGCGGCGCGGTCCAATTCGTCTCCAGATGGAACAACGACGGCGATTCCTGGAAACGACTGCGCTCACGGACACGCGGCAGGCACTCCACTTTGACCTCGATCTCCTCGTCACCCTGCAGGCGATTTCGGCAACGCTTGTAGGTCTGTGCGATTACGGACCATTGATTCAGCCACGTCTGGGGAGATTCCTTCGGCTCGCCATCCAGACAGAAGGCGAGCGTGGCGTGTTCGCACAGGGGCAGAAACGTGGCGAGCAGATGCAGCTCCTGTGGCGTCATCTCGGCGAAGCCATCCATCCACAAACCACCGAGCTGGAAGGTGCCACCGGCTTCACGCGCAGCTTGCTTGAGCGCATCGGACGCCAGATCGAGCAAGGCGCTGACGTCATTCAGCTTGTGCTGCTTCAGCCAATCGCTGTAGGCGCGCAGGATGATACCGATGTCATGCAGCTTGTCACCCAAACGCCCTTCCGCCGGTACCTTCGCAGCCAGTTCCGCCAGCTTGGCCGGAGAGAGGCGATGCTGCTGCACTTCACGCAAGAGCAAGCTCAGTTGCTGGGCGAAGCCCGGCAGACGCGCCGTGGAGCGAAAGATGCGCAGCTCCTTATGATGACGCGCAAGGATGGCCCGCAGCACCATGATGCGGCCTTCTTCGGAAAGGATGCGCGGTGGTGTTTCACCGAGTTCGCCCAAAATGAATTCTGCCAGCCGATCGAACGCCACAATCTGCAAGCGCGTGTAACCGGCGAGCGAAGAATCCGCCAGCAACTGGCGCTCCAACTGGAACGTCGCCTGTTTCGGAGCAAGCAGCAGCAAAGGCGGACCTTCGGGCCAGGCCGAAAGCTCCGCCCGGATCTCCGCCAGACAGCGATACGTCTTGCCGCTGCCGGCCGGGCCGAGAAGGAAAGTCGCTTGCAACGCCCCCTAGTTAAGCGGGAGAACGCGCACGGGAAAAGAAGTTATGGATTGATTGCCGCAATGAACCGTTTCCCCCTCATTGACACCCATCCCATACAAGGGCAGTCTGACCGTCCCATGGCATTGGATAAACTGCCCAATACACTTTTGCGCGACCTTAAAGCCCGCGCCCAGAAGCTCGAACCGATGGTCAAGGTCGGCAAGTCCGGCTTGTCCGATGGCTTTTACCGCACGCTGGACGAAGTCTTCGCCAATCACGAACTCGTGAAGGTGAAGTTCGCCGACTTGAAAGACCAGAAGAAGGAACTGACCCCGCAGATCGTGGAGAAAAGCCAGAGCCACCTCATCATGCAGGTAGGCAATGTCATCGTCCTCTATCGCAAGAAGCCCGCAAAAGCTGAAGCCGTAGACGAGACAGCAGATTGATGGAGCGCGGCTCTCCGAGCCGCAGCAACTCACGCATGTCCGACAGGATGAAATAGGGTAGCGGTGTCGCTCATTTAAAGAGTTGGCTTGCCCCTTGGATAATTTGAGCACCCCCTTTGCTCATGTCACTTGCTGCAGATTGAGGACAATCCGCGCTCCTCAAACTGCCTTACTTATCCACGTGCCTTCGGATGATCCCATCCACCACCTCCGGCCAAGGTTCATCGGGCGTCACTGCATAAGCAAACGGCGCATGCGTTGAACCCGGTGTGTCATCGATGATGATATCCGGCTTGGCCGAGAAGCCTTCAAAAAGGTGTTCCAATTTGTACGCCTTGGCGATTCGAAGTGCATACTCCGCCCCACCTGTGCTCCAAAGATGCAGATGACAACCGGACGCCTTCAACTTCTCCAGTGATTCCTTGGCACCCGGCAACAGCATCTGGTTCATATCCACCAACGTCAGATCCACATCCACAAACACGTTGGCGTTTTTCATAAGATGATGCGCTTACTTCGCCGCCAGCCCCGCATTCTCAATGCGATACACATGCGTCCGTGAGCGCAGATAGAATGCCCTGTCCGAGATGGCCGGAGACGCCATGAAACCACTGAGCGGTTCACCGACCTGACCGAGCTGGTTCTCGGAAATCACCTTAAAGGTGCGCCCCGCCTCGATGAGTGTGCACTTACCCTGCTCGCTCGTGAAGAGAATCATACCATCGACGTAAACTGGCGATGCTGAGAAGTTCCCGCCGATGCGCTCATTCCAGATGGATTCGCCCGTCTTCGCATCCAGACAGCTCGCGATGCCGCTATCATCGATCGCGAAGAGCAGGTCATCGATGAGCAGCAGCGAAGGCTTGTTCGGCACACTGCGTTTGGTGGACCACACCATGTTCGTGGCGGTCAATACACCACTCGCATCCGCCTTCATGGCGAAGAGCTGGCCCTTCGCGAAACCGGTCGGATAATAGATCATGTCCTTGCCCACGACTGGACGCGTGCTGGCCGAGTGCTGGCCACGCTCTTCCACGCGCCAGAGCTCCTTGCCGGTCAGCGGATCATAGCCATAGAACGCCTTGGCGCCAATGCTCAGCAGCACCGGCTTGCCCTTGATCATGGCGATGTGCGGCGTGGCGTAAGCCTTGCGCCAATCGCCGTCTGCCTCCGGTTTGCCATCCTTCAAGTCCATGAAATCGATGGAGCGCTTCACATTCCACACCGTCTTGCCCGTCTTCTTATCGAGGGCGAGGACGAATTGATGATCGCTGCCATCATAGTTCATGATGAGCAGGTCCTTGTAGATGATCGGCGAAGAGCCTGCGCCACGATAGTGGTTGCACTCAATGTCCGTGCGTTGCCACAGCACCTTGAAAGTCTTCGTATCGATGCACGCCGTGCCGGGTGAACCGAAAGTGATATAGATACGTCCATCCTCGATCACCGGCGTGGGCGAAGCGTAGCTGTTGAACTTATGCGCGAACTGCGGCGCGGCCACATCGAACAGCTTCTGCTTGAAAAGCTCCTTGCCCGAATCCTTGTCCAGGCAAACTGCGGAGAGTTGCTTGCCGTCTTCCGTAGCCGTAGGCACCCAGACCTGCTTGCCCCAGATGACGGGTGAACCCCAGCCGCGCCCTTCCACCGCCGTTTTCCATTTGATGTTCTCCGTCTCACTCCATTTGCGCGGCAGACCTTTGGCAGCCGAGTGGCCATCGCCGTCCGGTCCGCGGAATTGCGGCCAGTTAGCCGTCTCAGCAGTCCAACCGGTCAAAGCGCTGAGCGAGAGAACGCAAGTCAAAGCAAGGCAACGGAGATTCATGGTGAGGCTAGTCTAGTATTCTCCTAAATCAGAAGCAACGCCGGGATGGGGTATTCAAAAAAGGTGACTTTCAATGGGCGCAGCCGCGCACTGCCCCCGAAATACCAATGCTTCAGGAAAGCAAAACAAAGTTCCACCTCCCTCGCCCCTCGGAGGGGAGAGGGCCGGGGTGAGGGGTGCCGGGCTGCCCCCGTTTCCTTACTCCCAGTTTACGAGGCCGTATCAAGGTGCTCCTGCGTTCAATCCGTTCCACCGCTATCGCTGCTTCCTGAATCATGCGAATAATCAGTGTTCACCACCATGGAATCCGGCGCGTCCTGCACATTGGTACCGGATGCACCGCCCATGTGTTTCTCCCGCGAACGGTCATAAAATCTCCAAGAGGCAACTATACCGACTGCCGCGAGCGCCAATGCACCCTCCAGACGATAGCCGCCGTAAAGCACACCCACGCAACCAAGGATGGCGACGATGATGATCCAATCCAGGAGTTTCATAGTATCAATTCAGTGCCGCATCTGGCCCGAACCACTCGAACTTCCCATTACGATAAACGAACAGCTTCGGCGTCAGCCGATAGCTGCCATTCTGATGAGCATCTTCAGCAATCGTTCGCAGCTTCTTGATCCCCTCGGCGTTCTCACTGCCCGTCACCAGCAACAAATCGCGTGTTGGCACTGCCACCACGATGTCGCCCTTCACCTCGAATTGTCCGCTCGCCCAGATCTTGTCCACCGCCAAAAGGCTCGCCTCATAATCTCCACCTGCCGTGATCATGTACAGACCCTCAGCGCCCTTGCACTCGATAGAAGGGATGATCTGCCGCAAGTTCTCACACGCTAGGGCACGCAACTCCTTCAGGTCCAAGTTCAACTCTTTGAGATTGCCGGGCGTCAGATAACGGATGTTCCGGGGCAGATCTTCCGCATAGACGATCACCAGATCCGGACTGAAATCTTCGAACACTTGCTCGAAAGGCTTTTCCGAGCCCCGGTCCCGCATCGCTTTCTGCGTCTCTTCCAGCCAGGCCCGGTCTTTGATGATGGGCACGATGCGCTGGCGATCCACCTCATTGTCCATGCCACCAAAGGTATCCATGCTGGAAACTATGTAGCGCGAGATGATCTCTTCGAGTTCCTTGGGCGCCCGCTGATAGATCTCGTAGGCATTATAGAGCAACGCCGTGGAATCTTTTCCATTCGGCATGGTGATCTTGAGTTCCAAGTCTTTCAGTATCTCAACTTTCAGTTCTGAGGCCGCTTCACGCAGCGTCTCCACATACTTGTCGGTGAACTCCTCCGGCGTGAGCAATGGCTTCGCCCCGCCGAACATACCCCTGAAATTTTTCCAAAATCCTTTCATGTGCTCCTCCGTCTGGTTGCTACGGCGAACTCTGAATCCCTTGCCTTGAGTGAAGCGTGGTTGGCACCTTAACGCAACCCGGCTTTTTGTAGCTGCCTGCCGCCAAGGGATTTCTCCCTTTCCGTGTGTTCTGCGTATTCTGTGGTTTATCAAATCCATGTCTTCTCATTGGCCCGCGGTGCAACCGGTCTGAAATTCTCCTTTCGCCAATTCCTCCGATTGTTTTCAATCCCCTCATGTTTCCCGCCCGCATTAAAAGTCGTGCGATTCTGAGCGCCCTGCTCATCGCCAGTGTATCCACCAGCTTCGCCGCCGAAGCCAAGAAAGCCGCGCCACAACCCGCGGCCGCCAAGGCAAAAGCCAAGCAGGCTTTGCCGCCCAATCCCAAAAAACTTTCACCACCACCGGGTTTCACGGTTCCAGCCGAAGCGAAAGCAGAGATCATGAAAGGAGTGGCAGCACTGGATCAGGAAATCTTGGGACTGAAATCGTCGTTGAAGAGCCAGCCGAAATTGCTGGAGCTGTTGCCGGATGTGCAGATCTATCGGAATGCAGCAGCGTATGCTGTGGAGGATGATATTTTCTACTCCACGAACCAGACAAAGTCCGCGCTGGCAATGGTGAAGCAAGGGATGGATCGCGCCGCACAGTTGAAGGCCGGGCAAGCCCCATGGACCACTGCCACCGGTCTGGTGGTGCGCGGCTTTGTGTCGAAGCTGGATGGCTCCGTGCAGCCATACGGATTGGTGGTGCCGCCATCCTTCAAGCCGGGCAATCCGCCGATGCGCTTGGATTTCTGGCTGCATGGTCGTGGTGACACCCTGAACGAAATCTCTTTCATCGAAGGCCGTCAAAAATCCGTGGGCGAGTTCGCCCCAGAGAATACCTTCGTGCTGCATCCTTACGGGCGCTTCATGAACGCCTTCAAGTTCGCCGGTGAGGTGGATGTGTTCGAAGGCTTGGCCCATGCGATGAAGCATTACCCGATTGATGCGAAACGCGTCTCAATGCGCGGCTTCTCCATGGGCGGCGCAGGCACATGGCATCTTGGCGTGCATCATGCGGACCAATGGGCAGCCATCAACCCTGGCGCGGGTTTCGTGGATGTGAAGAATTACCAGAAGCTTGAGGGCGAAAAATTGAACGCAGTTCCTTGGTATGAGCAAAAGCTCTGGGCCATGTATGATCCCTTGGCCGCCCCGATCAATCTGAACAACAGCACACTGGTAGCTTACAGCGGCGAGGAAGATGGACAGAAAGCAGCGGCAGATCTGATGGAAGCTGCGCTGGCCAAAGAAGGCACGAAGATGACGCATCTCATCGGGCCCAAGACTGGCCATAAATACGAACCCGAAACGAAGAAGAAAGTGGCGGCACTGGTCGATGAAGCCGCAGCAAAAGGTGTGACCGTACCGAAGAAGGTCTTGCTCGTGACGCATACTTTGAAATGGAACAAGATGCATTGGGTAACATTGAATGCGTTGGAGAAACATTGGGAAGAGGCGCGGATTGAAGCCGATGCGAGCGGCAGTGGCGTCACCGTAAAAACAAAGAACATCACCGCCTTTTCACTCAATCCGGCCAACGCCAAAGGCAATGTGACGATCGATGGCCAAAGTGTTGGCGCGATTGGTGTGGGTGATTTTCATAAATCGGATGGCAAATGGAAATCAGGCAAAACTTCTTCTGCTCCTCTCGCCAAAC
This sequence comes from Verrucomicrobiia bacterium, assembly GCA_036405135.1. Classification (NCBI taxonomy): domain Bacteria; kingdom Pseudomonadati; phylum Verrucomicrobiota; class Verrucomicrobiia; species Verrucomicrobiia bacterium. The sequence goes on along the minus strand of DASWYF010000048.1, from coordinate 112,992 downwards.
AACCCAACCTCCAAGGCCCCATCGACGACGCCTTCATGAGCTCCTTCATCATGGTAAAGCCAACCGGCCAGCCTCTGAACGCTCAAGCAGGCAAATGGGCTCAAGCGGAAATGAAGGAGGCGCTCTTCCAATGGCGCCGCCAATTCCGTGGCGCAGCGCAAGTGAAGGATGACGCCGCGATTTCTGATGACGACATCAAGAACAACAACCTCATTCTCTGGGGCGATTCGGCCAGCAACAAAGTCCTCGCGAAGATCGCGGACAAGCTGCCCATCAAGTGGACGGCCACAGGCGTGAAGGTCGGCGACAAAACCTACGATGCCACAAAGAATGCTCCAGTGCTCATCTATCCGAATCCGTTGAACCCATCCAAGTATGTGGTGATCAACTGCGGCTTCACTTTTCCGCAATACAGCTCTGGCACAAACTCCCAGCAGACACCCAAGCTGCCCGACTGGGCCGTGGTGGATATGAGCGTGCCCTCCGGCGATCGCATCGCCGGCAAAGGCATCGTAGATGCCGCGTTCTTCGGCGAGCAATGGGAACTGACCTCCGCGCGGAAATAGTCTGCCAGACAATCAAACTCGCATCAGGCGGCAAACAGCCTTTGCCGCCTGAATGCTGTACAGGAATGGAATTTGTTTCGTGCCGTTAGGCACGCAAGATTCTTAGCGGCGGCTTTAAAGCCGCCGTCTTGATTTCCCTGATCCAGCGTCGCATTAGCGACGCAAGATGTTATCTCTTTCTTCGGTCACTACGTGACCGTGTTTACATCAGGTACACAGCGACTTGAAAGTCGCTGCTAGGAATCTTCTGGCCCTATGGGCCAACCAAGAATGTCCTATTATGAACAGGACAGGTTAGGGATGACTGAGAGAAGAACCTTTTTACTTCTGTGAAGACTCGGACGACTCCTCTTTCTTCAGATCTTCCGCGAGGAACTTCGTCACATCCTTGAACTTCGGCACATTGTTCGGATTGATGAGCATCAACGTCTCATGCGCCAGCAGGCAGGTGCGCGTGACATCCGACTTCGCCTGATCCGGATTCTGCTTCACTTCCTCGAAGTTCGGATTGAAAGGATTCGCGCCCGTGCGGAATTTGAACAACTGCTCGACGCCCAGATTTTCGATGAGCGCCTTCACGCGATCATTCGTGTTGAGCATCTGCACACACGGCGTCTTGGAGTTCTTGGATTCTTCCGAAAGTTTCGAGGAGAAGCCGGAGAGGATGCCAAGGAACGTGCTGTCCATGATCACGCACTCCGAGAGATCCAGCAGGAACAGACGGAAGCCACGGTCATGCAGCTCGTAGAGCAGAGTCTTGAAATCCACGCTCACGGAAAAATTCGCCCGGCCAGTGACTTTGATGCAGGCCACCGGGTCTACCACCGAGACAAGAATATTGGTGGGTGTTGCGCCCATACGACTTAATTGGCTATCAGCAGCCTCCTCCCAATATGAATTTCGTTTGCCGCAGGGTCAAGGTCTGCGGCTGGTTTAACTGAAAATACATCCGCATACGTAATATCACCAGGAACGGGCCGGAGCGGGCCTTTTCGCCTTAGGTTGCGGCTGCCCAACGATTTCCACCAGCGTTTGCTGCAGCACCAGCGCCTTATCCGTCTGGCTGGAAACGAGCTGCAAATTACAGGTAAGCAGCAATTCCATCGCTTTTACCAGTTCATCAATGGAGTAATTCCCGCACTGCGACACGGAGCGGAACAGCACAAACGGATGCATCGTGAGTGGATTCAACTTCTTGTCATCCGGCAAGGCATCCGCCGGTATGCCCTCCAACTGGCTTTTAAAACGGTTGTAGTCACTCACCTGTTTCAGCCACCCCACGCGAATGGCTTCCTTCAAGAACAGCAACACGCGCACTTTACTGATCAATCCGTAAAGCAAACCGATCTCGGACTTGTCCTTGTCGAATTTAGTCATCCACAAGTCTTCGTCCAACGTGCGTAAAACCTTCACCAGATCGCGATCACCCAAAGCATCAGCGAGGGCAAACGCACGCGACTGTTTATTTTTAGTCACGATCGCATCCACGTCATCCTGCGTGATGGTCTCTCGATCACCGACGTACAGGGAAAGCTTCTCCGCTTCACTGCCCAGCTGGCGTGGGTAAGGCCCGATGCACGCGACGAATTCCGCCAGCGCGTTATCCGCTATGCGTTTGCCCGCCGCCTTGAAATGCCCTTCCGCCATGGACTCCGCCTTCGCCGCCCACTCTTTATCATCGGTTGAAAGCCCGGCGAAGTTCTCCACCTGCCCGATCTTATCAAGCGTTTTAAAGAACGTCTTGCGCTTGTCCACCTTGCCCGCGCTGATGATGAGCCGGACATTGTCCCAGCGAAAATCTTTCAACTGCTGCGCGAGGTCATTCAGTGTATTGGTAACGACGGAGGACGAAGCCGTGCGTTCGTCTCCGAGGAAATTGCAATCCTTCAACCACACCACCTTGCCACCGCCGAAGAAAGGCAGCGTCTGCAATGCCTCGCGCAATTTGCCGATGGCCTTTTCTGCTTCACCGGCATTGCCCACGGTCGCATCGACGAGTTCGTGATCCATGCCGCCGACCTCAGCGCACCAAGCATCATAGAGCTGTTTCGCGCGTTGTTTGACGGCGTACTCATCCTCACCGCAGATGAGGGCGACGGGGTTCGGGGTCGTGGAAGTAGCAGCGCGCGCCATGATGATGCTCCGATCCGCTCAGGTTCCCGGTTCCTCTTCGCCTTCACCTTCGCTCTGGATGCGCTGCAAGTGCTCCGTCATGTCTTCGACTTGCGCGAAGAGCGGGGCGGAAACGTAAATCTCTTTCTTCAACGCCGCTGCCAGTGCCAGACAATCGCTGGGGCGGGCATCAATCTCCACGATCTTTTTACCTAGCTCATTTTCCTGCAAGAGCGTGAGCCGCGCGAAATAGGTGGAGTTCTTGATCTCCGTGATGATGATGCGCTCCACCGTGAGGTTGAAACCCTTGAAGACGTTCAGCATGAGATCATGCGTCAACGGCCGTTCCTTCGGCGCGTTCTGCACGAACTTCATGATCACTTCGGCCATGCTGTTATCCACCTGGATCACGAAGACCTTGTCATCGTTCCCCAGGAAGATGGCGCACCCGGTGTTGGTGGGCAAAATCCCACGGATGGACACGGGCACCACGTCTTTCTTCATAAGAGCACTCTAGGCTGTGCCCGCCAAATAGTAAAGGTTCTGCGGAACCCGGTAAGAACACGGCTTTCTTCAGGCGACACGGGAATACCACAAAGCAATGTGCTGCCGGATTCCAGCCGGCAGTTCCTTCCTCAGCCGCCACCGCGGCTCTAACCAGCCCCCCCTTAAAGCTCTCGCACACCTTGAGCAGGAACATGGAAACACTAGCACCTCGTAAATCGTAATTCCAAAATCGTAAATCCCTTCTATTTGTTCGCCCGAATCGTAAATCTCCATCATCCTGCTAAAAATCTTTTCACACACGATGAAACGAAACCTGCTGTTGTTCTGCTGCTTACTGGGCCTGACGTTCTCCCTTTCATCCGCCACCATCGGCGAAACCGTGTTGAACATCGAACCCACCAAAGAAAACCCGCGCAGTTCGGAAGGCGCCTTTGTCACCCTCTCCTCAGGTCGCATCGTATTCTACTACACGCAGTTCTACGGCGGTGCCGCCGATAACAGCCCGGCCCACATCGTTTCCATCCACTCCGATGACGAAGGCAAAACGTGGTCCAAACAGCCGGAAGTCATCGTGAAGAACATCGGCGGTGAGAACGTGATGAGCGTTTCGCTCCTGCGATTGAAGAGCGGTCGCATCGCCTTGTTCTATCTGTTGAAGAATCACTGGCTCGATTGCCGCCCCTACGTGCGTTTCTCCGATGACGAAACGAAGACATGGTCCGAACCCATCCTGATGCTGGCCGCCCCGGGTTACTTCGTGATGAACAACGACCGCGTCATTCAGCTAACCACTGGTCGCCTCGTCGCACCGCTAGCTTTTCACCGCGCGAAAGCCAACGATCCCAAGACGAGCAAGTCCTTCGATGGCCGCGCCATCACGATGTGGATCCTCTCCGATGACGAAGGCAAAACTTGGCGTGAAGCCGATTCTTGGTGGGCCATGCCACAGAACACGCGCAGCGGCTTGCAAGAGCCCGGCGTGGTCGAATTAACCGATGGCTCGCTGCTGAGCTGGTCACGCACTGACGGCGGCAGCCAATTCATCTTCCGCTCGCTAGATCAGGGCAAAACATGGACGCCACCTGCTCCTAGCGAACTAGCGTCACCTGTCTCTCCCGCGAGCATCAAACGCTTACCCAATTCAGATAAACTGCTAGCCATCTACAACGATCACTCCGGTAAATTCCCCTTCACCAAAGGCAAACGCACCCCGCTAACCTCCGCTCTCTCATCCGATGGCGGCAAGACTTGGGTAAATCACCAAGCCTTGGAAGAAGACCCAGACGGCTGGTATTGCTACACCGCCATGCACTACACAAAGGATGCTGTGCTGTTGGCGTATTGCGCGGGTGATCCAAAAGTGGGCGGCTTGAACCGGCTGCGGATCAAGCGTGTGCTGTTGAAAGATTTGTAGTAGCAGTGTTCACATCAATCGGTTCAGGTTCCGTATAATGTTCTTATGATTCCTTTGTTGAACATGATGCCCAAAGGGAAAATATGAGGATCAAATACAAACGCATGGTGTTTCTTAGGGAACCCGAAGAGTATGATGTGGAGTTATCGGCGTTTCTTTTGCAAGAGGATTGGTTTCTGGCGTATGAAGCTGGCAAGCGCTTCCCAAATCTCATTTCTCTCAACAAATTTTTGAGCCTAGGCAGAGGCAATGATGGATTGATTCCTTCGAGGTGGGAACCGTTTCAATTGACTGAGATAGAATACCAAGAACTTTATCGGGAGTTTAACGAGCGGGATAGATTGGAGAGGGAGAAAGATAAAGGGCTTGGCAGAAATTCAGGAGACATAAGTTCACCCTAAGTCCGGTAAAACGAAAGCCCCACCGGCCTTAGACCGATGGGGGGGGGGTGAAATTTTGCTTCTGAAGGCGGTCTATTTCTTCTCTTCCTTCTTCTCCGCTTTCTTATCGCTCTTCGGAGCCGGTGGCGGAGTCTTCGGCGGGATGTCCGCGTGTTTCGGCGTCACTTCTGTCAGGTTCGGCGTGACGTCCGCATCCTCATTCTTTACCGCCCAGGAAACGCCACCCATCAAAATGTCTTGGAAGAGCGGATTCGTCCAAACGTCCTCGCGATGGCCCATGCTCGTGTAGAACACGCGGCCCTTGCCATACATGCGCGCCCATGTGGCTGGATAGGGAGAGCGCTTGTATTCGTTGTCCTGCATGCCTTCGGTTTCTTGCACGAGCAAGACGTGAAGATTCGGCTGAAACTCTTTCAGCGAGTACCATTCCTCGTTCATATCGAACGAGCTGCCCGCTTTTTCGAAGCCCGGAAACTTGTTCTCCACCACGCGCATCTTCGCCTTCTGCTGGCGGCCATGCTTGATGAACTCGCCACCGAGCATGAGGATGTATGGATCGGATTTATCGCCATTCGTCTGATAACGATCCGATTTGTCCTGGGCATCCGGCAACGTATGGAACGTATCCGCACCGCTGTGCGAACCGATGAAACCCTTGCCGTTCTTCACCGCATCAATGAACGCCTGCTTGCCCGCTTTCGTCATCGGCGGATTCTTGTCCGTGCCCTCAGTGGTCAGGTCGCCCGTGGTGTAGAAGAAAAAGGCGTCGAACTGCGCCAGATACTCCGGCGTGAACAGGCTGCCGTCCTTGCTGAAGGTGAACTCGAAATTATACTTCGGCCCGATCTCCGCGAGCGTTTGCTCGGCAAAGCTGGGCTTGCCGTTATTGCGCTTGATGGCGGAGTGCTCGAAGCCGGAGGACTTGGTGAAGAACAGGATCTTGCGCTTCGGTCCTTTGGTAGGCTCGGCCCAGGAGTTTAATCCAGCGAACGACAGCCCCAAGGCGGCGAGGCTGGAACGCTTGAGCATTTCACGACGGTTCAATGGCAGCATAGGAATTCCGTTCTAAAGATTTAACTGACACCCGGAAACCGGCTTTATTTCGAGGATGTGATCTTGTCCACTTCGACTTTTGTAACCTCGGGCTCGACGACGAGCGCTTTGAACTCCCATTCGCTCTTGGGTTCCAGGATCATGATGTAATCACCGGCGATGCCGATTTGTTTTCCGGCAGAATCGAACAGCTTGAAATCCACGCGCACGGAAGTGTGCTGGGCCTCCGTGTTATTCTTGAGCTTGCCGGTCACATACACCAGGCTCGTCCCCTGGTTTTTCTGCAATTCGTAGTTCACCACCTGCAGGTCTTCCTTGGCCCCCAACAGGCTGAGACCGCCGCCGCCACTGCCTTTCTTTTTCAGAACCACCATGGCACCGCCCGCCAGTATGGCAACCGCGAGCACGATGCCCACGATCATCATCACCTTCTTGCCGCCGCCGCTCTTCTTTGCAGGCGCTTCGGCCAGCTCTTCCTCCGTAGGCACCGGCGGTGTGGCAACTTTTGGCCGTGCCGCAACAGGTGCAGCCGGGGCAGGCGCATGCGGTGCCGCCGCCGTGGCTGCGATGGGCGCTGCCGCTGCACTGACGCCGGGAGCGATCAAAGGCGTTTCCTTGCCGCAATGCGGACAGGGGATGGCTGAACCCGCAGCATTGGCAGGGAAAGAGATGCGGCCATTGCAATGACGACAGGCACATTTCAGATTCGGCTGGCTGGCGACCGGAACCGGCGCAGCAGCAACTGGCGCCACCGTGGCAGGAAGGGCCACCGGCTTGGCGCAATGCGGACATTGAATCGTGGAACCACCCGCCGTGGCGGGATAGGCGATACGACCGTTACAGTGCGGACACGCGCACTTGAGTTCCTGGGCGACGCTCATGCTTCTTCGTCTCCTTCCCGGTAATGCTCCGCCCCACCGGATGCGCTTTTGCCGAGTTTAGGGACACACAGGTTTTCGCAAGAAACCCCGTGCCCAGCAATCTTTTCCTTTCAAATCGCCCAATCCAGCGCGTTTTCGAGCAAAATACGGATGGATTTACGCCTCCTTGATCACCAAAACCATCAGTCGGTACGGGCACGATAAAAGCGACGCGCCTGTCCGGCGGCACCTTTATCCAGATATTCAAAGATACCGTCCGGCGGCGTGTTCGTCTTCACCGGCGTCCACGTCTGCAGATTCGTGGAAACCTCGATCACATATTGCCGGTTGGCTTCCCCGGTCAGCCGCAGCAAGTTCGAACCATCCGGCTGGCGGGCCACGTTTTCCAATGTCGGGGGAATGGCATTCGAATAGGCGACCAGCGAGTAATCGTCGAAAGCCATGTAGTTGTCTCCGGGATAAAGCTCATCCCGGATCGACCACACGGCATCCACATCACCCAAAGCCAGCGATGATCCTTGGGTGGTCATCGGTTGTTCAACCACCAGGGCGACATCATCCAGCCACGCGCTCCACCGGTTCCGCGCAGCATCCATCACGATGGTCAGCTCGTAGATCCGGTTGGGCTCAAACGTCTTGCCCGTGGAGATGTAACCGGCGTTGTTGTCCAAGGCGTAGTTTATCTCCAATGCATGATTGTCGAAATCCAGCGTGAACAACCTCTCCACGTCCTGGTTGTAAACCGTCCAGCGGAAGTCATCATAATGTTCTGTCGTCGAGTCCATGATCGCCATCAACGTCGTGAACTTCACCAATGGCTGGTTCGCCGGCACCGTCGGCAAGTTCCCCTTCCAAACACTCAGCACCACGGCTTCCACTTCCGGTGGCGCGTCATAGCCGATATAAGCCTGCTGACCATATCCGGCGAACAGCCCGTCAATCAACCCGTTCCACGCCTGCGCATCACTGCCAAAGCCTTCCCATCCGTTCTGTCCCGCCAGGTCGGCATTGAGGTTGAACCCTTCGCTGCTTTCAAAACCCGTGCTGTAAATCACGGTGGGAGCGGCTGCCCGAGCATTCAAAACGAGCACACACGCGCAGATTACGGGCACGATCCACCTATGGATGAATGTTTTCATCTTCTTATTCTCCTTGGATGATTAACGGCCCGGGCGGCCGTTGTTGTTATCCCGGCCCGGTGAAGGGCGTGATCCGCCGCCACCAGACGAAGGCGCCGGACTCGAAGGCACCGAAGATCTCGGCAACGTCACTTGTTGCGGAGCTGATTGACGCGGTGCCGGCGAAGCGGCGGGCGGCGTGTAACTCGGGCGCGGAGCAGCAGGCGCACTATAGCTCGGGCGCGGCGCTTCATAGCTCCGGCCCGGCGAAGGCGTGTTGTTTCTTTCCGGACGTTGCGATTGCGACGGCGGTGTGTAAGACGGCGTACTGGGAGCCGTATAGCCCGGAGTGCTCGGCTGCGAGTAACTCGGCGCAGCATAGCTGCCTGACGGCGGGCTGTAACTGCGCGGCAGCTCTGTCCGCGGCAGCTCACGATTTCTCGGTGTCTCCGTGCGCGGCAGCGTGCTGACGCTACTGTTGTTATTGTTGTTGCCGTACGTCGGCTGCACCGAAGGCCGTTGCGTGTACCCACCTGGCTTTTGGATCACGGAGGTGGACGGACGTGTCGGCTCAAACCGTTGCGCGGCCGTCGGCGGTGCTTGGTAAGAAGACACCGGCGTTTGTGGCGTCGTGCGCACCTGTTCAGGCGTGGCCGGAGTCACCGGACGCCCCGCCGAGGGAATCGCGGGCGAACCTGACACTGGTTTCGGCTGCGATAGTGTGACAGCAGGGCCGTTCACCGGCTGTGGTGCGGAAGGCGTGACCGTCGGCCCGCGCACCGGCTCAGGTGTCGAGATCGGGCGCGAAGGCTCAACCGTGCGAAAGCCAGGGGAGGTATACCCCATGCCGCGTGTCGCCGTAGGCCGTGCCGGTTCCACCGGACGTTGCGGTGAAGGCGCACGATCAATGCCCGTGCCCGCCGGATGTGTCGGCGTGCCCAGACTGCGTGAAGGCTCGGTGCCTTGCGTGCCCACCGTTTGCGTTTGCGGGCGGGTCAGCTTCGGCAACGCTGTAGGCTTGGGCGCTTCATACCGTTGCAAAGCCGTGTTCGGCGCTGTCGCCCGGCTGTTACCGGAAGATACCGTGCCCAACTGCGGCTGCAGATTCGCCGGAGCCTGATTTACTGGCACGCGGCTGCCGCTCGGACGTCCGGAAATTCCGCTCGCATCCGATTTGCTCACCTCAGTCCGCGTGCGCGGAGCTTCCGAAGGGCCGCTCGGGCGATACACCGCGAGGCTGCCGCCATCACGCACTACACGATCCGGTTGCACACTCGCGCGTTGGGCCGCAGGCGTTTCCCTCACGCTGACTTTTTGGATCTCCGTGCGCGTGGCCTTGCTGATCTGCGTCACCGGCGCACCGCCCTGGTTGATCACCACGTTATTATTGTTGCCTTGCACGATCACGTTGTTCACCACCGTCTGATTGTAAACCCGCGTCACTTGTGTGGCCGGCACACAATGGCGATACGGATTGTGAGAATAGAAGTGGTTGTGGCCCACGAACACATAATCGCTCGCGCCCAAACCGAATTCAAAGCTCACACCCACATGACTGTTCCGGTAAGTGAAGCCGATGCCACTGTGATAACGCGCTGCCGGAGGCAACGGCGCCCAGCCGCAATAGCTCGATGAATTTCTCCAGCTCACCCACGCAGGTCCCCAGACGCGGTCAGGCGTCCAGCACCACCCACGGCGCGGGTGATTGAACCAGCGGCCATAATGAAACGGAGCCCAGCCCCAGGAATAATCGGACTGCCAGTACCACCCGCTATCCGTGTAGAGCCAACGGCCACCATGCTGATAAGGACGCCAGCCCACATACGTCACCGCCACAGTCGGTTGCCAGCACCAGCCATAACCATCCACATCCACCCAGGAACCGTAAGGTGAAAGGGAAGAATAAAAATACTGCACATCCGCCGGAGCCTGTTGGATCACTACGGGCTGCTGCACGATCACCGGTTGTTGGACCACCACCGGCTGCTGTTGCACCACCACTTCAGTTGCCGGAGCTGGATTGGTTGAAACCAAAGGCGTAAGCGCTGGCGCCGTCGGCGCTTTCACTTCCGGTATGTTCAACGGCTCTTTGGTCACGGCCGCTTTCGCTTCTGCCATCTTCTCCGGGTTCGGCGACCGCTTCACCAACTCGGCGATCACCTTGTCCGACACACCCAAGTCATGGAGATAGATGATTTCTTCGGTGGAAGGATTATACGCGTGCGTGGAACGCTCCACGTAAGCGAGCAAAACATCCTCGCCTACTTTGGCTTGCGCCAGCCGGACGATTTCGGCCAAACCCGGGGAAAGTTCTGGGATGGTGGCCGGTAATTGCTGCTTCACTTCACCCGGCGCGCCATCCATGGCGGGTGCCTCAGGCGCGGTCGGAGCAGCAGGAGCATTCTCCACCGCTTTCAGCTTGGCCTTTTGCTCAGCCGTCTCATCTTCAGCGGCGTTCACCACTCTCACCGAATCAGCCGCCCCCGGGATGGCGGCAAATCCTGCCAAGGCAAGACCTAACACCCCTGTCCGGGTAAACTGTAAAAGACTCTGTTTCATATTTATCGGTCAGTGGGGAAGTGTTGCGATTCCCCTCTTCAACCATACCATATCTGACTTACTCCGTTTACGTATTATTCAACGGAACATCAGTCGTGCTATTCGCATTAAGTAGCTTTACTTAATAAATTTGCGGCACTGCATCAGCTATAAAGCTGAGGTCATGACAGGCCAAAGAAAAGCTGCCACTTAACTTCCTGATTTGCTGAGCCTTGACGATGAAACCGGGCGAACCGCGATTTTCCATTGCTATCCGCTCCACAGTAGAGTTGCCTTTTACCGACTCATGAAAAACTTGCTGTTGCCGTTCTCTTTTTCTTTCTGTTTGGCCGCTCTGCTGACAGCTCAGGCAGATGGTCCGGCGGATAATATCGAGACAAATGTCCGCCGCGTACCGCCCATCGGCATTCAAGTCCCGGATAAGGACAGGCAGGAAATCCAGCAAGGCCTCGATACCCTCGCCAAGGAGATTGATGGCACCAAGCAGGCGTTGGCGAAGAAGCCCGAACTTCTCGCCTTGCTGCCGGATGTGCAAATCTACCACAAAGCCGTCCGTTACGCCCTCACCTATCAAGAGGTCCACAAGACGAACGAGATCGCCCTCGCCAAACAACTCCTCCAGCAAGGCACCAATCGCGCCAAGCAATTGCGCGAAGGTAAGCCGACATGGACGAATGCCACGGGATTGGTGGTACGCTCGTTTGAATCCCGCATCGATGGTTCCGTACAACCATACGGTCTCGTTGTCCCCGAAGCGGCCAAGACCGGTCTGCCTCTGCGTCTCGACATCTGGTTCCATGGACGCGGTGAAGTCCTCAACGAGATGAATTTCATCAATGACCGCCAGCGCAATGCCGGCCAGTTCACCCCCCCGAACACCATCGTGCTGCACGTTTACAACCGCTACTGCAATCCCGCCCGTTTCGCCGGTGAGACAGATGTCTTTGAAGCACTTGCACATGTTAAGAAGTTTTACGCAATCGACGAGAACCGCATCCTCGTGCGCGGCTTCTCCATGGGTGGCGCTTCGTGCTGGAATTTCGCCGTGCATCATCCTGATCTCTGGGCAGGTGCACAACCGGGCGCTGGCTTTTCCGAAGCTGCTGAGTTCCTGCGCTTCTTCCAAAGTGAAACGCTGAAACCCTATCCTTGGGAAAGCAAACTCTGGCGCTGGCACGATGCTACGGAACACGCCATCAATCTCTTCAACGTTCCTACCGTCGCCTACAGCGGGGAAAAGGATAAGCAGAAGCAGGCAGCGGATCTCATGGAGCAATTCGCCGCGAAAGAAGGCATCCGCCTCACGCACATCATCGGGCCGAACACAGAGCACAAGTTCGAGCCCAACGCGAAACTCGAAGTCGAGAAACGCATGGACGCCATCGCCGCGCGCGGTCGCAATCCAGTGCCACGTCAGGTGAAGTATGCGACGTTCACTTTGCGCTACAACAAAGCCTTCTGGATCACCATCGATGGCTTGGAACAGCATTGGGAGCGAGGCTTCGTAGATGCAGAATTCGAAACCGGCGAAAGCTGGATCAAGGTGGATACCAAAAATCTGACCGCACTGACCGTCTCTTTCGATGCTGGCGAATATCCGCTGAACATCACGCGCCCCGCGAGAGTGATATTGGACGGCCAGACGATCGAAACGCCAAAAGCATTCTCCGATCGCAGCTTCTCCGCCAGCTTCCGCAAGGATGGCAAACGCTGGAAACTCATCACAGAAGCTGCCAGTGGCCTAGTGAAGAAACATGGGCTGCAAGGCCCCATCGATGACGCCTTCATGGATTCCTTCATGTTCGTGCAGCCAAGCGGAACGGCGATGAATGCGAAAGTAGATCAGTGGGTGAAGAGTGAACTCGATCACGCCGTGACGCACTGGCGTCAACAGTTCCGCGGCGATGCGCGTCTGAAGAAAGACACGGAGATCACGGATGCCGACATCGCCCAGCACAATCTCGTCCTCTGGGGCGATCCGCAAAGCAACGCCCTCCTCGCCAAGATCGCCGACAAACTCCCCATCAAATGGACGAAGCAAGGCTTGTGGGCAGGTGCGCTCAATCATTCAGCGGAGACACACGTGCCCGTGCTGATTTATCCGAATCCCTTAAATCCCAAAAAGTATGTGGTCATCAATAGCAGCTTCACCTATCGCGAATACGATTATCTGAATAACGCGCGCCAGACACCCAAGCTGCCAGACTGGGCCGTGGTGGATATCAGCAAGCCTGCCACATCACGGTGGCCCGGTGGTATCGTGGAAGCAGGCTTCTTCGGCGAGCGCTGGGAGTTGCCGCCGAGGAAGTAAGGATTAAGCTACGAAAATGCCTTGGTGTTTTCTGATGTAAGCATTGCATTTATGCATGATGCCATCATTCACCATCTCGTAGATATCTACATCGACTGATTGCAACGTCGGATAGCGGGGGTTTTTAGGGAATTGCTCGAACCAGTTCACTTCCGGTCCGGCACTAAACTCCGCACACCCAGTTTCCAAGGCATGAGGTATTCCGGCTTCAAGCCGTTCAATCACCTCGTCAGCGCCGATCTCTTGGAGTGCTTTATGAACAGAGGGTGTCTGGTTGCCCCTGCTGTTGAGCAAAAACACTTCGATTCCACCACCACCGGCTTCACAGTAGAAATTCCATAGGAAATAAATCGTGGCGACTTCAACGGGAATCCGGACTACGCGCGTCAAGTCCGTGACATAGGGCTGAGATTCCGCTTGTGGCGCTATGTGTGCCGCCAGCTCTTGAAACAGCCAGTCCGGCGGCAACTTCTGGAACTTTTCCAGCGGATAGGGTTGGTACATGGAATCAGTGGCGGGTTGTTGTATCCTATGGCTTAAAAACTGGCAATGATTCCTGGGGGATTCAATCTCGAAGTATGATTCCGACAGGTTCTTTGCATGTGAAATTTTTCTCTGTAACCTTATTCCTAGAAATCTTCTGTAACGGGTGAAGTTGGGTTGTATGCCCGGCGACACTAATATGAATATTGTTCCATATCCGACGTTGGCGTTCGCCATAGGGGTGATCGAGATCATCGTCATTCTGGTAGTTTTGGGGGTGATGACTGCTATCGTCATCGTGATCATTGCGGCGGTGGTCGCCAGTAATCGTAAGAAGTCGCTCGATGTAACGCCGATTCCACCCCGCCCGCCCGCCGTGCCGCTTTCCGTCACCGTCCAACTTTGCCCCAAATGCGGCCGGACGCTGGAGACCAACGCTCCGCAAGGGCTCTGCCCGAGCTGTCTGATGAAAGGTGCCTTCACCACCGCGCCCGGAACCGATTCCGGTTTCGCTGATAAGAACCCGCCTTTGCCTGAAGATCTCGCCACGCATTTTCCGCAACTGGAGATCCTCGAACTGCTCGGCCAAGGCGGCATGGGCATGGTTTACAAGGCGCGCCAGACGCAACTTGATCGCTTCGTCGCGCTGAAACTCCTTCCCGTTCGTGCTTCAGGTGATCCTGCGTTCGCGGAACGCTTCGCCCGTGAAGCCCGCGCTCTTGCCAAGCTGAATCATCCGAACATCGTGGGCGTACATGACTTCGGCCAGACCACGAACTACTGCTGGTTCATCATGGAGTTTGTGGATGGCGTGAATCTCCGCCAGATGGAGCAGACCCAACGCTTCACTCCTGAACAGGCCATCAACATCATCCCGAAAATCTGCGATGCCCTCCAGTACGCGCACGATGAAGGCGTGGTGCATCGGGATATCAAGCCCGGCAACATCCTCATCGATAAAAAAGGCCGCGTGAAGATCGCGGACTTCGGGCTCGCCAAGCTGCTGGGCAAGAAAGAGGGCGAGGCGCATCTCACACAATCGAACATCGTGATGGGGACGCCGCATTACATGGCTCCGGAGCAGATGAACAATCCGCTGACCGTCGATCACCGCGCGGACATCTATTCCCTCGGCGTAGTCTTCTACGAGATGCTCACCGGTGAATTGCCCATCGGCCGCTTCTCACCTCCTTCACAGAAAGTGCAGGTAGATGTTCGCTTGGATGAAGTGGTGTTGCGCACTTTGGAAAGCGAGCCTGCCCGCCGTTATCAACAGGTGAGCGACGTGCGCAGTGATGTGGAATCCATCTCCGGCCTGGTGGAAAAACTGCCACCCTCCATGCGCTACGCCATGGGCGGTGAATACCGCTCCGAGATGACGATCGGCGATCTGCCCTTGGTTCACATCGCGTGGGGAACAGATGCGGCCACCGGGAAAAAGCGCATCGCGCGCGGCATTATCGCCATTGGAGATATCGCCAAAGGTATATTCGCTTTCGGTGGTGTGGCGACAGGTGTGTTCGCCTTTGGCGGCGTGGCCTTGGGGCTGCTGGCCGTTGGCGGTGTGGGCATCGGACTCATATCCTTCGCTGGCATCGCCCTCGGTTTGCTCTTCGCATACGGCGGCGCTGCGATCGGTGGTATCGCCATGGGCGGCATGGCGGCCGGATACTATGCAGGCGGTGGCGTGGCCTTTGGTGCTCATGCCATGGGCGGCAATGAATCCGATGCTGCTGCCGTCAACTTGTTCCGCCGCCTGAGCAGTCCCTGGATGCACTGGATCACCATGGCCCTGATGATTCCTTCCATCATTCTGCCAGTTTTCGCGAACAGTTTCGCCCGTCTCAATATCGCCCGGAAACTGGAAGGCAAACGCAAGCCAGAGGAAGAACAGGCCTTGGCGAAGCTAAAAGGTCCATCGATGGCCCTGCTGGTCTCCGTGGTCCTGCAATGGGTGCTGCTCGTCTTCGGCGGAGTGGCCATGCTATACTTCGCCATGTTCCGCGAAAATCAAATCGGCTTCCGCGACCCTTCGCCAGCGGAAGCGTTTTATCACCGATTCCAATTTCCCCTGATCATGGCGGCTTCCTTCGCGGGTTTAATACTGATGGGTGCGTCAGCGCTCATCACTTGGGGAGCCATCCGGATGCGCTACGCCAAGTCCTATAACTTCGCCCTCGCCACCGCCATCCTCACCATCCTGATATCACCCGCCAACGTGTTCGGCCTGTTCGCTGGCATCTGGGCCTTGGCGGTTTTGTTACAACCCGACGTGAAGGCCACCTTCCGCTAAAAGCCGACCCAGCACTTAGATGAGGAATTGGACTTTAAAAGATGCGGATGAACATCACCCTCTCCCCTCGGGGGACTGGTCATTACCTACAACTCACAGCGCAAACAAAACAGCGTTAGAGCGGTTTAAAAAAGGATGTAGCCGGGTGCAGCGAGGATATTTGGGTTCTGGCGAGACTTTGGCGAAGGAGCAGGTTCCCAAGACCCTGTGACTGAGCCGAAACGAAGCCAGAACCCAAAAAGACCGCCCTTCTCATTCTTCAGCCACCAGGCTACAGGATTTTTTAGACCGCTCTAAACTGGTAAACTGAGCGGCAAATGTTCCTCCTTCTCCTCGGGGAGAAGGCCGGGATGAGGGGTAAGGAACCTCGCCTAAGCAAAGTTCACCTTCCATACGTTCTTGCCCTCTCCGTTCAAAACTTATGGGTAATGCATAGCTCCAAGGGGGAGGGGTGCCGGACTTCCCCATTCTCTTTTTCTTCCCCCTCTACGGAAACAGTGCCCAAGACACGCCCAGTTCCAAATTCAAGCAGCCGTTGTAGTTGACCAAAACCACAAAAAAGGCCACCATATGTTAACGCTATGGGAGGAGTGCTACACGGCCAGATGACGCCGAACCAGAGGGAACTCTGGGAAAAAGTAAGTCATTATTCCTTCGATGACCCCAAGGCGGCGTATCCTTTCACTGAACGGTTGGCCAAAGAAAATGGCTGGAACCTGGGCTATGCTTTGCGCGTGGTGGAAGAGTATCGGCGCTTCGCCTTTCTCGCCGTCACGGCAGGTCATCCGGTTTCCCCATCGGATGCCGTCGATCAAGCCTGGCATCTCCACCAACTTTACTCTGATTCCTATTGGGACGATTTCAACGCCGAGGTGCTGGGTAAAACATTGTCCCATCAACCCACCAAAGGCGGTGAGGAGGAAACAGAGAAATTCGCCCGCTGGTATGATCGCACTTTGGAAAGTTACGTCCGCCTGTTCGGACAGCAGCCACCGATAGACATCTGGCCTTTACCCAAAACGGTCGAAGTGTCCAAACCCCATTACACACGGGTGAACCACGCGGAAAATTGGGTGGTGGAAAAGAGTTCGGTGAAGGCCGTTGCTTTTTTGATCTGCCTGTGGATATGCACTTTCGGCGGGCTGATGGCGATCGGCGCCTTGGTCACTGGCGATTCATTGCTGAACCTGAAAAGCCGTGACTTTCTGGGCTTTTATATCTCCACGGCTTTTGTGTTGTTCGTGTTCGTCTTGGCCCTCGTCTCGAAGCTGCGAGGTGTGGAAGCTCCGGTGCATACACCTGATCCATCCATCCTAGATCCTTATGTGCTGGCCTGCTTGAACGGCGGGCCGAAGCTGGCCGTGTTCGCCGCCATCGCCAAGCTCTTCAATGAAGGCAAACTTCGCCGCGATTCTGGGAGCGATACCTTATCAGCGGACCGGGCCTATGTCGTGAATGGCCATCCTCTGGAGATGCGCCTGCACGAACATGCTTTAACCATGGGCAGAGGCTGCTCTCCCGCTGCACTGTGCAAGGCAGCGGAACTTCAAACCGCCATGCTCGTCAATGAACTGGAAGACCGGCATCTGTGGCTGACAGATGGACAGTATCAACGCATGCGTGGAATCGTGGCCGGAATTCTGAGCGCACTGGTGACGATGGGGTTCATAAAAATCTTGGTGGGCGCTTCGCGGGGAAAACCGGTGTTTTTCCTGGTCTTGCTCACTTTGATCACAGGCCTGCTGTCCTTCTATTATGTTCTTAAGTTGAGCCGCCGGACCTCTTTGGGAAATGAAGTGTTAAGCGTGACCAAATCCCGCTCTGAAGAGGCCGTAGGCAAGGGTTTGATCCACGATCCCGCGATGGTGACTTTGATCATTGCAGGCATGGGCATCGCTGCTTTACCGAGTTTAGGCATGGCGGATCTGCGTAAGACATTGGCACCACCTAACCAAGGGGGCGAGGGCGGTTCTAGCTGTGGCACAAGCGGCTGTGGAGGAGGTAGCAGCGGGTGCGGTGGTGGTGGTTGCGGCGGCTGTGGAGGAAGTTAATGAAGTGACAATCGTGCCCATTTATCGCTGGAATGGCTGAAGGCAAAGAGGAAAGGAACAGTTTATGAGCGAGGGGATGAATCCAACAGCGCAAGAATTTTTCGAAGAGTTTCTGGCCGAGAAAGCGGCTTTGGAAGCGGCCTATCACCAGACGTCGCTGCCTATGCAGGCCAAGTTCTTTTCGGCTGGATATATCGAGCGCACCGAAGCGTGGCGGGCGGCGAAGGATATCGAAAAATTTGAAAGGTCCGAGGTTCATGGGCCCGTCGCCAAGATGTACACTGTCCATCGGGTGGGAACGATTCAAATGCGTCAACGTTACCAACTCCGCCTAGTAGGAGAAAAATGGGAAATCCATGCCCAAGCATGCATATGCATTCCTTGTCAGGGAACTGGTCAGCATGACGAAAAAGAATGTAATTTCTGTCATGGCGAAGGCTGGAACCAACTTTTCAAAGACCGTTCATAAGCGTGAACAGGTTCGGTCACCTAAAGAAGATATTTACACCTACACACGCCACTTCCTGCCCTCCCTCATGTAAT
Source organism: Verrucomicrobiia bacterium (assembly GCA_036405135.1). Lineage (NCBI taxonomy): Bacteria > Pseudomonadati > Verrucomicrobiota > Verrucomicrobiia > Verrucomicrobiia bacterium. The sequence continues at coordinate 94,700 of DASWYF010000048.1, read as the reverse complement.
ATATTATTCCCCGCAGATTTTTGATTGTGTGCCTTCGCTGGTTCGTCCTAACTCAGGGACATCAGCTATGAATACTCTCAGCCGCCGCTCTTTCCTTCGTCTCTCCGCTGGCTCGGCCTTGCTGGCCGCCGGTGCTGGTTCTGTCGGGCTCACGCCTTCTGCCTTGGCCATCGAGCCCATCAATCGCGCAGGCAAGCCGCGTTTCATGCTCAGCCTCGCCGCTTACGGCTTCCGCGATTACTTCCCGTGGATGCGTGGCAAGCAAAAGACCATCGCTGATGCCAGCAAGCAGATGGACATGTTCAAGTTCGTGGATTACTGCGCTGACCACAATTGCGAAGGCGCTGAACTGACGAGCTATTTCTTCGACCCCAAGACCACCACTGATGACCTCCTGAAGCTGCGCCGCCACGCCTTCCTGCGCGGCGTCATCATCAGCGGCAGCGCCGTGGGCAATAACTTCGCCCGCGTGAAAGGTCCGGAACTGGACGCCGAGATCGCCGATGTGAAGAAGTGGATCGACCAGGCCTCTGTGCTGGGCGCACCGCACATCCGTGTCTTCGCCGGTCAACAGGCTAAAGGCGTAGAAGAAGCCGTCGCCCTGAAGAACTGCATCGAAGCGCTCGAAGAGTGCTGCGATTACGCCGGTAAGAAAGGCATCATCCTCGGCATGGAAAACCACGGCGGCATCGTGACCCTGCCCGACCAGTTGCTGAACATGGTGAAAGCCGTGAAGAGCCCATGGCTCGGCATCAATCTCGATACCGGAAACTTCCGTACGGAAGACCCGTATGGTGATCTCGCCAAGTGCGCGCCCTACGCTGTGAACGTGCAGGTGAAGGTGGAGATCCAGTTCGGCCCGAAAGCCGAGAAGGTGCATTCAGACCTCAAGAAGCTGATGAAGATCATGAAGGACGCGAACTATCAGGGCTTCGTCGCCCTCGAATACGAAGCCAAGCCGGACCCGTATGACGCGATTCCGAAGCATCTCGAAGAATTGCGCGCCGCGTTTGCCTGATCTGCAAAATTTTTCCAAAAAGCCGGACAGATTCAGGTCTGTCCGGCTTTCTTTTTAGGTGAAGAAGCCCAAAGCCCGTGCTGCCGGATTCCAGCCGGCAGTTCAACGCGATCGATGTAACATAATCCACTCCTGCCGGAGAACGCTCCGTTTGCTTCCATTCATTTATCTCGAGGCTTGTTAATGCACTTCAACTGCCGGCTGGAATCCGGCAGCACTTTGCCCGCTCGACTTTTGCAAGTGCTTCCCTAAACTTTCCTCATTCACCATGAAAAAACTGCTGCTCACGCTTTCATTGCTCGTCGTCATGCTGGCTTCGGCCACGGCGGCTCCGATCAAGGTTCTTATCGTCGATGGCCAAAACAATCACGATTGGAAAGGCACCACGCCCTGGCTCAAGAAATTGCTCGAAGAAACCGGCAAGTTCACCGTGGAAACCGCCACCACACCTCCGGGTAAAGGTGACATGTCGCAATTCAAACCCGACTTCTCCAAATACGATGTCGTCGTCTCCAACTACAATGGCGAGCCGTGGACTGATGCCACGAAAGCGGCTTTCGAGGATTTCGTGAAGAAAGGCGGTGGTTTCGTGGCTGTGCACGCAGCGGATAATTCTTTTCCTGAATGGAAAGCTTACAACGAGATGATCGGCATCGGCGGTTGGGGTAATCGCTCGGAGAAGAGCGGTCCATACGTAAACTACTGGGAAGGCAAGATCATCAAGGACCTGACACCAGGTCGCGGTGGCAGCCACGGAGCACAGCATGAGTTCGTGGTGGAAACTCGCGAATCGAGCCACCCGATCATGAAGGACATTCCGTCAAAATGGTTGCACGCAAAAGATGAACTCTACGACCGTCTGCGCGGACCTGCGGAAAATCTCACCGTGCTTGCCACCGCCTTTGCTGATCCGCAAAAAGGCGGCTCCGGCAAGCACGAACCCATGCTGATGGTGCTGAACTGGAACAAGGGCCGCGTCTTCCACACGACGCTCGGTCATGCGCGTCCGGAAGGCAAAGTCGCCATGGAATGCGTAGGCTTCATCGCAACTTTCCAGCGCGGTACCGAATGGGCTGCTACCGGCAAAGTGACGATTCCTGTTCCGAAAGATTTCCCGACTGCGGAAAAGGTAAGCATACGCCCGGAAGCTAAGTAGTCGGACTGTATTTTTACGAAAGGCGCGTGATGACCTCACGCGCCTTTTTATTTCTTCGCGGCTTCGATCTGCTGCAACAACGTCCGCGCGCAACGATCCGCAAATGCCAGATCATTCACCACACAATCCATCTCGATCACCGGGATGTCCTTGCGCAGACCTTTCTTCAATTCACCACAAAACGCTTCATCCGCCGCCGCGTCATGGAATGAACCGCCCGGAGCCGCGATCACACTGAACCCTTTCAGAGGCAATAACACCGTGACCGGCCCAGTCGAAAGGTTCAACCGTTCTGCAATCATCCGTCCCATCGTGCGGTTCTCTTCCGCATTGGTACGCATGAGCGTCACCTGCGGATTGTGCTGATAAAATTTACGCCCTTGGTATTTTGCCGGAACAGTGTCAGGCCCGTGGAAATTCACCATGTCCAAGCAACCCGGCGCGACGATCGCAGGCACACCTTTGCGGGCCGCCGCTTCGAGGCGTGTCGGCCCTGCCGTAAGAAACCCACCCGCCACTTCATCCGCCCACTCCGTCGTGGTGATATCCAGCACGCCGCTCACCATGCCGGATTCGATGAGCGATTCCATCGTGCGCCCGCCTGTGCCTGTGGAATGAAATACCAGCACTTCATATCCTGCTTGTTCCAAAATCCCCTTCGCATGATTCACCGCTATCGTCGTATTGCCGAACATGCTCGCCACGATGATGGGTTTGTCCTCCGCCTTGGGTGCGCGTGTGCTCACCATGCCACAAATCGCACCCGCTGCATGAGTCAGGATTTGCCGTGAGATGCGGTTCAACCCCGCCACATCCACAATGCTCGGGAACATCACGATATCTTTCGAGCCAACGTATTGCGCCGTGTTACCGCTCGCCAAGGTTGACACCATCAGCTTGGGAAACCCGATGGGTAAAGCCCGCATGGCCGCCGTGCCTATGGCCGTACCGCCACCGCCTCCCAAAGAGATCACACCATCGATCTTTCCATCCGCCACCAGCTTTTGCATCATCATCGCTGCCGCCTTGGCCATCGCAGCTACTGTTTCACCGCGATCTTTACGGGCTTTCAAAGCTACAAGATCGACTCCGCCGACCGCCGCCACTTGTTCACAAGTGATATCCGCCGGAATCTGTGATGCCTCCAAAGCGCCGACATTGATGAGCAGAGGCGTGTGCCCTTGATGACGGATTTGCTCTGCTACATAGGCATGCTCAATACCTTTGGTGTCAAACGTTCCCAAGACGGCGATGGTGGACATGTTGCTAGGAAACTAAATCCACTGAAGAAAGGCAAACCTCTATGCCTTGGTAAAGCGGGCAAGCAGCTTGGTGAAATGCACCAAAACTAATCTTTCTTTTGCTCGAACTGGAAGGAGCAGCAACCCAGGTCTAGGCACGTCTTCTCGGATGACATGCGGCGGCGAAAATCAGGCGTGACCGTGTATTCATGCACCCGCCCTTGGATCTTTTGCTCGATCAGGCCGGCTTCGCGCAGGATGCGAAGGTGTTTGGAGGCGTTGTAATGCGTCAGGCCGAGCGCCTTCGCCACTTCGCCCACACTGAGGGGACGGTTGATCAGCTGCTGCATGATCGCGAATCGCGTCTCATCAGCCAGCGCTTTGAGCCAAGGCACACACTCTGTCGGGCTGGTTTTTTCCTTACCCACAGGGAAAGTTTATATGAGTTTGCACAGCGAGGCAAATATCTTGGCGAATAACGTCAGAGCGGTTGAATCTCGGATAAGGCTGAATTACTCTGTTCGCCAGACCGTCTCAACACACAATCGCTAAGGCTGATTTGCTTTTATGGAAACGACCCCGGCCCGTTACATCATGATCGGCGGCTTTCTCGGCGCTGGCAAGACGACCTCGGTGCTCAAGCTGGCGCATTGGCTGGATGACACACACGGTCTGCGCGTGGGGTTGATCGATAATGACCAAGGCAGTCAGCTCGTGGATACCGCCTTGCTGGCCTCTCACGATTACGAAGTGGAAGAGATTTCCGGCGGGTGCTTTTGCTGCCGCTTCAATTCCTTGGTGGAAGCGGCGGACCGCTTGAACAAACGCACCTTGCCTGAAGTGTTCATCGCGGAACCGGTGGGGAGTTGCACGGATTTGGTAGCAACGGTGACATATCCGCTGCGCCGCATGTATGGGGAGTCCTACACGATTGCGCCGCTCAGTGTTTTGGTGGACCCGATCCGAGCGGCACGTGTTCTGGGATTGGAACAGGGCAGCCGTTTCTCCGAGAAGGTGGAGTATATCTACCGCAAGCAGCTCGAAGAGGCGGACATCATCGTGATCAACAAGCGAGATATGCTCTCGCCGGAGAAACTGACCGAACTGCAAGCGGCCTTGGCGAAGAGTTTCCCGCTCGCCAAGATCATGACGGTTTCCGCACGCACAGGTGAAGGGTTGGAGGAGTGGTTCAAGGAATTGACCGAGACGACCCAGAAGCCACGTGCGGTGATGGAGGTGGATTATGAAGTGTATGCGGATGGCGAGGCACTGCTGGGCTGGTTAAATGCCGCTTACACCCTGCAGACCGAGAAGCAAACGGACGCAAATGAGTTTCTGCGCCAACTGGCGGAATCGGTGCGACGCAAGCTCACCGCTCACGGCAGTGAGGTTGCTCACTTCAAGATGACGTTGGAACCGGAGGATAGCTTGGGCGATCTGGCCGTGCTGAATCTAGTGCGAAATGATTATGTGCCGGAGCTTTCGATGGAGTTGGAAGAGCCGTTCACAGATGCACATCTGACGGTGAACATGCGGGCCGAAGCGGCTCCGGAAGATTTGCAGAAATTATTGGCGGATGCGGTTTCGGAAACGCTGGTGGCATTCCCGGGATTGACGGCGAAACAGGAGCATCTGGAGGCGTTCAAGCCGGGCAAGCCGCAGCCGACGCATCGGGATGTGTAGATAACGGGTTTAATTGAGGGGACCGGCACCCCTCACCCCGGCCCTCTCCCCTCCGAGGGGCGAGGGAGTTGGTATCCCTCGTCGTTATAGAGTCGCTGGCGTGCGAAAAGTTTCGGCTTCGGCGGCCTGGTTTGATTTTAAAGGTATAGGGGGCGTGTGTTGCGGCGGAAGTCGCGGACTGCCGGCCCCGACACCTGTGTCGGGGCACGGGCAGCGGGCTTCGTCTTTACGCCTTCGGGGTGATGATTGGGAGCGACAGGTTTAGGCGGGCGAGATTCTTCTCCTCAAACTCGCTGCACCAGCCTTGCACTTCGGCTTCGTTGAAAATCTTGCCGATGACGCGGCGGAGCAGGCCCTTCAGGTTCGCATTCTCCACGTCACGCAGGGCGCGGATGGCTTCTTCCTGATACGTCTCAAGGAGCGTGTTCGCGCGGTCATCTGCCTTGAGTTCGCGATACAGCGCTTCGATGCGCTGGGCAGTAACACCTGCTAACGGCTGGCGTTTCCACCAAGATTCCAGTTGAGCAGCGGCTTCGCCTTTCGCGCGTTCGCTGGCGACGGCGAGGAGCAAGCTGGGACGTATGCCTTCGATGTCGTTCGTTTCGCCAGTGGCACCGAGATCGCTCAAGTCATCGCGGATCTGATAGGCGATGCCGAGGGCTTCGCTGTATTTGCCGATGGCATCGCGGAAAGGTTCGTGATTGTTCGCGTAAACGGCACCAAGTCGCAGGGCGACTTCAAACGCAGGTGCGGTCTTGCGACGGAATATATCGAGGACTTCGGTGGATTTCAGCGGGCCGGGATTGCGCGTCCAGCAGAGTTCGGCACCTTGACCTTGGCAGAGCTGGCGCTGACCTTCGGAGGCCACTATGAGCATCTCAACCTTTTGCGCGGCACTGGCACTGCACGCACCGATAAGGCGATAGCCTTCGCCGATGAGGAGATCGCCGACGTTCAGAGCGATGGCGGTGCCGTGTTCCTCGTGCAAAGTCTTCTCGCCATAACGAATCGCGTCGTTGTCCTCGATGTCATCGTGGATGAGCGAGGCTTTGTGGAAGCATTCTACGGCGACAGCGATTTTCTTGAGATCTTCCGGCAAGGGCGCAGTCGTCTCTTCGCGCAAAGCTTGATAAGCAGAAACGGCGAGGAACGGGCGCCAGCGTTTACCTGCGCGGCCAAGCCATTCGCGGGCGATGCGTTCGGTCTCGCCTTCCGCCGGTCCCATGATGGACATGAGCGAATCGGTCGAGAACCACGTATCGACATCATTGCGCAACGCAGTGAGATCAAGGCGGCGAGTCTTGTCATCGCTCGTGAGATGGATGACGTCCCAGACCCAGTCGATATCCACCGTGGTATCGATGCAATCATCCTGCAAAAGCGGAATCGCGATGCCGGGAACGGCGGCGGCTTCCATGTAAGGGAAGGCGCGTTCCAGCACGCTCAGGCAACTGACACCCACGATGGCGTCAATCTTGCCCGTCTGGATGAGCGACATGACGATGGCGGAACCTTCCGCCACCAGTACCGCGTAACCGAGGCGTTCCGCTTCAGATTGCAGATCTTGAATCGTGCACAGACCGCACTGCTTGCAGAGCAGGCCAAATTCATCGAAGGGCGCGGGGCACTTGCTCTCCACGCGCAGGCACTTGGGCAGGAGTAGGAGGCGGCGCTCGTAAGGGATGGTCGCTAGGGTTTCGCGCCAGACCTCGTTATTCAACAAGACACCGATGTAATCGCGGTAAATGGGATCGAGCTTGAGCCGAGCGATCAGCGTATCCGCATGGACTTTGAGATCCTCCATGGGCACTGGCGGGACGAATTGGGTCTCGGCCACATATTGCCGGACGGCCTTCTGGACATGGTCGCGCTGGATCTTCGTCTGCGGGATGTTCTTCTTCGGCGGACGAATCCGCTGAAGCGGCACCGGACGCGGTATGGTAAGTGGCGCGGTTTGCATGACCGTCAATTCAGACGCCCAGACCCGTTCTTCGGTTCAACCATTTTTCCGAAATGGAGCAGGTTTTAGGCTTTTGGTTAATATCAGAGGAGAGATGCGACGGGTCGAGCCTTTAATGTGTGCCAAAGGGGGCATACAAGGCTAAGCTTTCGGCTCCTGCGCCGCCAATGCCGCATTCGCCTTGGCCTTAGCTTCCTCCGCCCGGCGGGCGATCTCTTCAGGTGATGGCAGGGACATGAGGACTTCGGCGGGAATGTCACCGGATTGAGCCAGCTTCACGAGGCACTTTTGGCGTTCGCTCAAGGCCTTGTCGGCATCGCGTTCCTTGCTGAAGCGGGATTGAGCCTTCTCACTGCGTTCTCGGAGCATGTGATAGACATCGCCGCCGAGCAGGGCAGAGATATCGATCTTCATCTTCTCGCGGTTCAGGTCTTTATCACTGACGATATCGCCATTGATCGGACCCGCCTTGTACTTCGGGAACATGATGGCAGCTTCTGGACAGACGCGCGAGCAGGCGGGGCAGTTCGTCTTGCAGTTATCATTGTTCTGCACCTGGATGCGCTGGCCGTTATCCACGCCATACACACCGAAGAGGCAGAAGCTCAGGCACTGCATGCAATTCGTGCAGCGGTCGTAATCAATGACCGGGAACCACGGCTTCCAATCCCCTTGCTTCACCGCGCCAGTTGAGGTGCGGATACCATCGACCTTCGCGATGACTTGTTCCGGCGCGGTATCCTCAAGGTTCTCAAAGCGCACGGCAACTTGGCCGCTGGAATCGGTCGTCGTCTCCGGCTTTTCAGCACCAAAGCGGCCGAGGACCAAAACGGAGCTTTTATCCGCTGGCGACACAGCGCGTTCACTGCCTGCACGGGTGACAGCATAGCCCTGTCCCAGCAACGTGCTCAGGACGGAGTAGCGTTCTTCCGCTGCCAGCGTGGTCGCACCATTTCCCTCATAGAGGACGATGCGCAGAGTGGATTGATCAGCTAAGGCCATGTAAGTTAAGCGTTGGCGGTTTCAGCAGAGGGTGCATCCGAAGCGGTTACTTTCCCGGTGGGCACATTGGGCTTCAGCTCCAGACTCAACAAGCTGGCAGCGGCATTCTCAGCGGTCTCGACACGCAGATTCACCACTTCCGTTTTATCGAGTGGCAGAGGCGCATTCGCCGCCGCAAAGAGCCATTTCACCGCACGCGGATAGCAGGCCGCGACTTTGATGGCATTGCCTTGCGTGAGACGTTGCAGAGCAGGGTCACGGCGGGCTGACATCTCGCACAGATCCGCCACCGCTTCGAAGGGTACGCCGGATTCGCACAGCTTGCGCAGCACGGCGTCCTTCACTTCTTTCGGGACAATCTGCGCGTACTGGCAATGGCAATACAAGATTTGTGGCGACTGGGACATGTCGGGAGCAAACTACCCTGCCGGAAGCAAATTGCCAATCGGAGGTTTTACGGTTTTTCGGCCAAACAAAAAGCGCCGGTCCGAAGACCGGCGCTTTCATGACTATTTTAGTTCAGCTCAATTCGCCACGAACGAAACATCCGTCGAATTGAGCTGGATCACATTCGGCAGCTCGCTCTCGCTCACTTGCAGCACGAGCGTATTCACGCCCGGTTGCAGCGTGAGGCGCAGTTCCTTGCCGATTTTGATTTGCTTGCCGTTCAGCCAGCCATCGGTGATCGGACCGCCGTTCAGAGTGAACGTCGCGGCACCGCCCTTGGCGGAGGAGAATTGCGTGGCCGCGAACACACCGCGCGTGTTGCGCTTCCACGTCATCGCCGCATCGATGTCTTCCTTCGGCAAAGCACCGCTCACGCGGGCAAAGACCGGCACCCAATCCGCGAGCGTGAAGTCACCCTTCACCACCGGCTCCACGCCAATATGCTGGTTCGGGCTGGTGACCGTGTAGATGCGCCAGAGACGCGGGGAGCTGCCCTTGGAAGCATCGTATTCGCCCGGCTTGCCCAGCATGGAGAGGAACTTGATCAAGTCCAACCGCTCCTCAGGCAACAGGCCATCCACCAAGCCGCTCGGCATGAGGGAGGCACCATTGCGGCGTTGCGCGATGTTGTTCTTGGCCACGGAGACTTCCTGGTTCGCCGCGTTGCGCACGATGACTTCGCGATCTGTCTCGCGCACGAGAATGCCGCTAAACTCCTGTTCATCCTTCGTGGTGATGAGGATGGAGTGGTAGCCTTCCTTGATCTTGCGATTCGGGTAAAGCAGGGACTCGACGAGATAATCCGCCGGCGCACTCGCACCGATGCTCGTCATGTCTGGACCGACCTTGCCACCCGCACCACCGATGGCGTGGCAGGCCGCGCAGGCCAGTTCCGCTCGGCGATAGATGCGCTCACCGCGTGCGGCATCACCCTTTTGCAAGGCTTCGGCAGCGATGGCTTGCAACTCTGCCGTGGTCAGTTCCTTGTCGGAGAGCGTCAACCCGGCCTTCTGCAAGAGCACCGGAACGAGGGCCTGATTTTGAGCGCCTTCACGCGCCACGCGCAGACCGACGAGCGCGGTGTTCTTCGGCAAGTCCACATTGCCCAACGCCGCCGCGAGCTTGTTGCCCGCATCGCGGATACCCAGCAATGAACGCCAGAGCGATTGCGCCTCCGCATCATTCGTCGTCGCCTTGAGCGCTTCGATGATGGCTGGCTGTGCATTATTAAAGCTCAATCCGGCGAACACCACGACGGCCTGACGGCGGATCTCCGCCGGTTGCGAAGCCGCAGTGAGTTCTTTCAAACCGTTCACCACTGGCCCTTGCGCGCCCATGTCGCGCAGTGCATCAAAGGCGGCATTGCGCACGTCCACCGGAGCTTTCGCATCACCAGCGGCTTGCAGCAACTGCGGCACGAAGGCACCGATCTTCCAGGTGCCTGCGAGCTTGAGCGCGGCGGCACGTACTTTGTTATCCGTGGCTTTCAGCATCGGCGCGAAACCCGCGAGGTCACCACTCGGGCGCACATTGCGCAGACGGGCGGCTTCACCGAGCGATTGGAACACGCGCAACGCAGCGGGTTCCACGAATTCACCCTTCAACAACTGGTCGAACATGCGGCGCAGTTCCGCCGGACCACCGGCCTGGCCGATGAGCTCAATCCATGGACCGCTGCCATTGTGCGGGAGCGGCTTGTTCGCGAACAGACCGGCCAGCACGTCGGTGGCGAGTGCGGGCTCGACAGCTTTGAGACCGTATTCGAGCTGCGCTTCGCGACCTTCCACCTTCCAGTTGCCAGACTTCACTTCCGCGAGCCAAGGCTTCGCGAGATCATTGATCGTGAGCCAGAGCGCGTACTCGAGGAACGGGTCCATCGGCTTCGTCAACACGCTGAGCGCGAGATCGGCGGAACGCGCGCCGGGGAACTGGCTGAGCGCGCGGACTGCTTCCATACGCACGCGCGGATATTCATCCGTCACCAGCTTCTCGATCAACGCGAGGTCTTTCGCCGTATCACCACCGGATTGCTTCAACTCCACCCACTCGACCAAAACGCGTGTGGCGGCCGCGCGGATGCGGCCATCCTTCGCTGCGAGCATCTTCTCCAGCAGGTCGCGATTGGTGAGATTGAACGTCTGATGCAGCCAGAGCGCTTGCAGCAAAGCCTTCTCGTCCTTTTGCTTCTTCGTCCACGCGGTCAGATCTTTCGTGACCTTGTCGGCGCCACGTTCGGCGAGCACGCGACGGGCTTGTTCTTGGTTGAAATTGTTCGGTGAGAGCGTTTGTTCGAACAGCTCCGTGTTGCTCGCCTTCGCGAGGTTCGGGAGCTTGAGCGGCTTGCTGCCCTTGTAGCTCACGCGCCAGATGCGGCCATGGGAGCGGTCGCGGCGAGGATCGCGGAAATCCACTTCACCGTGCTGGATGATCGGGTTCGACCAGTCGGCGATGTAGATCGCGCCATCCGGGCCCATCTTCACATCGATGGGGCGGAAGGAATCGGCCGTCGTGCGCATCACGTCCGGCATCTCTTTCGTCACGTAACCGGCACCTTGATCGCTGATGCTGAAACGCACGATGCGATGCGCGCGGAAATCGCACGTGATCATGTTACCCTGCCAATCCGCCGGGAAATGCTCGCTGTGCACCACTTCCAGACCGGCGAACTTCGGATAATTGCCGGGGCTTACACTGCCGAGGATGCGGCGGGCGCGGGCGTAGGTGAAATACATCGCGTCCGGCACACCGTAGTTGATGCCCTGACCGCCGGCACCATCCGTGAGGAAGGACTGGCCGTAAGCATCGAATTGATGACCCCACGTATTCACCCAACCACGGAAGAGGACATCCATGTGCAAGTTGCGCGTATCCAGTTGGAACACGCCACCGCTCTTCAGGCGCACGACCCCGTGCGGCGTCTCCACATCAGAACGCGTGTAGATGGACTGGCTCATGTAGAGGCGACCATCGTGACCCCAGTGCAACGTGTGCAGATTGTGATGCGTATCTTCCGTGCCGAAGCTGGAGAGCACGATGCGCTTCTGGTCCGATTTGCCATCGCCATCCGTATCCTTGAAGTGCAACAGTTCCGTGCTTTGCGCGACATAGACGCCGCCATCACCGGGCTCGAGGCCAGTCGGGATGAGCAGACCATCAGCGAACACCGTGGATTTGTCGGCCTTGCCGTCCTTGTTCGTATCTTCCAACACGATGACCTTGTCCGTCGCGGCCTGACCGGGTTCGATCTGCGGATACACTTCCGAGCTAACGACCCAGAGGCGGCCTTGCGAATCGAAATTCATCTGGATGGGCTTGTGCATCTGCGGATTCTCCGCCCAAAGCGTCACCTCGACATTGTCCGCGAGGGTGAATTGCGGATGCGGTTGCGGCGTGAACTTCGCAGCCGCCGCACCTTCACGCGGCTTGGCCGCCTGGAGGTCGGCTGGCGGATTCGGGATCGTCAGCTTGCGCAGCGCGGCGATCTTCTTTTCTTCCGTTTCGATCAAGGGATCGAACTGCGGAATCTCCACGGCATTGCGGCCCTGTTCCTTCTTACGGAAACCGAAGATGTAAGCCATGTTTGCCGGGCGTGAGCGGTGGAAATACCACTCGTTCTTGCGCAGGATGACTTGGCGCAGGGGCTCAGCGGCTTTGTTGGAAGTCCACGTACCATTGCTGCCGAGCAACGATTTCTCGATCGCCTGAGCCGCGCTCAGATAGCCGTCCTTAGTAAGGATGATGCCGTCCTCCGTCAGACGCTCGGAAGCCTTGGCTGCCTTGAGCGAATCCAGCGCGACGAACGGTGCCTGCTTCGTTTTTGCGATTTCCGCGATGGCAGCCGAGTAAGCCTTGATCTGAGCATTGTGCGCTGCTGCATTTGGCCACGGAGCGGACAATTGCTCATGGCTGATCGGGCCCAGGAAAACAAACCTCGCACCGGGCGAAAGCTTTTGAATCGTGTCGAGCAATTGGTTGTAATCCGTCTTGAACTTCGCCAAGCCCGCCTCGCCATCGAAGGAATTGGCCATGCCGTAACCCAGGAACACCACTGTAGGCTTCGTCTCCTCGATCTGCTTTTGCAGCAGGCGCCAGCCTTCATCGGCGGGTTCCAGACCGGCTTGCAGCAAACTCAGGCCGAAACGGGAATCACCCACCGGCGTATCGGCGGACCAGCCGATGTTGCGGAAGGTCACATTACGATCCGGGAAACGGGTGGTGAGCATCAGCTCGATCCAGCCATAGTGCTGTTCCCGCTCGATGAACGTGTCACCGAGGAAGACCACACGGTCTCCATCTTTCAATTCAAAGGATTGCGCGCTTACGGCGCTGGCGCCGATAAGCAAGGCCGCTCCCACAGCCAGCAATGCGGCGAATGTTTTCGTCAGTTTCATGCGATAGATAAAATGTTCCCAAAGAGACAAAATGGATATCCGTCCTTCTTCTGTGTCGGTCATTTTCAGACGACACCGGCGGACGGCCATTCAAACTTTGGGCAAAATGCGTCTGTTGATTAAGCCTGAGTGAAGGAAAGCGGGCAAGGGACAAAGAAGGGCGAGGGCACCATTTGGACGTGATGATGCCGGAGCAAACCGGTCTGCCCAACTCTGGATGTTGTGAAGGTTACGAAACTTAGAGCGGTTAAAAAAAGGATGTAGCCGGGTGGAGCGAGGATTTTTGGGTTCTGGCGAGGCTTTGGCGAAGGTTCCATGGACCCTGTGACTGAGCCGAAACGAAGCCAGAACCCAAAAAGACCGCCCTTCTCATTCTTCAGCCACCAGGCTACAGGATTTGTTAAACCGCTCTAACCGTCTCGAGAGCCAGTTATGGGCTTTAGAGGATAGAAGTTCGGGGATATAGCACCCACGAATACACTCGCGACTATGTCAGAAATCGGGGAAAGACAAGTAGCCGTCCCGGCGCTGTCATCACGTGCCATCAATCAGCAATTTCTACAGCCTTCCTTCAGATTTGTTCATGACAGGCTCCTGGTGATTTACCCCCTCGGCAGCTTCCCATCCCGGTCATGCTTTGGCACCTCGCGCACGGGAATCGTATCTTTCGGCCATTCCTGCGCCCATTTGCTGCGTTCCTCTTCGCTTGCATAATATCGAAGCCACATCTGCACATCTTCCTCGCTCCCGCTGCCCACCACATCCAGATGCCACGCGCCACCTGGGATGATCTCCTCGCGCAATCCATCTTCCCAGAGATACGTGTAGAGCTCGCGATCGCTCAGGTGATTCGTGTTATGCAGAAAGAACCCGCGCTTGCCGAGCGCTTGGATCAACTCGCTTAACTTCGCCGTGAGCGTCGCGTCATCCATCGTCTCCGCCTCCGGCAGTTTAAATCCCTTGGCCACCAACTTATCGAACGGCTTGATCCAACCCTCAGACTCCACGCGTTTAACGTTTTCCAGAAACGCCTCTTCCAAATCCGGCGGACAGTTCGGTGATTTCAGGCTCGTGAATTTCTGTCCCGTGATGTCCTCGATCTCCTGTTCCAGCCGATGGATGCGTATCTCCTGCTCCACGTCGTTCAGGCCCAGCGGATCTTCCTCTTCATCCGCGCCACCGAGCAGCACGATCTTTTCTTCCGAGAAATCGAAGTCCGCCTTCACGCGGCCCGAGTGCGGATTCGGCGGGCACGGCTGCGGCAGATACCGGTCCCGGGCATACGGCAGATCCGCATGCTCCGGCATGTCCTGCACATCCGTTCCGCGCTGCCACAATGCCTTGTCCGCCTGGTCTGCGTAATATTTAAGGTACAGATAATTCTGCTTCTCACCTGCGAACTCCAGCAGATCGAAATGACAGTTCGTGCCGTAATGATGCGAGAGATCGCTCGTCACCTCCGGCAGCACCTTCTCCAGCAAAACTGCATAAAATTCCCGATCGCTCAGATGATCGCTGCTGTGGAAAAAGATGCGGTTCGCCGCCAGCGCATAGATGATCTCCCACAGTTTTGCCGTCAGGGAATTCTCCGTCAGCTCATCCGGATGCGCTACCGATACATTCCGCCGCTGGAGCAATTCCATGACCGTCGCACGGGGCGCATTCTCCACCGTGTCCAGTTCATAGAAAGGATCCTCCGGCTCGCCGGAAAACGGATTGAGGGAACTCATGCCAGAGACGATGACACAAAACCGTAACAAAGGAAACGCCCAATTTATCACCCTTTTTTGCCAGCTTTTTCGCGAGTCCGTCCTTCACGCGTTTTTCGTCTCCAATCGATTCATAAATCCCTGCCAAAATCGGCGGGGAGTGTTTCTGGCGGCTCAACTGGAAACCCACAGCTAGGAACTCTTCTGCTTGCGCAGGCAGATCGCCCGCACCAGCATCATTCCCAGCCATGCGCCAAAGGAATCCAGCAACACATCCCACGCGGAACCTTGGCGCGAAGGGATGAAGGATTGGTGGACTTCATCCGTGATGGCATAGAGGCTGGCGATCAGCCACGCGATGAATGCGGTGCGCGTGTGCCAGTGTTCCCGTATCCAGCGGACTGGCTGCGGTCCCAATGCCCGCCAACAGAGGATGGCCAGGATGGCGTAGCCCACGGCGTGCCCAGTCTTGCGGATATAAAATTGTATGCCCCACACCGTCTCATCACTTATGTTGCCGAAAAACCAGCGCAACAGCGGGCCGATGATACGGGAAGTGTTCTTCGCAGACCCAGCACCCGTGGAGACGAGGAAAATCAGGGTCATCCAAAGTGCAGGAGGAATCCAGCGCAGTAACATCATCGGCCAGAATTTTAAGAGGAGATTGAAGGCGAGGCAACCATGGGGAGATGAGATTGGGCCGGTCGTATTGCGGAATAAAAAGTCCCGTTTTTTCTTAAAACTGCCCCAGGTAGAGAAACTAATAGGGGAAGCCGGTGTTTCAGTGGCGGCCAAATCTCCAATGAATATGTATTATGCTACCGTGGTTCATGGCTAAAAATACACCTAACCCTTAGCAAAAACCACCCAAAGTGCCTATGGTCATTTAAGCAAAGTTAATCCAATGATTGAAGCGTCGCCCAAAGAACTTTTTCTATCCTATGATGAGGCCGTTTTTTCTATTACTTTCAATGGCGAGTTTCTTGTTTTTGATGGGCTGCGGAGGCGGGGGGGAGGAAGCCATGCCCCCAGCAGCTCCCTCTCCAGCTCCGGGGCCGGCAATAGAAGCTACGGCACCTCTGACTCCGACACCGACAGTCTCCGCGCCTCCTGTGGCGACAGCACCTCCGACAACAGCACCAGATCCTTTTGAGTCCATAAAGGTTGACGCGGCCACCGGGACAACGAAAACGGACTTGGAGGCGTTGCAAGCGGTGGTTGATGCCTACGCCGTAGGGGTCGACGGGTTGGGTGCGCCGGCTATTCCCAGCCTTGATGTCTTGGTGACCAAAGGATTTTTACGGAGAATCCCCACTCCGCCTGCCGGGAAAAAATGGGCATACGATTCCGCCAAATGGAAAGTCTCCCTCGTAGATCAATAACCATCCAACCTATGAAAAGATCATATCCTTTACCTGTGTTGACCGAGCCTCGCTTTAAAGCGGCTTTCACATTGATTGAACTGTTGGTGGTCATTGCCATTATCGCCATTCTGGCCGGCATGCTTTTGCCTGCCTTGGCCAAGGCCAAGCAACGCGCGATTGCCAACAATTGTCTGACCAACCTGAAACAACAGGGCGTGGGCATGATGATGTACTCGGGTGACAACAAGCAAAAGCTTCCCTACGGCACGCTGCAATCGGTAGCTGCGGCTGCCGCTCAACACTACTCATGGGATGATCTGATCATGGGGTATTTGGGTGCTCCCTATACCATTGGCGATGGACAAACCAATTGGCGAATAGCTTGGGATAAACAGGCCTCACCGCCGGTTTCAAAACCTATTCTCAAACAGTTTGTATGTCCGGCCGATAAAATCGACTGGCCCGGTAATTTGCAAGATCCGACCACCCAGCGCTATGGCGGAAATAAACGAAGCTATTCTATGCCATCTCATAGCATGGACCACAATCATGGTGGTCGTGGAAATCACTGGCCGCCAAATCCCTACAGCAACTCTGGCATTGGTCTTTGGTGGACTTCCGGCGAACAGCACGCCAGTGCTTGGAACACGGCGGACGGCGACCGGGCCTCAACAACTGGCGATCCGAGACTCTATGCCCGCCGTCAAGCCGCCATCTATGACCAATTAATCCAGGACAAGACCGCAACGATGATGCTCACGGAAAAATTGACCATCGATAACCTGTTGGGAAACACCGGTCACTCTATCATCGATTGGCCACGTCAACCCACAGCCGATGGTGGTCATCTCCAATACTCTCAGGGCTACGCAGATGGTACTCATCATGGCAACGGAATGTTCAACTACCTGTACCTGGATGGTCACGCTGAGATCAAAGACAAGACAGCCACATTGGGGAACACAAATATCAATACAGCATTGAGCACGGGAGAATGGACAATCAATCCGAAGGATTGATTTCGCAGACTATTCGCTTGGGCAGGAATCTCAAAGCGGCGAGCTTACCGGCTCGCCGCTTTTTTCTTTGAGCTTGGCACGTACAGAATTTTAGATGGCCCGATGTTCATCCATGGACGCATTTCAATGAATATCATTCATGCCTTAAATGGCTGAAACTGCCTTTGACGTTCCGTGGCAAACCGTTAGGGTAGCGACGTGTTCGGCAGCATATCGCCAATACAGTCTGTTGTGCAGCCGCTTGAGACGCCACGCGCATGAAGCTTTCCTTTGGCCAATACCAGCTCGACGGGTTCTTCGATGAAATGTTCTCCGCGCCGCATCGCGTGCGCCCGCATTACCGCCGGTTGCAGGAGCGGTTCCAGAAGCTCACCAACGAGGATATGGAGCAGCGCCGCCAGATGGCCGATCTCTCCTTCCTGAACCAAGGCATCACCTTCACCGTTTACAGTGACAATCAGGGCACGGAGCGCATCTTCCCCTTCGATCTCGTGCCGCGCATCATCCCGGGCAAGGAATGGGAACGCATCGAGCTGGGCCTCGTGCAACGCATCACCGCGCTGAACCTGTTCCTGCATGATATCTATCACGGCCAGATGATCCTGAAGGATGGCGTGATCCCGCGGCATTTCGTGGAGAACGCGAAGCACTTCCGCCCAGAGCTGATGGGCTTCGATGTGCCGCGCAATATCTACATCCACATCTGCGGTACGGACTTGGTGCGTGATGATTCCGGCCAATACCTGGTGCTGGAAGATAACGGCCGTTGCCCGAGCGGTGTCTCCTACGTCTTGGAGAATCGCCAGACGCTCAAGCGCGTGTTCCCGAATCTTTTCGAGACGTACAGCGTGCGACCCGTGGAGCAATACACGGAAGAGTTGCTCAAGCTGCTGCAATACATCGCGCCGCACGGGAAGCCGAATCCCACGGTGGCCGTGCTCACACCAGGTATCTACAACAGCGCGTATTTCGAGCACTCATTCCTCGCGCGGCAGATGGGCGTGGAAATCGTGGAAGGCCGCGACCTCGTCGTTCGCGATAATCACGTCTTCATGCGCACGACGAAAGGTCTGCAAGCGGTGGATGTGATCTATCGCCGTATTGATGATGATTTCCTCGATCCACAAGTGTTCCGTCGCGATTCCATGCTGGGTGTGCCGGGCATCGTGGGAGCTTATCGTGCGGGCAATGTTTCGTTGGCGAATGCCATCGGCACGGGCGTGGCGGATGACAAGGTGATGTATTACTTCGTGCCGCGCATGATCAAGTATTACCTCGACCAAGATCCGATCCTGCCGAACGTGCCGACGTATCTCGCGAGCGAACCGGAGGACATGAAGTACATCATGGATAATCTCCCGAAGCTCGTGGTGAAGGCCGCGAATGAAGCGGGCGGTTACGGCATGATGGTGGGTCCGCATTCTGATACGAAGACGATCGAGAAATTCCGCAAGCTGGTGAAGGCCGATCCGCGCAATTACATCGCGCAGCCGACACTCGGCCTCTCGCGCAGCCCATGCTGGGTGGATGGAAACTTCGAGGGCCGTCACATCGATCTGCGTCCGTATGTGCTCTACGGTGAGAAGGTGAGCATCATCCCGGGCGGATTGACGCGCGTGGCGTTGAAGAAGGGTTCGCTGGTGGTGAACTCTTCACAGGGCGGCGGTAGCAAAGACACGTGGGTGCTGGATGGAGACGAGTAGAACGTGCCATGAGCATCGAACGGCATAACGTGTGGGAAAGGTTCAGAGCCCAAACCACCCTCGCCCCTCGGAGGGGAGAGGGCCGGGGTGAGGGGTGCCGGGTTCGGATTGTTAATACCGTTTTTGAGAGAGGGCACCCCTCATCCTCAATCCTTCTCCCCTCCGAGGGGCGAAGGAAGAAAGCAGAAAAGCCTAATTTTCGCGTATGTTAAGCCGAGTTGCCGATGGTCTTTACTGGATGGGTCGCTACGTGGAACGCGCCGAAAACGTCGCGCGCCTCGTGGACATCAACCTGCAACTGATGCTGGATGCGCCCGCGCAACAGGCCGCGCTGATGTCGAAGAACTGGCTGCCCATCGTCGCGTGCTTTGGTGATGAAGCGGAGTTCCGCAAGAAACACGCGAATGCCGAAGTGCAGGATGTGATCGATTTCATCGTGTTCGATCGCAGCCACACGAACTCCGTCGTGGGCAGTCTCTGCGAAGCACGCGAGAACGCGCGCACCATCCGCGAACAGATCACCACGGAGATGTGGGAGGAACTGAACCGCACGTATCTCTGGCTCACGAGCAAGAGCGCACGCCAGGCCTTCGAGCGCAATCAGTACGATTTCTTCCAACGCATCATCCAGACGATGCAACTCTTCGGCGGCATCACGAACACGACGATGCTGCACGGTGAAGCGTGGGATTTCATTCAGATGGGCAAGCACCTGGAACGCGCGGACAAGACCACGCGTATACTCGACGCCGAATTCCATCTGATGAAACAATGCGGCAAGAATACCGGTGACAGCCTGTTGCAATGGCTCTCGGTTTTGCGTATGTGCAGCGCTCGACAAACGTATCAGCGCATCTATGGCGCAGGCGTGCAACCGGTGAAGGTCGCCGAACTGCTCCTGTTGAATGCGGATCTGCCGCGCTCGGTGCTTTTCTGCATGCGACATGCGGATGATTCGCTGCGCCGTATCTCGGGCGTGGCCCCGGGACGTTTCTCGAATCGCGCGGAGCAATTGAGCGGACGTTTCCTTTCCGAGCTCACCTTCAGCCGCATCGACGAGATATACAGCAAGGGCCTGCACAAGGCGATGGATGATCTGCAGATCCGCTTCAACCAGATCAGCGCGGAGTTTTACTCCACCTACATCTATCATCCGGAGCCGGAGATCATCATCTCGCCTGAGCCGGTGCAGCAGCAACAAGTGCAGGTGCAATAGTTCAAAGGCGAGGTGAGCGGGGCGAAGGACGGTGGAGCGCCGATCTCTGAATCGGCGTGGCTTTGGAGCGTTACTTTCTACAGACGAGTTAGGTCAAAATGCGGACGGTTACCTTCCCAAGGCCGCTTAAATCGTTCTCATCGGCAGTCCATAGCTCATCAGCTCTTGCCATCTCCGCAGCTTTTACATGGAGGTAATCATGGATGCGTCCGCCTTGTACGCCTTGAGTGTGGGTAAGAGAAAATGATTTTATAGTTTCCGCTGCGGAGATGTCCACAAACTCGAGTCGTTGATACATCTGTTCCACTACCGCAGTTGCAATTTCAGGAGAATATTTCCGTGGGCGCTGGGTGCCGTCATCCATCTGTAGCATGATACCGCGACCAGTGAGTGCGGAGAAAACTTCTGCCAAGGTGTGCGTGCGTGTGACGCCTTTGATTTCAACCAGCCGCTTACGGGAGTAAAACCAGATCAATGCTGAGGAATCCCAATATATCTTCATGATTTACCATTCCGGTCAGCACGAATAGCGGCCACTATACTCTCACGGGTGATGGTTCCTGCCTTGGGAAGCAGCGTGACCGGATCAATGTCTGTCATGCCCAAAGTTTCGGGCTGTTCCATCACGATTTTACGGACGCGAATCTCTCCGCCTTCAAAGCGCCAGTCCACTTGGTCACCAGGATGGATGCCAGCCGCTTCGGCGACATCAGCCGGAATCGTCGTCTCCCTTTTTTCCCGCACAGCGGTTGCACTCATGAAATAAAACTCTCACGCACTGGGATTTGCGTCAATGCCTTCCATTGACCCATACCGGTCTTGGAGTATTGTGGTTCCCATGAAGATCAACACACTTCTCGTAGCATTTTCGTCTCTCTTGGCCGTTAGCTGGAGCGCATCCGCCGCCATTCAGGCGAAGGCCGTGGAATATAAGGAAGGCAGCACCACCCTCGAAGGCTGGCACGTTTATGACGATGCCGTGAAGGGCAAGCGCCCCGGTGTGCTGGTGGTGCATCAGTGGAAGGGCCTGGGCGATTATGAGAAGAAACGCGCGGAGATGCTGGCGCAGCTCGGCTACAATGTTTTCTGCGTGGATATCTATGGCAAGGGCATCCGCCCGAGCGATCCGAAAGATGCGGGTGCCATGGCGGGCAAATACAAGAGTGATCGCGCACTGCTGCGCAAGCGCGTGGATGCCGGCCTCTCCGTGCTGAACAAGAGCGAGTTCACCGATGCGAACAAGGTAGCAGCGATCGGCTATTGCTTCGGCGGTACGACGGTGCTGGAGCTTGCTCGTAACGGCGCCACGGTGAATGGTGTGGTGAGCTTCCACGGCGGCCTGAGCACGCCCACGCCGGATGATGCGCGCAAGATCCGCGGCAAAGTCCTCGCCCTCCATGGCGCCGATGACCCGCATGTTCCTCCCGCCGAGGTCGCCGGTTTCGAGAAAGAGATGCGCGATGCGAAGATTGACTGGCAACTCGTCTCTTACGGCAACGCCGTACACAGCTTCACGCACTGGGATGCGGGCAGTGACAACTCCAAGGGAGCGGCTTACAACGAGAAGGCTGACAAGCGTTCCTGGGAGGCGATGAAGGCGTTCTTTGCGGAGATTTTTGGGAAGTAACGGAAAAGAACACTGATATTTTCCCGTGTCCTGATGACACGAGGCATTCGTAACGGCGGCTTTTCAAGCCGCCGTTAGCTTTTTTCGGCACGATCAGTTCCAGGCGGGTTTGATTTTCGGGGTTTGCAAATCGTGAGGTTTCGCTAGAATCGGGAGAACATGCGCCGACTAGACGAATTACTCGCCAGTAACCGCAACTGGGCGGAAGGGGTACGGGACAAAGACCCAGATTTCTTCACCCGTCTCGCGACCCAGCAATCCCCACAATATCTTTGGATCGGTTGCTCGGACAGCCGCGTGCCGGCCAATCAGATCGTGGGCCTGCTGCCGGGCGAGGTATTCGTCCATCGCAACGTCGCCAACCTCGTCATCACCACGGACCTTAACTGCGTTTCAGTGATGCAATACGCCATCGATGTGCTGAAGGTTAAGCACATCATCGTGTGCGGTCATCACGGCTGTGGCGGTGTTTGGGCGGCCATGACCAACATGCGTTTCGGCCTCATCGATAACTGGCTGCGTCATTTGCAAGACGTGCGGGATCGTCATCAGGCATTGCTCGATACGGTGGCCGATCCGCAAGCTCGCGCGGAACGTCTGTGTGAGTTGAACGCCATCGAGCAAGCCTGCCATGTCTGTCGCACGACCATCGTTCAAGACGCTTGGGCGCGCGGACAGGAACTGACCGTACACGGCTGGATCTACAGTTTGAAGGACGGCTTGGTGCGCGATCTGGAGATGAGCATCAGCAGTCTGGATGAGTTGGAGCCGGGCTACAAGGCGGCGGTGGAACATGTGCGGCGCGAAGCGCAGGCCGGAACCAAACCAAATGCGTAGAAGCGGTTTCTGGCGGCCCAAACTCCTGGCTTGGAGAAGTCCTGCACAGCAAAACGTCTCGTGTTGTGTAATGATCTCAATGGTGTAACCATTCTGCTTCAAAGCGGAGAAATCACAGCATAAACAAGCGGCTCAGATTTCTCTGAGCCGCTTGTCACTAGCTTAAACTTCGATCACCCGTGCTTACATGTGCTTGATGATGTTATCACCGAACTCGGAGCACTTGATCTGCGTGCCGCCTTCCATGAGGCGCGCGAAGTCATACGTCACGCGCTTGCTGGCGATGGCGCCGTTCAGGCCCTTGAGGATGAGATCGGCCGCTTCGGTCCAACCCATATAGCGGAGCATCATTTCGCCGGAGAGGACGACGGAGCCAGGGTTCACCATGTCTTTGCCCGCATACTTCGGCGCGGTGCCGTGCGTGGCTTCGAAGATGGCGTGGCCGCTGACGTAGTTGATGTTACCACCAGGAGCGATGCCGATGCCACCGACTTGCGCAGCAAGAGCGTCGGAGAGGTAGTCACCGTTCAAGTTCAATGTGGCGATGACGTCGAAGTCTTCCGGGCGCGTGAGCACCTGTTGCAGGGCGATGTCCGCAATGGCGTCCTTGATGAGGATGGCCCCACCGGCGAGCGCGGCCTTCTGTTCGGCGTTCGCGGCTTCTTCGCCCTTTTCCTTCTTCGTGGCTTCCCACTGGGCCCACGTATAGACCTTGTCTCCGAAGATGCGCTTGGAGGCACCATAAGCCCAATCGCGGAAGGCACCTTCCGTGAACTTCATGATGTTGCCCTTATGGACGATCGTGACGCTCTTGCGCTTGTTCTTGATCGCGTATTCCACAGCGGACTTCATGAGGCGGATCGTGCCGACGGCGGACACCGGCTTGATGCCAAGACCGACTTCGACCGGCGGAGCGCCGTGACCGCCGGAGGCTTGCGCCATGTATTCAGCGATCTTCTCCTGCGTGCCGAAACGGATCTTGGCGAAATCTTTCGGGAATTCCTTGGCGAGGAAATCGAGCACCTTCGCCGCTTCCGGCGTGCCACCTTTGAATTCGATACCGGCGTAGATGTCTTCGGTATTCTCGCGGAAGATGACCATGTCCACCTTTTCCGGAGCCTTCACCGGGCTGGGAACGCCGGTGAAATATTGCACGGGGCGCAGGCAGACGTAGAGGTCCAGCATCTGGCGCAGCGCGACGTTCAAAGAACGGATACCACCACCGACAGGCGTAGTGAGCGGTCCCTTGATGCCGACGAGGAATTCCTTGAAGGCTTCCACGGTGTCATCCGGCAACCAGTTGTTGTATTGCTTGAACGAGGCTTCCCCGGCGGATACTTCCATCCAGGAGATCTTCTTCTGGCCGCCGTAGGCTTTTTCCACCGCGGCATCAAAGACGCGGACGCTGGAGGCCCAAATATCCGGCCCCGTGCCGTCACCGCGGATGAACGGGATGATGGGGTTGTTGGGGACTTGGAGGACACCCTTGCTGATGGAGATCTTCTCGCCAGCGGGGACAGTGCAGGTCGTGTAGGCCATGTGCTTGATTCGTTAGCGTTAAAAAATGCGTAGGACGGTTTAACGGCTCCGGGCGATTGCCGCAAGCGGATTGCGAACAGTCTTTACGCTTAGAGGGCAGATTTCTTGTTTATTCTCAAGGCCAGAGGGTTTAAATATCCCCTGCATGACCACCACTCTGACACGTTTTCTGCTGGCCGGATTTCTGACGGTCTTTTCTTTGGCCGTCCAAGCTGAGCGGCTCATCCTTGTCGCTGGCGGCACAAATGACGCCGTGAACATCCCGGCGCTGGAAGCAAAGCTCAAAGAGCCTTTCGGCACGGAGTTCGATAGCAAGGGTAATATGTACATCGTGGAGATGGCCTCGGGAAACCGCCTGCTCCGCGTGGATGGCAAAGGTGTGCTCTCTCACGTGGCCGGGCAATTGAAGGCAGGTGATTCCGGTGATGGTGGCCCGGCACTTCATGCCCAGTTCAATGGCCCGCATAATCTGATGGTTCTGCCGGATGACAACGTGCTCATCGGTGATACGTGGAACGGCCGCATCCGCAAAGTGGACATTAAGACCAGCAAGGTTTCCAGCCTCGACGGCTTCAACGTGCCGAACCAGAAGGCCAAGAGCCTCGGGCCTTACTGCATCAGTCTGGACTTCAGCGGCACGAAACTCTACATCGCGGACTTGCGCCAGGTACATGCGCTCGATCTCAAGACGGGCAAAAGCAAAGTCGTGGCGGGTAATGGGCAGAAGGGCGTGCCAGCGGATGGCGCGGTGGCCACGGAAGCCCCGTTGGTCGATCCCCGTGCAGCAGCGGCCGATCGCCTCGGTAATGTCTATATCCTCGAACGCGGCGGCAATGCCCTGCGCGTGGTGGATAAGGACGGAAAGATCAAAACCGTGGTGAACGCCAGCGGCAAGAAAGGCGGCACAGGCGATGGCGGTCCCGCTCTCGAAGCCACCATGAACGGCCCGAAATATATCTGCATCGACCGCGACAATAGCGTGATCATCGCGGATGCGGAGAGTCATCTGGTGCGGCGATATCAGCCAAAGGATGGGAAGATCACGCGCATCGCGGGAACCGGTGTGAAAGGTGCCGCAGGTCTCGGTGGTGATCCCACGAAAGCGCAACTGGCACGACCACACGGAGTCACGATTCATCCGAAGACAGGGGAGCTTTATATCACAGATAGTTACAATGACCGGATTTTGAAGATTGCACCCTAAATTCGTAGCAGCCGAGGTGACGAGGCTCTTGTTTCAATCTGATACAGTTAGAGGCACCTCACGTCGGCATCACTAACGGACCCATGACCAGCACGCATGACAAAGCCGAGACGGTACTCGGAGCCGCCCGTGAGTTCGCCACTACGCGCTGGAGCGTCGTCATGGCCGCAGGTTCGGCATCGCCGCGTTCAGGCGAGGCACTCGCGCAATTGTGTCAGGCCTATTGGTATCCGCTCTACGCGTACGTGCGGCGGCAAGGCCACAACGCCCATGATGCCCAAGACCTCACCCAAGAGTTCTTCGCCCGTTTGCTGGAGAAAAATTATCTCTCGGCGGTGAACCGGGACAAAGGCCGCTTTCGCTCCTTCCTGCTCGCCTCACTGAAACACTTTCTCGCGAACGAATGGGATAAGGCTCGCGCCCAAAAGCGTGGTGGCGGCAAAGAGATCATCCATCTGGATGCGCATGATGCCGAGACCCGCTACAGCCTCGAACCCCGCGATGTCATCTCCGCAGACAAGATCTATGAACGCCGGTGGGCGATGCTCTTGCTTGATCGTGTCCTGCTTCGCTTGCAGGAAGAGCAGATCGCTGCCGGAAAAGGAAAGCAGTTCGAGTCCTTGAAAGTCTGCCTGCTCGGCGATCGCGCTTCCGTGCCTTACACCGAGCTTGCCACGCAAATGGGCATGACCGAAAGCAACGTGAAGGTGACCGTCCATCGCCTGCGCCAGCGCTATCGCGAATTGCTGCGCGCGGAGATCGCTGAAACCGTCGATTCCCCCGCGGAAGTGGAAGAAGAATTACGACATCTGTTCACGGCACTAAGTTGACGCCATTTTCATTTACGCAAAACCCATGCGCTACAAACTATCCACGCGCTTCATCCTCATCACCGCATTGATCCCCGTGGTGGTCTTGGCTGCCCCCGCTGTCAACAAGCTCAAACCGCATCCGGCCGCCCTTCCAAACACACATGCCGCAGGTGAAGTCGATAACCCCGTGCTAGTTCCTTTCATCGTCGCCGATCCAGCCACCTTGCCCGGTATCGTCGTGGATGACACTAGTGCTACCCTTGTCGGCAAATGGCAATACTCCACCCACACGCCGCCCTACGTAGGTCTCGGTTATCTGCATGACCAAAACACCGGCAAAGGCGAGAAGTCCGTGACCTTCACGCCAAACTTGGCCAAGGATGGCCTCTACGAAGTGCGCCTCGCGCATTGCTACAACATCCGTCGCGCCACAAATGCTCCCGTGACCATCCATCACGCAGATGGCGAAAAGCTCATCCGCGTGAATGAGCAAACACCTTCCGAACATGACAAGCTCTTCACTACGCTGGGCACATTCCGTTTCAAGGCCGGGACCAACGGCTGGGTGCGCATCTCCAATGAAGGCACGGAAGGAAAGTATGTGATCGCAGATGCGATCCAGTGGTTGCCGAAAGAATAATGAAGCCCTGTCCGTTTAGATTAGTCCAATTTTCAAGTGTTCATCGGTAAAGCATGTAGTAACAATTCTCCCATATGAAATTCGCCCGTCTCTCTGCGTTTTGTTTCGCTCTCGCTGGCGCTGTCGTCAGCCACGTTTCCGCTGCGGATGCTCCGCTTGCTTTCAAAGATCCCACGCCGAAGCGTTATGACTTCACCGCCCGCGCGAGCCAGATCGATCCTCGTGCCAAGGCTCATCCCGAGATCAGCTTTCTTTTCGAGAAAGATGGCAAGCCGGCTGATACCGAGAAGGCCTCGGTGGATACGCGCGTGAAGCCGCAGGGCAAGCTCGTCATCTGGCTCATGGGCCATAACGGCCAGCTCTTCGACCGCCTGAACAGCTACGGCCTGCATGCCATTCAGGTGCATTACGCGAATGGCTGGTTCGGCAAATTCGGCAACATGTCTCCGGGCAATGACGGCCAGTTGCTAGGCCATATCCGTCTCGAAGCCTTGACCGGTGAGAACGTCAGCCCGCTCGTGGACATCCCGAAACCGGACGGCATGATGGAGCGGTCGTTCCAATTTGTGACCTGGCTCACGAAACAGAATCCGCAAGGCGGCTGGGAATATTTCCTCACCGATGACAAGAAAGGTTTGCGCTGGGATCGCGTCATCATTTCCGGTGCGTCTCATGGAGCGACGTCTGCCGCCCGTTTCGCCAAACAGGTGAAAGTGGATCGTGTGGTGATGCTCTGCGGACCGCGTGACCAATTGGAGACGTGGCAAGGATTGCCCTCCGCCACGCCGGAAAACCGTTACTTCGGTTTCAGCCACGTGCTGGATGGGGGCTGGACGGGTGATCACTACTGCCGTTCGTGGGAACTCATCGGCCTGCAAAAGTTCGGCCCGATTGTGGATGTCGATAAAGTCGCTGCACCTTATGGTAATTCACGCCGCCTCATCACCGCTGCGGACGTGAAAGGCAATGCGGACAAGGCTCACGGCTCCGTGACACCCGGCGGTTCGGCGGTGAAAGATGCTGCTGGCAAATACATCCACGAACCTGTGTGGCGTTATCTGTACACGCACCCGGTGGATAAAGTGGGTGAAGCTGTTCCGCATGACCAGAGCTGCCAGATGACTCCGGCCGCTCCGAAGGCGAAGAAGTAATCGCGGCTAGAAATTAGTTTTAGAAGCGTGAGTGTGTTCCATGAACACCTCACGCTTTTTAGTTTAGCACGGGCTTGTTCAACAGCTCCGACGGTGCCACTTCGATCTTGCTCGCGATCTCTTCAGGGATGTTGGTCGCACCCATCTTGCCATGTTCATCGCGCGTGACACACACCACGGTCAGTTTGCCGCGGGCGACTTCGCCGGGATGCCCGCCATTCAATTTCACGAACCTAAATAAATAGCTGATCGCCTTGCTCCGTTTCTCGCACACGAGCAGATGGATCTCCACCTCATCCTCAAAACGTAACGGTTGCTTGTAATCACACGAGGCATGCACGCGCGGCCAGCCGACGTGCGGGGTCACCTGGTTGGTGACAATGGAGTAGCCCAGCGAGCGGAAGAAGGCGTGCTCCGCCGTCTCCATGTAGCGGAAGAAATTCGAGTAGTGGACGATCCCCGCCATGTCCGTCTCGGAGAACTCCACCCGGCGGACGACTTTGAATTCGTATGGCATGGTGAGATAAACTTAGCGCGAAACGGTTGGTTGCTTCAACTCCGCAAACGCCTTGGCCATATGCTCCGCCATGGACTCGATACTAAAGCGCGAATGCACCATCCTATGCCCCGTCTCGGCCATCGTGCGCAGATGCCGTGTATCGATGAGCGTCGCTTCCAGTGCATTGGCCAGCGCACCGGGACTGCCCGGCTCATACAGCGCACCGCCGCCAGTCGTCTCGACCAGTTCTGGAAAAGACGCCACGCGAGGCTGCACCACAGGAACACCAGAAGCCAATGACTCGATCACATACAGACCGAATGCCTCACCATAAAGTGCAGGCACGGTGAAAACGCTGAGCCCTTGGAAAAATTCCAGTTTCTCCTCACGGCTCAGATTTGGGTGGAACGAGACATCACCAATGAAACCCGCCCGCTGTAACCGCATTTTCAATTGTTCAACGAACGGTTCATCAGAAGGTCCACAACCACCGCCGATTTTGAGTTTCAATCCCGGAACACGATTGCGCTGCTTGAGCGAAAGAAACGCCTCCACCACGGAATCCAGCCCCTTGTCCTTGCACATGCGGGCGAAAAAACCGATGACGGGTGCCGTATTTGTGCTGATCGGCGGCACAGTCGTCGGATAGCCTGCGAGGTTGATGCCATTGTAAACGACCTTCAATTTATTCGCCGGGATCTGCATCTTCGCCATCATTCGCTCGCCGAAATAACGGCTCGGCGCGATGAACAAGTCCACTTCCTTGGCGCGCTCCGCCAGCAATCGCCACATGGCGTTGCTGCCTTCTTCCGGCATGGAATCAATGAACGCATCCTCGCCCTGCAACATGCAGACCACCGAAGATTTAAGCTCTTGCTTCATACGGCGCGCGAGGCCGATGAGCATAGCATTGGAAAGGCTGATGGCATCCGGGTGGTTCTGTGGCTTTAGGTAGGCGATAAGTTCTTCCAGTTCGCGCGCCTGATTGCCTTCTTCTCCCTTGAGCATGGAGATGGCGATGTCCACCACATCCGTCGCTTGCGTCTTGGCCGCCCGGCCGGAAGCCAGCTTCAAAAGAATGGGCGAAGCGAGGATTTTGTGTAGCCACTTCGGGGCACTGCGATACCAGGCGGATTGCTGCTCCAGATAGACGTTCACGCCGTTGAAGAAGGTCGGCACACCTTTGCTCTGATCCTCCTCATCCAGCGTCATCGGCAGATAGAGCGGGATCATCAGGGTGTTATGCCCCTGCTTCCGCCAGGCAGCCACCATGGCGTTATCGCGGAAACAATTTCCGCAATACATGCCACCGGCACCCGGTGTGATCTGCACGATGTTCACGCGCCCAATTTATCCGCTGAGAGGCGTGTGTCCAGTGGCAGAATGCACTTTGCAGGAAGACTGCCTATGCGGTCGTTTCCGGCGGATCGCGGTGGACGCTATTCGGCGTAAAGCCTGGCAGACATACAGCGATATACTCCGCACCCTCTGCTCCCGGCGTGCTGTATTGCACCCATTCACCCGCTTTGGTGATAACCGCCTGTCCGGCGGTGACATCGATGTATCCATCCTTGTGCAGCACGCGCAGCATGCCTTTCAGCACGATGGTGAATTCATCGAACTCCGGTGTCTGGCCGGGCTCAGTCCAGCCGGAGAGACTCATCATGCGGGCGATGCTGAGACGGGATTCCTGCGAATTCACATTACCGATAAATTCCTCGATGATCTTGGGGCGATTTCCCGCTGCTTTGATGCGGGCCGGGTGGGCGATCAATGTCGGCATGCGCAGGAAGATGCGGGAGGAACAGGCGGAGCGCAAACGGTTTATGCCGAGAATGATGAATTGTGTTCACCCTTCTAAAAAGTGTTTTTCACTACAGCATTTGGCCATGGGCATCGGGGTTCTCTCGATTGTGGCAACAGACATCTGCGACAGTAAAGTTCCGCTTCAATTCGTTGCCCTGAAAGCCCGAGTGGAACTCTCATGCGACGGTGGCTAGCACCGCAGCCGACCTATGCCGCCATATCACGCGGCGGCGAGCACTGGCTCCGGATGCGCAGTGAACGTCGCGGGCAAGGCGGCTTGCGTCTGCTGTCTGGCGGGGATGAAGAAGAGAAGGTCGGTAGTGTCCAGTGCGCGCACTTCGTAACTGCCTGAAGGCAGCACCTGGTATTGTTCGCCTTCCAGCAGTTTGTACGTGCGGTTGCCGGTGCGGACAGCCACTCGCCCATACGTCACGACCATGAGCAAAGGCGCGCCGGGGGAGAACTCTTTCAACTCCTGACCCGCGCGCAAGCCTACTAGCACAAGTTGGACGCAATCGTTGCGAAAGATGAGGCGCTTGGGTGTTTCGCCCAGAGCAGTCATGATGGTCTGCGGCAATGTTTCAGCGAGGAAAAGGGAGTCATCATTTTTCATGCGAGAACGGGGTTGAGGGTTTTACGTTTCACCGAGGCGATGAGAGCAAGGCTACAACGCGTGCCACTGCGGGTGCGAAGGCGGCTGGCGTCGCGATCCCAGTCGAGACGGCCATCGACTTCGAAGGCGTAGAAGAGCCAGCCGGCGGGCAGATGCGTTTCTGTCTCCCAGACGCCATCGCGCAGTTCCATGCCTACGCGCAGGGAGGGTTGATGCTCCGGCATGACGACGAGTTCCACATGTCCGGCCTTGGGCCGGACGGTGCGGAAGGTCGTCTCACCGGTATTCAGATTGACGCAATACATGAGACATAAGAAAGCGCATCAGGGGAAAACGCGCTGCCCCGGCGTTGACAAAAATCGTCGGGAGGTTGCGGGGTGGAGAGTGCCCGTCCCGGGCACAGCAAGGTGAAATGGTTTAGTCGGCTTTCAGAATTGTTGAGGCAGACGCAAAGAGGTTTCGCGCGGAGATTCAGGCGATAAGTGAGCCGCCTTTGCTAATGAAAGTTGCTGTGCCCGAGGACCCCGACCTACTGGTACGGGGCAGGCGGGCACGCTCCGCTACTTGCGGCGGGCGCCGAGGGGATAAAGACCCGGGCAGCAGCCGTAGGTTTCGTGGAAGGCCTGGCTGAAATGGCTGGGGCTGTTGTAGCCCACTTCCATCGCTGCCTCGGTCACGTTGTATTCACCGGATTGCAGGAGTTCTGCGGCCTTCTCCATGCGCAGACGGCGGAGATATTGCGGGATGGTCTGGCTGGTGACCTGGGAGAAAGTGCGGCTGAGATAGAATGGGCTGCAGCCGATTTTCTTGCCGAGTTCTTCGAGCGAAGGCGGCTCGCACAAATCTTGGCGTAACAGGAAGATGACTTGCTCCACGCGTTCTTGCGCAGTACGGCTTTGACGCGAGGCAGGCTGCTCTTTTTCCTCCACCACTTGCATGAAGAATGTGAGCGCCATCTCCAGCACCTTGCACTGATACCAGAGCGGTTGCGCGGCAGCGAAGACGGGCGGCTGGCGCAAGACTTCCACGAGTTGTTGCTGCGCCGCTGTGAGCCGCTGCGGAAAGGCAGGACCGACAGGTGAAGGTTTGCCATCCACGAACGCCCGCACGAGCGGATGCAATTTTTTCCCCAAAGCATCCAAGTGCGTTTGCAGGAACGTGCGGGAAAATTCAATTGTAAGGAACTGATGTTGCTGTCCGGCCAGACGACGACCGATCAATCTCTCCTCACCTTGCCGGTAAAACGCCACGCTCAGGGGTGCGATGTCAGAGCGCGTACCCCCGCCTTCGACGAAACCTTCGCCGCTCAAGTTCAAGCAAAGCTCTATGCAATCCGGATGAAAACTAGCAGACCAGTCCAGTTCCTCTTTGTTAGTGAAATCATGCCATTCTACACTGAAACCAAGGCCTTGGAAGCTGCCGAAGAGCGGTTGCCAACCTGAACCTACAGGCCGCCATGCGGTGGCTTCGGCAAACACGACAGGGCCTCCCTTGGCGGGATTTCCTTCACTGGCGCTGGTACCGTTCTTAGCCATCAACGATTTCGTTAATGAGACTCAGTATCATTAACTGAGGAGTTTGCAAGCGGGATGATAGAGCACTTTGCACTTAGTGTGCAATCTGACAACTCATCCAGGGGGTAAATGCGGTCATTTCCGAAAAAAGAAAAACCAGACGATCAGCAGCATCGGGAACATGATGGGCAGGCTGTATTTGAAGACGTAGCCGAGGAAACTCGGGGTGTGGACCTTTTGCTGATCCGCGATGGCTTTGACCATGAAATTTGGACCGTTGCCGATGTAGGTGTTCGCTCCGAAGAAGACGGCACCGATGCTGATGGAGACGATGTATTTGTTCAGCTCCGCGTTACCGAGGAGGTAGGCGATCTCGATTTGTTCCACGCTCACGGTTTTGGCAGCGAGCAACTCGGGCTTGTATTGTTGCAATGCAGCGATGGTGTTCCGGATATGATCGGCGTGAGGCCCTGTGAGGGTGGCGAGATCGCCGCCGTTTTGGATGAAAGCCTGGATCTGCTCAATGGTGTGAGGATCAATGAACGCACCGAAGACGGCGCTGAGGAACGCGAGATACGTAGGCGCATTATCCAGCACGCTGGAGAGTATGCCGGAGCCAAAGTAGAAGAAAGCAGGGTTGAGTGCGAGACCGAGCTTGCCGACTTCTTCGGCATTCGTGTTCGCGGCGAGCCAGTCGAGGGCAGGCATCATGGTGGCGAAGATGCCGATGAAGAGGATGGCGACCTCCTGCACGGGATGGAAATTGAAGTCATTGGCCGCATGGACATGCTTTTTGGTCGTGTAATAGGAACCAGCAGCCGCGCCGATCATCAGAGCTTCACGGAGAAACAGCGGATGGTTGATGAACACAGCGCACAGGATCACGGTGAGGAAAACAAGATTTGAAGTGCCCTCAAACTTCCATGCGTCCGGCGGCTCGGCCAGCTTCTCGCGCACCGGTTTGGGGGCTTTCCGATAGTTCAAAGTGTCGGCCACGAAGAACATGGCAAGCAATACACCGATACCAGTGAGCCACATGGGCCAGCAATGTTCGGTGACCCACCAGAAAGGGACGCCTTTCAGATACCCCAGGAAGAGCGGGGGATCGCCGATGGGCGTGAGGCAGCCGCCGACGTTCGACACGATGAAGATGAAGAAGACGATGTGATGCGCGGTGATGCGATATTTGTTCATCCGTATCCACGGGCGGATAAGCAGCATGGAGGCGCCCGTAGTACCCAGAAGATTCGCGATGACGGCACCGACGAGGAGGAAGACGACATTGGCGAAGGGAGTCGCCTCACCTTTCACCGAGATATGGATGCCGCCGGAGACGACGTAGAGAGAACCGATCAAGGCAATGAAGCTGACATACTCCTGCGCCACATGCAGCACGCGGGTGCCGGCATGGAGACCGAAGAAATAGTATAGCAGCGTGATGGCCCCGAGGGCATAGGCGACTTTCGGATAGTGTTTGCCCCACCAGTTGGCAAAGAAGAGCGGTCCAAGGGCAATGGTGCCGAGCAATGCTGCGAAGGGCAGCATCATCAGCGGGTTCGGTTGGATTACGGCATGCGCGTCCATGAGCGAGAAGTGCTACGGGGCACCGCGCATACCGTCAAATGGGAAAAGTGTTTGAAACGCATTCGTGATACGAATGTCACCGGACGTACGCATTGGGCAAATTGCGACATACGCGTTCTTTCCTCAGTCAGGCGGCCCGGCGGAGAAGGCCTTCGCTTCTCCGGCGAATGCCTTCCTGCCGCTCGGCCCGTTGAGTGGCTTCATTGGCTTTTTCCTCGGCCAAGGCCGGGAACACCAGCAACGGGTGAGCCGTGGCCCAGGCGAGTGCCTCGGCTTCTCCGATGGCATTCTCGATGTAGTCCCGCCGGTAGGTGCTATCCGGTGTCTGAGCCAGCAAAGCGGTCAGCAACCGTTCGCGCAACCGCGTGAACTCCGCATTTTCCTTTTCCCGTTCCTCGGGAGTGGTCCGGGGCTCCAGCGCGAACCTGATGTCAGGTCCGAACCTCGGCTCCAGCCGTTTGATGTTACTTCTATTTTTCATACTACTACTTTTTTCTTTCTGTTACTGCATCCCGCCGGGCTGAGCCCAAGACGGAAAAATGAAAAACCCACGGTGCCTTTGTTCTGGCAACCGTGGGTTTTTGAAAATTCTTAGTTTGTCTTAGTTTCTTAGAACTTCACTCCCGGGTTGCCGAGAACGGCCCAATGACGGGCCTGCTGGGACATCGTCCCGCAGGTCAGGCACTGGCTCTGTTGTTTTACGGCTACCCGGTTCATATCAACTGCATCCACTTAGGCAGGAAAAGGGCGAAAGTGTCAAATGAAAGTGGCGTTAGCGAATGAGCACGGGTGATTTCGCACAAGAGCTAATATGCTGGTTCCAAACATTTTACGGGAAATTCTGCCAAGCCGAATATTTCTTGCTGCTGGATAGCAAAATCGAGCCGTTATTTCGCAATGAACGAGATGCAAGAGCAGTTAATCCGGTAGAAATTGCCCCATGAAAACAGCTCTTGTGGACACCGGATCTACGGATTTGATGAATCGTTTACGGGCGCATCCTTTTCTGAAAGGGATGAACGAGTCACATCTGCTCGCATTAGTAGATTGCGCCATGCCCTGCTCATTTGTCGCGGGACAAAAGATCTTTGCAGAAGGCGATGTCGCGAACCGGTTTTACCTGCTGGAATCAGGAGAAGTGACATTGTTTTCGGAAGGATCGCCGCATGAACATGTCCCCGTCCAAACTCTCGCTGCTGGCGATGTTCTCGGCTGGTCATGGTTGTTCCCGCCATATTACTGGCATTTCTCAGCTGAAGCCAAAACACAGGTGGATGCCATCTTCTTTTACGGCACTCGCCTAAGGGAGCGTTGCGAGCAAGATCCTGCCCTAGGGTATGAAATCATGAAGCGTGTGACAGAAATTGTCATCGCGCGGTTGCAGAAAACGCGGCAGCAGTTTTTGAAAACTTAACATCCCTTGCTTGCAGCAACTGAGCTGGAAAAGTGCTTTCAACAAAATACGCATACACAGGAATTGCCGGATTTTGAAATTGCGCTTTAGTCAGATGCCGGGGTGGATTTCACTAAAACAGGCTGAAAACTCAGATTTATTGAATTAAGCGGCGTTTTTTGATAGATGTATTTCTGGATCATGATTTTTAGTTGTGACCGTTAATTGTCATATAAGGGATTCCCTTAGTGGGGTAAGGGAGATGCCATAGGACAATTCAGGATGTGGCCCAATTGCGGCTTTTTGGCGGATTCCCTAAATTTGGTTTCGTGATGGCAACAACAGAACATACCAATCAGCGCGAAATCGCAACCAATCTTGCCCTGCCTGGCGGTCGTTTGGGCGCACCCGCCAACGTGGCTGGAGTTCCGTTGAGCGAATCTCAGCACAAACTTCTGATTGAGGCCCTCCAGCAATCCCAGATCTACCAGGATTATGAGCGCGCCTTTTCTGACGCGACGGGACTGGCCATGACGCTCCAACCGCTGAATTCATGGCAACTGCCCCTCTATCGCCATCGTCATGAGAACGGTTTCTGTTCCCTGATGGCCGGTCACAGCCGTTCCTGCGCCGCCTGTATGCAAACGCAGCAGGAGCTGACGGAGAAGGCCGCTGATGGCCCCGCCACGGTGAATTGCGCCCTCGGCCTGAGTGACAGTGCCGTACCAGTGAAGCTGGGCGATCAAATCATCGGTTTCCTCCAGACCGGCCAGATCATGAAGCGCAAGCCCACGGAAGCGCAGTTCGACAAGGCTTCCGACCAGATCAAAACTTGGAATGTCTCCGTGGACCAGGGTGAATTGCGCGAAGCCTATTTCAGCACGAAAGTCGTTCCGCCCAAGCAATATGAAGCGGTTCTCGGCCTCTTGCGCATCTTCGCCGAGCATCTGAGCATGGTCTGCAACCAGATCGCCCTGCAGCAGGCGAATGCCGAGCCACCAGTGATTCGCAAGGCCAAGGAATTCATCCACGAGCATCAGGCTGAGGATATCACGCTCGGCCAGGTGGCGAAGTCGGTGAACACGAGCACTTTCTATTTCTGCAAGATCTTTAAGAAATACACGGGGTTGAATTTCACGGATTATGTCTCCCGGGTGCGCATCGAGAAGGCGAAGAACCTCTTGCTTAATCCGAACCTCCGGGTGAGTGAAATCGCTTACGAAGTCGGCTTCCAGTCGTTGACGCACTTCAACCGCGTATTCAAGCGCATCGTCGGCCAGTCGCCCACCCAATACCGCGAGCATCTGCCGACGGTTTGATGAATTTAGTGTGACGGGAGACAGAGAATCCTGTCACTACGCCAAAAGGGTCCACTCCTTCCTCCGCTAAAATGGCAGGGAGGGGGTGGAGCACTTATTTGTACCCATCTACCGCTGCACTTGCCATCGCGGATGAAATCCTCTAATACTCGTTCCGTTGCCATCACTATGTTAAAATGGTGAGGCACCTTCGTGCAAAAAATGCCGATATGCAAACCGGCCTCAAGCAGTTACATGAAGCACGAACAGGAATCCGCGATGAAGAAAAGCAAGAAGGCCGCCGCTGAAAAGGCGAAGAAAAAAATCCTGATTGTGGATGATCATCCGATCATGCGTCAGGGCCTTGCCTTGCTTGTGCGCACAGATGAGACGCTCGAGGTATGTGGTGAAGCAGAGAGTGCTTCAAAGGCTGTCGAAGCGGCCATGCGTCTCAAGCCGGATCTCGTCATCGCAGACATTTCCCTCCCCGGCCGTAATGGTCTGGAACTCATCAAAGACTTGCACGCCCTCCAGCCCGGCCTGCCGGTGCTCGTCGTCTCCATGCATGATGAATCCATCTATGCCGAACGCGTCTTGCGCGCCGGCGGCCGTGGTTACGTGATGAAGGGTGAAGGCAGCCAAAAACTCATGACCGCGATCCAGCAGGTGCTGAGCGGCGGCATCTTCGTGAGCCAAAATATTTCCGCGCAGATCTTGGAACTGTTCTCCGGCCGGCGCAGCAGCGCATCACCCGTGGAGAAGTTAAGCGATCGCGAATTCGAGGTGTTCCAGCTCATCGGGCAGGGCCGCAGCACGCGTGAGATCGCGGCGGAACTGCACATCAGCATCAAGACCGTGGAGGTCCACCGCGTGAACATCAAGGAGAAGCTCGACCTCAAGACCGCCTCCGAGCTGATCCACTATGCCGTCCGCTGGGTGGATGGCCAAGGGGCCGCAGGCGCCTGACCTTTAGCTTGGCGGGCGAATGAATTGGGCGAGAAGCGAGCGGTCATCCCGCGCCTCACTTTCCCTTTTTCCATCCGGACAACCCCGACGCGAGCAGGACAAACCCGCCAAACGCCGTCCCCATGATGCTGGTGGGGATACCGGCCAGGATCGCGCAAAACAATGCCTTGGTGAAGCTCACCCCCAATGTGTTCTTCGCCAAAAATTTTTGGATGAACGTGACCACCACCAGCGTGATCGAAAAACTCAAGACGACGACCACCGGAATGGCGACCCCGAGCGAGATCGCTTCCGCGCCCCAGAATAGATTATCCAGCGTAATCAGCAACAGACCGCTCAAGGGGTGCAGCTTGAAGTTACGGCCATCCGGCGATTCCGTGGATTCTGGATGCGGGGCGCGGGCATCATGATGCACGGGAATGTTTTCATCCGGGATGACCGGTGGTTTGCGCGTCAGATCCGACATAAGCGAACGATACCCCCGGACCTCTCCACACGCAATGGAAGTGATGACCTCCTAGAAACACTCCTAACCTTTCATCAGAAAGGATAGTCTGAAACTATTTCTGCCGGCACGACAGTATGGACAAGAGAGGTTTTCGAAGCAAAACTACGGCTGCGTTCAGCCAATGAATGCTCAGGCTGACATACGCGTCATCCTATCGCCATGAAATACATTGCCAAGACTTGTGCCGTTGCCTTCCTCGCCTTGACCTTGCTGGGTTGTGACCGTTCACCGGCCAATGCGGCTGCATCCGGGGGCGGAGGAGGCGGTGGTGCCGCTGCAGCAGCGGCGGACAAGATGGTGAAGCTCTCCAGCTCTGGGCTGGCGACTTACACGGATGTGCTGGTGGGGGCGGATGGAACAATCCACAGCGTCTATACAGAGCGGCCCGCCTACGGGAAGCCGGAGTATCTCTACTACCGCACGAGCAAGGATAACGGCAAGACGTGGAGCGAGGTGAAGAACCTGAGCGATGATGAATCCGGGCATTCGGCGAGCTACATGCGGCTGGTGCAGGATGGCGCGGGCCGTATCTATTGCGTGTGGAAATACATCGGGGCCAATGAGATTTTGGATGGGCCGGGAGGTTATGCGGCCGGGCGGATCGTCTACCGCTGCCTGGAGGGCGGCACTTGGTCTAATCGCAAAGCACTTGGTGATGACAAAGTGCCTTCTTATTCGTGGTTCGCAGCGGTGGACCCGAAGGGTGTCGCGCACATCGTCTGGGGCCAGATGACGAAGGAAGGTATCAAGATCCGGGGCTGGGGATCGGCGACTTACGCAGGGCTCGTGCGGCAGGCGACGTTGAACGGCGCAAACAGCGTGGTGAAGGATATACTCATACCGCCACCCATTGTGACCAAGGAAGAGCAGGCGGAGATGAGCAAGAAGGGTATTTACGTGAAGTATGAGGACACGGTGCCCAAGAAGGATGGCTTGATGAATCTGCGC
This sequence comes from Verrucomicrobiia bacterium, assembly GCA_036405135.1. Lineage (NCBI taxonomy): Bacteria > Pseudomonadati > Verrucomicrobiota > Verrucomicrobiia > Verrucomicrobiia bacterium. The sequence goes on along the minus strand of DASWYF010000048.1, from coordinate 55,852 downwards.
GGTTATGTGGATGCGGAGGGGATCGCGCATTTCGTGGGCGAGGACCAAGGCATCAAGGACGGGCCGTCTGATCAGCAGACGGGAAATCGCATCCGGCATTGGGACGGGAAGAAGTTCTCCACGTTATACATGTTTGAAAAGTATCAGACGTATAACAACTTCAATAATCCGCCGGTGCTCGCACTGGATGCGAACGGGAAGGAATGGCTGATCCGCGCGCCGGAGAAATCGGAGAAGCAATGTGTGCGGGCGTATCCGATCACGGATGGTGAGCTGGGCGATTTCGTGAACATCATCGCACCGAAGAGCGGGCCGGGCTTGGTGGCCAACTGGCAGGTGGCGACGCTGGCGGGCGGGCAACTCGTGCTGACGGCGGCGTTCTCGGAAACAGGCGGTTATGACCCGGAGGATCTGGAGCTGTATATGTCGCGCTTCGATGGAAAAGGTAATTGGAGCGCGCCCCAACAGTTGACGAACAATGGTTCCAAAACGACGTCATCGCACAAGGCGACGGGCGCAATCAGTTCTGTGGATTCGGTGACTTCGTATAAAACGAAGTTCACAGCCGCAACGGCTGGCAAAGATGGTGCACCCGTGCTGACGACGGTGAATACGGAGAGCACGATCGTGGGTATCAATAGTGCGGGGACGACGGGCAGTGGGCGCGCAGTGATCGTGAGCAGCGGCGGGCGCGTGGATAATCCGTATGTGTTTTTCCTGAAGCCGTAAGAAATGTCAGACGGGTGGTGTGCCGCATTCCGGGCAGGGTGCGGCCGGAGTCTGGATTTCCGCGAGGCAGATGCGACAGCGGGGTTTGCCGTAATCCACGTCATCTGGGTCATCCGCCACACCACGTAACGTCACCACTGCGCCGCTGACTGCACAGCGGACCGGACCACCAGGCACACCTGGCTGACGCACAGCACCTTCTCCATGCAAGGTGTGACAGCCTGGGCACCAGTAACGGATGATCATGGAGGGAATGTAATGCAGGGTGCGGCATGGTGTCCACTGACACGGAGCATCAAAGATTTCATGGACCGGTGATTTTTCCCCACAGTTTGTGCAGTTTCTCCCGCAGTTCGAGCGGCCAAGGGAGCTGGCCTCTTTCAATCACCAGTTTTTCGGGGTTGGCATAGAGCTGCCCCGGCACACCCATGATGAGGGCGTAGTCCTCCAGCACTTCCACGGGGGTGGCGTTGGTGAACCAGCGCGGATAGGTGCCGGACGGGAGATTAGGCGTGGAGATGTGGGCCAGGTCCATCTGGGTGATACGCCGGATATACTCCGCCTGTTCATACTCGCGCTCAAATTTCAGCATCGGCGCACGGACGCGGAAGAGGTTGTCCACATTCTGGTTCCCCGGCGGCAGTTCCGGAAGCCCCGGCAGATGGAGAACCACGCGATGGCCGCTGAGAAATTTGCGCACGCGGATTTTTCGGACATTTGCCAGATCACCCCGCAGGCCTTGGATGATCTGGCTGGAGGAACTGCCGCCGCCGGCGGTCTCGATCTTCTTTCCGGCGGCATCCAGATATTCCAGCTCGAAGGGCCTATGCGAGGCAGACACATCGCAGTGGTAGATGAAGACACATTCTTTTTGAGGACGGTTTCGGCTGGTTCAATGGCAGATTGAAATACGCTTTTTTACCATCTGAGCCGGAGCCGTAGGAACCGCCGGAAAGACCATCTCCGGTGAAGACAAGGTGGTAATAGGCGCCGCCGACCTGGAAACTGGCACCCATGCGCGGCTCGATCTCTTCCATTTCCACCGGGGCAGCGGCCAGATCCACGATCAGATCCACCGGTGCAAGATGCCATAACTGCAGCCCTGCTTCGTATTTGTAGCCGTGCTTCCATTCCTGGCCGCTCCAGCCGGAGGAGAGCGTTGCCTGGGTCCGCGCATCATGGAAACTTGCACTCAGCATTTTCCACTCGCCACCCAATATCTCAAAGTCAAAGCGGTAGTGCGGATAGTTGTCGCGAACCTGGATTTGCCGCTCCCACTGCTTCGGCAGATCAGGTGATACATCGGCGTCACTCAAAGGCTTGAGGTCGGCATCGTAAAACCGTGCGGGCAAATAGGTGCCCCAAGAGTGGTTGGTGCCGGGCGGTGCCCAAGCGGTACCGATGCGTTTCAACCGGAAGGTGGTATCACCCAGACGGGCGATCGCCCCGCCATCGACGTGGTGTACAGTGAAATCAAGCACAGCACTGGTGACCTGACTCTGGGCAGGATATTCGATGCGAAGTTCGCCCTGGTTGGTGGAGAGGGTGACGTTTGGCGGTGAGGCCGGAGATGCAACAATTGCTTTCATCTGGACGGGCAGAGGCTTCAGCTTCTTCTCATAGTCATCATTCTTCCGCACTTGGGCGGCGGGGCTGTAGTAGGCGGGGCGCGCCGTCAATACGAGGTAGATGGCCACTCCCGCCACGATGAAAAGCACACCCCAGCAAGCAAAAGAAAAGAGACGGAGCTTACTTCTGGGACGGATGGATGATAGGCCGGTGTCTTCCATGGGTCGGGAGCATTGTGAGGGAGGGTAGAGGGATTTTCAAGAACGCCGGATGCTCCACGCTGGCTTATGCAGACGGCACACGGTAGGTTCTGCGCCTAGGCACCAGTCACGAATATGCTTTCCACAAGGCGAGAGCAAGAAACTCCTTAGTTCCGATATGGCATCCAGCCCAAGCACAACAAGCATGCCGGTCGTGCCAAACCGCAAGATTTTATGGCGGTTCATCGCCATGTTTGTTCTGCTTTGTCTGATCGTGCTGGGCATCAAGACTGCTCGTTATGCGATGCAGCCGAAGTATCAGGGCAAGACGATGGAGGAGTGGTATGCGGAGGTGAAATCCATGGACGCCATCTGGGTGATGAATGAGGAGGAGTTCGCGCGTGATCCGGCGACGGTGGCTTTGAAACAGTTCGGCACCAACGCGGTCTGGTTTCTCTGGCGTGAGCATTGCCGCCGCGATTCCCAGATCACGGCTTGGTACATGGAACGGTTTGATCATCCTTCGGCGGTCTACTGGTTCAACCATCAACAAATGCGGGAAGAGATCACCGCGAGGTTATTGATGGAATTCGGTTCGGGGGCAGAAGTGTTGATCCCGGAAATTTTGGCGGGGTTGAACACGAACGATCAAAGGGAGCGTGAACGGCTGGTTCATCTGCTCGGCACCATCCGCAAGCAACCGGAGCTGGTACTGCCTGCTTTGGTGCGCGGTTTCCCGGCTCAGAGCAAGGCGATGCACGATCATTTCAGGGATATCCGGACGATCGGTGAATTTGGTCCGGCTGCCAAGGCATATGTCCCGGAGCTTAAAGCGCGTCTCGCCAATCCAATGAACCAAAACCGCGGACTGCAGGCAACGCTGGCGGAAACGATCGTGCGGATCAATGGGCCGGGACCTGAGTTGCAAATCCTGCTGCGGGAACTAAGACCGGGCGATGCTTCGCTCTGCCATTCCGGGATGGGCCCTTTTGAAAACGTAGGGACTAATGCGCTGCCTGTCGTGCCAGAGTTGCTTCGCTTTGCGCAAACGTTCACGAACTCGGCAGCGTCAAACTATGTGATCAGTGTGATCCGAAAGATCGATGTGGAAGGAGTGCATCTCAAACCGTGAATGAGAAAACCACTGAGACGAATCAAAGTTCTGCACTTCGCGAGACGCGTACAGGGCAGTGCGGAGGGACGGGCCTTCCGCACTGAATGAATCACACTCCTTGATGAACGGGCGGACCGTGGGCGGGTAGCTCAAGAGGTCCGCGAAGTTCGATAGTTCGCGGGAAAAAGGTGGCGGGGATGAGTTACGGTCATATGACGGAGCGGAAAAGTTTTGGGAAAAGCGTTTTAAGTTGTAAGCCAATCCACCATGAAACCGCTTCTAGAACGGGGAATGTGCTTGTTTGTGGTGGCTGATTCTGCGAGTTAGGGGTTCAGCCATGAACAATGACGAGCAACTGGTGGTCGCCATCAATGCTGGGGATGCGGGACAAGTGAAGGAACTCATCGCCCAAGGAGCCAATGTTAACGCCAAGCACGAAGATAAAGAAGGGTATTCCAACCGAACGCCTTTGATGCATGCGGCGATGGGGGGACATCTGGAGATCGTGAAGCAGCTGCTGGCGGCGGGGGCGGATCACAAGGCGAAGGACCGCTTCATCATGCCGAGCGAGGGCGGTGGGGAGACACCGCTGCATCATGCGATCCGTGGGAAGCATCATGAGGTGGTGAGGGCATTGATCGCGGCGGGGGCCAAGGTGAATTCGAAGTCAGGTGGAGATACGGCGTTGAGGGTGGCGGTAGGCAAAGGAGATGCTAAGTTGGTGCAAACGCTGCTGGAGAGCGGAGCGAATCCGAATGGGCACAAGGACGGTTTCACAGCGATGGGTGGAGCGGTGATGAACAATAGAGTGGAAATCGCGCGGTTGCTTTTGGGGATGGGAGCCGATCCGGATTATCAGGATCCTAATTTTCAAGAGAGTTATCTCATGGAAGCAGCGGCACATGGGAAGATCGGCATCGTGAAGGCGTTGCTGGAGGCCAAGGCGAATGTACATCTGCGGGATGATACGGGATGCACAGCCCTGATGAAGGCGACGGAGGGTGGGAAGCTGGAGCAGATCGACATCAAAGACATGGCGCAATATCAGGATGATCCACGGCTGGTGGGTTCTTCGACCTTGCGCACAAACAAGCATGCCGATGAGATAGTGGAATTGATCCTCAAAGCGGGAGCGGATGTGAACGCACGCACGCCATCGGGTTGGTCCCCGTTGATGTTTGCCATGGCGGCACCACCGGACCGGACGGCGGTGATCAATATTCTTCGCAAGGCGGGATCGGATGAGGTGAATCTGGACTGGTTGCCGGTCATCGAGGCTTTGGAAGAGAAGAAGCCGTGGAAAGAGGTCGAACCGATGTATCTTAAGGTGAAGAATCCTAATGTGCGAATGTATCAAGGAGGGATGATTCTTTCCATGATAAGTAATGAGGAGGAAGAAGCGAGGGCTATCAGGGTGATGGTAGAGCACGGGGCTGATCCGAATTTGGGAGCAGAAGAGTCGAATGACGGAGATTGTTTTTTGAGCAAGGCGGTTTATTTGGAGGATGAGGAGTTGGTACGGTGGCTGATCCGCAAAGGGGCGAATCCCAACCTGAATGACCGGCGCGGCAAGAACATCCTGGCGGAATCATACAAACTGGAAAAGATGCTGCCGGTGATCCAGGAGGAGATGAAGGAAGTGTTCAGAGGAGCACCAGCCAAGGAGCCAGCGCCACCTGATTTCAGCGAGGCAGCAACAGCACCGAAATTTCAAGAGCACGTGGCGCGTTTGGCCAAGAAGTTGAAGGCGGAGCCGAAACCGGTTTTCGATGATCGGGCGGGAGGAGTTTCCCTAGCGGCTTCGAAAGAAGCGATCGATGAGCTGCTCATCAAAGAGCAGTTCACGCTACGATGCAAAGGAGTCTACTTGCTGGCGCTGGATCATGATCGCACGCGGTTGGGGTTGTTGCCGACGAATTCATGGGCGAAGGCGGTAGCGTTCATGCAGACGAGTGCGCCGAACGATTCGCTGACGAACTCGGCAATCATTCGGCGATTGCAGGAGATCGAGCTGGAGTTTCCGTTTGTGATAACGGGAGCGGGTGCAGATTTCATCGCGGGGCGTTTCACGGAAGCCTTAAAGAACAGCAAGAAGGTGGCGCAGCTATTTTATGATCTGTGTCCGGATTTTGTGGATCAAGGGGCGGGGACAGTGGCAAATGCGGCGACGCAGTTGAAGAAAGCGAAGCAGTTCTTTTTGTGGTGGGATTAGTGGCAGGTCACACTGGCGGGCTTTCCGCGGTCAGAAATTTGCATCGGGAATTTGTTGGGCTGCAATTGATTAGATAAAATGAAAATCAATTTCAGATAATATGATTGTCAGTTGCGGAGATTTTGATATTCTTTTCCCCGCTGGCAGCTCGCTGCTGGTAAAGGAAGGGGCAAAGAGAAGTTTCAGGTTTCTGGTCTAATGTTTCAGGTCAGGGACAGGGAAAGTTCAAAAATCCTCCCCCCAATGGTTCGTTGGAATCGTTTGGCAATTCCTTATGGAAGCATCATGGAGACGTGCGAGGTGAGAGGGGCGAAGTGCGATTCTTGCTTCGGGGTCTCTGCTGAAGTTCGGTGGGGCAGTTGTGGGGAATTAGTTAGGGCAAAGCGGCAGCTTTGCCCCACCGGGTTCAGGGTAGGATCTGTGGGTGTGTCGGGCGTGTGGATTGGGGCTCGTAAGCTGGAGGGGGAAAGGGACGCTGACCAAGAATGAGGTCGGGGAATCTCTAGTACTCACTGCGGAACCAGCCGGGTCTTGGACACTTGCTGAATTTGAACTCTCAATCGTAGAGGGGGAGAACACGATGCCTCACAGGGGTCGGGTGGTTTCATTGCTCTTTGACATAGTTCCTTTTAAGGAACGCAGAAGTAAGAATGGTGAATGAAGAAAGGGAAGGCGCTGGGCGTATTAATGACGCTCGGCGCGCTCACTCCTCACCCCAGCCCTCTCCTCGTTAGAGGAGAGGGAGAAGAGGCAACGTGCCTAGACGGGCATTCTCTGTTCTTCGGCTGCGTTTCTGCTGATGGTCGGCGTTTTGAGTCTGAGGTTTTTAGGAATCGAGGACGATTACGATTTATTGGCGTGGAGTGGCTGGCGAGGGTTGGGTTTGGGAGGTTGAGGCCGGAGGCTAGAGTGCCGTAGCACAGGACGCCTTGAACGGGTTGCCGGGCGGAGCAAACCAAGCAGAAAGCCACTTCGGGGGAATGTATGAAGTATGAGTTATGAAGAGGGCGTTTATCGGAAGCGCTTAGGTTTCCATGTTTCTGCTATTGGCGGATCTGAGCCTCAAGGTTTGGTTAGCGCGGTCTTACGACCATGGCTACGACTGGACGAAAATCTGTTCCGCCTCGTTAACTCGGCGGATACGTAGAAGGAGAGTGGTGGTAGAAGATGGATTCGAACCATCGAAGGCGTGAGCCAGCAGATTTACAGTCTGCCCCCGTTGGCCACTTGGGTATTCTACCGTGCCAATCTGTCCCCTGTTGCGAGGGGACGCGAATTAAGCCAAACACCCGCGCGCTTGTCAACCCGTCGTTCCTCCCCTATTTTCGCCCCCATGTTCGATTCGTTGACCGGCAAACTGCAGAATGTTTTTCGCAACCTGCGCGGCATGGGCAAGATCTCGGAGTCCAATGTCTCCGATTCCCTCCGCGATGTACGTATGGCGTTGCTCGACGCCGACGTGAACTTCAAGGTGGCCAAGGACTTCATCGAATCGGTGAAGGAGAAGGCCATCGGCCAGCAGGTCATCCAGAGCGTCCAGCCCGGCCAGCAGATCATCAAGCTCATCCATGATGAGATGGTGACGCTGCTCGGCGATACGAACGCCGGCCTGAATATCAGCGGCAATCCCGCCAACATCATGATGGTGGGTCTGCATGGCTCAGGCAAAACGACTTCCAGCGGCAAGCTCGCGAAACTGCTCGTGAAGCAGGCGCGACTGCCCCTCCTCGTAGCGTGCGACGTGTATCGTCCGGCGGCGATGGATCAGCTCGAGACGCTCGGCAAGCAATTGGACATCCCGGTGTTCCTGATGCGCGGTGAGACGGATGTACAGAAGATCGCGAAAGGTGCGCTGGAATTCGCGAAAGCGAATAATCGCAACACGCTGATCTTCGATACGGCGGGCCGTTTGCAGATCGATGAACCGCTGGTGCAGGAGCTGGTGAAGTTGCGCGATCTGATCAAGCCGCAGGAGATTCTCCTCGTCCTGGATGCCGCGACCGGCCAGGAAGCCGTGAATGTGGCGACGCACTTCGACAAGGCGTTGAACATCACGGGGGCGATCCTCACGAAGTTGGACGGTGATGCGCGCGGCGGTGCGGCGCTGAGCCTCAAGTCCGTCACGGGCAAGCCGATCAAATTCGCGGGCGTGGGTGAGAAGCTAGATGATTTCGAGCCGTTCCATCCGGAACGTATGGCATCGCGCATCTTGGGCATGGGTGACGTGGTGTCACTCGTGGAGAAAGCAGCGGAAGCCATTGATGAAGCCGAGGCGAAGAAGCTGGAAGAGAAGATGCGGAAGGGCGAGTTCACGCTCGAAGACTTCCTGGATCAGCTTCGCCAGATGAAAAAGATGGGTTCGCTGGAATCGCTCGTGGGACTTCTGCCCGGTGGCGCAGACATGGTGAAGGGTGCGGACCTCTCGAAGAGTGAAAAAGAGTTCCGCCGCATGGAGGGCATGATTTGCGCGATGACGTTGAAGGAACGTCGCCATCCGCAAATCCTCAATGCGCGCCGGCGTCAACGCATCGCGAAGGGCAGTGGCGTTTCCGTGGCGGAGGTGAACAGCATGTTGCAACGCTTCACGCAGATGCAAGCGATGCTGAAGAAGATGGGCAAGTTCCAGAAGATGATCGGCAAGATGGGTGGCAAATTGCCGCCGGGTGCCGGTGGTTTCCGGTAATGCCCGCCTGGTAAACGCCTTCAGGATTTGCGTGCTAAGAAATGGAAATGGTGCGCGATACAGGGTTCGAACCTGTGACCCCCACCGTGTCAAGGTGATGCTCTACCACTGAGCTAACCGCGCACTTCACGAACAGGGGCAGCAAAGAAGCCATAAGCCCGCCCATTTGGCAAGTGTGGATTTTCAGTGCCCCAATCGGGAAAAACCGCTCACTTCTTCTTCGCCGCCTTGATGATGTCCGCGATCTTCACCGGCTTGCCACCGGCGGCCTTGCTGGCATCTGCAGCTTCCATGAAGGCCAGAATCTCGATCGTCTCTTCCATCGGGACGGGTGCTTTGCCAGTCTGGAAGAAGGGCACGATCTCCTTCACGAGCGCGGCGTAGCCATCATATTTACCCACGGGGCTCTCGCCTTTTTCACCGATGGCTTTGCCGCCGTAAGCCTTGCTCTCCGTGAAGGTGCCTTTGCGACCACCCTTCCACGTGCCGGTCACCTGGATCTTGCCATCGGCCGTGGTGGTGCGCTCTACGGTTTCGCAACCGGTGCCCATCACCGTGAAGAGGGATTCCACGCCATGGATGCCATACCAGAAAAGATCAGGATGTGTAGAATCAATGTGCGCTGGGCTGGTCGTTTCTGCGCTCTGCACCTTGCCGACGCTGCCATTGCGCACGGCGATGGTCTCCTTGCCGAAACGCAACGAGGACGCGCTGAACACCGGCACCTTGTGTTTCTTGGCCAGTTCAAAGATGGCCAAGGCATCCTTCAAGGAAGCCGCCATCGGCTTGTCGATGAAAAGGGGTTTGCCCGCCTTGATGACTGGCGTGGCCTGGGCGAGGTGCGGGCGGCCATCAAGGCTCTCGAGCAATACCGCGTCCACGTTCTTGCAGAGTTCCTCGATGCTGTCGTAGATCTTCACACCGTATTGGGTAGAGATCTCATCCGCGTATTTGTCCACGCGCATCCAGCTGTTCGTGATGTCCTTGCTGCCGCCCTTGAAGGCGGCCACGACCTTCGCACCCTCCACATGATCCTTGGCTTTGGGATCGTTCAGGATCTTGGTGAAAGAAGGCACATGCGAGGTGTCCGTGCCGACGATGCCGAGACGCAGATCAGCGGCAGCAGCGGTGAAGGAACAGGCGATGAGTGCAGTTAAGGCAAGAAGAAGGCGGGCTTTCATGGTGTGGATTTACTTTCAAAACAACGCCGGCAGGCAAGCGGAAAACGGGGAAGAAGTTCCCCAACGCTTTACCAGCGTCTGAGATTCAGACTGAGTGTGGAGTGGAAGTCTTCAAAGTATTTGATCTCAAAGCATTCCGCGCCTCTAGGCACGAAAGATTCTTAGCGGCGGCTTTTCAAGCCGCCGACTCTATCATTAATGAGTAAGCGTCGCGTTAGCGACGCAAGAGACAACCCATCTTCGGTCACTACGTGACCGTGTTTTACTCGTGCTGCACAGCGGCTTAAAAGCCGCTGCTAAGAATCTTTTGGCCCTCCGGGCCATAGAAAACAAAAAAGCGTTGAAGGCATAACGCCTTCAACGCTCTTGATGAAAATCATTCCGTACCAATTAGAACTGCACTGTCGGCGCGTTCTTCGCCTCAGCAGGCGCTTCGAAGAACGGCTCTTCCTTGAAGCCCAGCATGCCCGCGATCAGCACCGCCGGAAAGGTCTGCACCGCCACGTTATGCTGTTGCGCGCTGTCATTGTAATACTGGCGGGCAAAGGCCACGCGGTTCTCCGTGCTGGTCAGCTCTTCCTGGAGCATGATGAACTGCTTGTCCGCCTTCAGCGCCGGATAATTCTCCGTGACCATCAGCAAGCGTGACAGCGCGGAGCTAAGCTCCCCTTCTGCCTTCATCCGCTCGGCCGTGCCAGCGGTGACATTCACGCTCGTAGCTTTCGCCCGAGCACTGATCACGGCGTCCAGCGTGGACTTTTCGTGTGTGGCGTAGCCTTTCACCGTGTTGACCAGATTCGGGATCAGGTCATGGCGGCGCTTGAGCTGCACATCGATCTGCGACCACGCATTGCGCACGGCCTGTCGCAGTTTCACGAGCCCATTGTAAACGCCCATGATGTAAAGTCCGATGATGAGGGCGATGCCCAGCAACACTCCCAAGGCTATTAATAACGCTACCATGACCGCACTTTAGCGGAACACACCACAGATGCAACCATGACCGGACTACAAGACTTGGGCACGTTTGGAATGGGTTAACCACAGATGGACACAGATTAACACAGATAAAGCAGTCTATTAAGCAACCTTGAGCGAACCGTAGTTTTTCTCCTTTCTGCTAAGAGATTTCCCCAATCTGTGTGTATCTGTGTCCATCTGTGGTTGTAAAACCATTCATGATTTCCGTGAAAACTTCGTTGTTTCGTCCGGGCAGAAGCAGGCGTATGCTCGCCTCATCTTTATCGCTATGAACAAGACGAACGAGCAGCTTTGGCAGCGTTTCCAGCAGCATTACACAGAGTTTCCCAGCATCGGCCTCTCCCTCGATCTGAGCCGCATGAACTTTGCGGACGATTATTTCTCCCGCATGAGCGCGCCCATCCAAGGCGCTTTCAAAGCGATGGCAGAACTCGAGAAAGGCGCCATTGCCAATCCCGATGAGAAGCGCATGGTGGGTCACTACTGGCTGCGCAATTCCGATCTCGCGCCGAACGCCGAGTTGAAGAAGGAGATCGATGACACGCTCAAGGCCGTGAAAGATTTCGCCGGGGTCGTTCATCGCGGTGAAACGCGCGGTGCCAATGGTGCGTTCAAGAACGTGCTCATCATCGGCATCGGCGGTTCCGCGCTCGGACCGCAATTCGTCGCCAACGCCCTCAGCCAGCCGAAGGCCGACAAACTGCGCCCGTTCTTCTTCGATAACACCGATCCCGATGGCATCGACAAAGTCCTCGCGCAACTCGATGGCCAGCTCGGTCAGACGCTCGCCGTCGTCATCTCGAAATCAGGCGGCACCAAGGAAACGCGCAACGGCATGTCCGAGGCGCGCGCAGCTTACACCCGTGCGGGATTGAAATTTGAAGACCACGCCGTGGCCGTCACGGGTGTCGGCTCGGAACTCGATAAAGTCGCCACGAATGGTTACTGGCTGCGCCGCTTCCCCATGTGGGATTGGGTGGGCGGCCGCACGAGCGAGCTTTCTGCCGTGGGCCTTTTGCCCGCCGCACTGCAAGGCCTCGATATCGATGGCCTCCTCGCCGGTGCCAAGGCTTGCGATACCGTCACCCGCTCCACCGATGTGAAGGCGAATCCCGCCGCGCAACTCGCGCTCATCTGGAAATACATCGACACCGGTGCCACGACGAAGGACATGGTCATCCTGCCTTACAAGGACCGTCTCGAGCTGTTCTCCAAGTATCTGCAACAGCTCATCATGGAATCGCTCGGCAAGGAGCATGATCTCAATGGCAAAGTCGTGAACCAGGGCATCGCCGTGTATGGCAACAAAGGTTCCACCGATCAGCACGCGTATGTGCAACAGCTTCGCGACGGCCGTCACAATTTCTTCGTGACCTTCGTGCAAGTGCTGAAAGATCGCGATGGCCAATCCCTCTTCGTGGAGCCGAACGTGACGTCAGGTGATTATCTGCAAGGCTTCCTGCTCGGCACGCGCACCGCGCTCTTCGAGAAAGACCGCGAATCCATCACACTCACCGTGAAGGATTGCTCGGCCTTCAGCATCGGTGTGCTCATCGCGCTGTATGAACGAGCTGTCGGCTACTACGCCACGCTCGCAAACATCAACGCCTACCACCAGCCAGGCGTGGAATCCGGCAAGAAAGCCGCGACCGCTGTGCTGAACATCCAGACGAAGCTCATCCAATACTTCATGGATAACCGCGGCAAAGGCTGGACCGTGCAGCAGCTTGCGGAAGGCATCAGCGCGCAGAACGACATCGAGACCGTCTTCCACATCGTGGAACATCTCGCCGCGAATCCCGAACGCAGCATCCGCAAGACCACTGGCGCGACACCGTTTGCTTCTACCTATCTGCTGGCGTAAGGAGAAGAAGCCGACCACAAAGGTGCAATTTTACAAATCAAGGCGGCTGATTATTCAGCCGCCTTTTTGCTTTCGCGGGGTAGGGCCGGCTGATGTCAGGCGGCAACCGTTTGGATCGTGACCACGTTCGTTAGAACGCGCTAACTTAGTCCCCTTTTCCCTGTTTGCCCCAACGCCTCATCAAACGCCGCTGCCTCCGTGTAAATTCGCATCCGTGAACCGAATTGGGTGAATCGTTGCACGAAGCCCGCCGTCAATTCGATGAAGCGGGAACCACACAGGATGTTCAAGCGGCGGATGCGGTCACGATGCGTGATCATCCACTGCGCCCAGTCCGCACTGACATCAAGAGACGCACCGGCGGTTGTGCGGGCATCCACGAAGATCTCCACCATCAGCACTTCACCGATGGTTCGCTCCAGTTCGCGAAAGGGTGTATCGCCAAACTCGCCGACATCACGGCCCGTAAAGCGCAGCACGACGACATCACTAGCAGGACGCTCGATGGTGAGACTGGCGTGGCGGCCTTGGTAAAACCGTGCTTCACTGCCGCCAGGGCGCAATGGAGAAAGTATGTGCATAGCGATAATCGCCTGAAAGATTGGTCCGCAATGGGAAGAATGCAAATGACTGTATGCCCGGGCAGGTTTCAGTATGCTTGCAGACAATCGACATGCTTACGAAAACGACACGGTGCGGTGAATTCGGGCACAAAGAATTTTTGATCGAGTGCGATGATGTGCTGGTGCAGGCGGGGACGACGCGCTGGTTCATCGACTGGCTGGAATCGTCTGTGCAAGCGGGCAAGGTATTCGCGCCGGGTCAGCATGTGCAGCTCGGCTGGAGCATCCTGAAGGTGATGCCAGAAGTGGATAATTATCTATCCTTCTCTGAACCCGATTTCTCCAGTTCACCGATCCAGTTCGTGCCGGGTGTTTCGCAGAGCTTGCAGCATCTGTTCATCCAGAAATCCATCGCGGAAAGCATTGGGGTGAAAGAGGAGCTAACGATCCCATCGTTACAAACGTCTGCGATCATCTGTTCGCGGTTCTCCATCGAGAAGCCGCTGTTCTTCAGCCGCTCGGAACCGGTGGAGAAGGATTCGGGCTGGTTCTTCGGTTGCCTGGACCAGACGCACAATCACAGCGTGGTGGAGGAGTTGCGCAAGGTGTCGCTCTATGAAGCGGCGTTGCGTCATGGTTTTCGCATGGTGCCGTATCTCGGTTTACCGGCAGGCACGGATGTGATCTTGGTGGGCAAGGAGATCGAAATTTATCGGGATCGGAAACCGATGGCTCTCCAGCCGGGCAGTTACTTGGCGGAGCTTTTGCAGAAGAGGTAGGTAGAAAAGGCCGAACTTTCCGGACATTGCGCCGTTCTACCGAGGATGGTTTATCACCGCTCCATTGACGCTTTGCGCTTTTCCATCAAACTTTCCCCGTAACCGCCCCGCCGGAGAGACGTCATTTCTTATGGGCACATGCTTGGGACAGGTCGCATATGGCTGATGAGACGCTAGATATAGCGGCCTGCCTCCAGCGTGTCCGGGCGAGGGATGAAGAGGCCGCGCGACAGTTGGTGGCGCATCTTTATCCCTTGGTGATCAAGATCGTGCGGGCGCACCTGCCTCGTCGGATGGCGGAAGAAGATCTGGCCCAAGAGATTTTTTTGAAGATGTTCGCGAATCTGGACCAGTATCGCGGGGCAGTGCCCTTCGAGCATTGGGTATCGCGGGTGGCGGTGAGCACGTGTCTGGATTCGTTGCGATTCCATAAGCGGCGACCGGAACTCCGCTGGGCGGACTTGAACGAGACGGAAGCGGAAGTGCTGGACGCGGTGATCCAGAGCGAGAACGAACCGCATCCATCGCAGACGATGGCGGCGAATGAACTGGTGGGCAAACTGCTCGATTGTCTGGGGCCCGAAGACCGTTTGGTGATCCAGTTGCTGGACTTGGAAGAGAAGTCGGTGGCCGAGATCAGCGAACTGACGGGTTGGGGTGCCTCAATGGTGAAAGTCCGGGCTTTCCGGGCACGGGCAAAATTGCGAAAACATCTCGCCGAGCTCGAGCGGGGTAAAAAGAAGTGAAGTCATGAGTGCAGAAAAAGAGAACTGGGAAAAGCTGGTGAAGCTGGCCCGGCAGGCTCCAAAAGCCGCCGAGCCGGAGATGCCGCTGGGCTTTGCCACGCGTGTGGTAGCGAACTGGCCCAAGACAAACGCCCCTTCGCTCGAAGTCATCTGGGAAAAGCTTTCCCTGCGCTTCCTCGGTGTGGCTTTGGCCATCATGCTGGTGACGGTCGGTTTCGGTTACTCGGCCATCGCCAGCGACAGTCAGGACATGGTGCGAATGACGGATAGCGTCTTGGGATCAGTCTTGGAGCCATGAGTTTTTTACGCCATTGGAAGATCGCAGCTTTGCTGATCGCACTTTTTGTCGTCGGCATGGTAACAGGCGCTGTGCTGACCGTGGCGGCCGTCAAAAAGATCGCCCGCGAAAACGACAACTGGCCGGTGGCCACGTATCGTCTCTACAAGAAACGGCTCAAGCTGACTCCAGAACAGGAGCAGAAGCTCCGGCCTACGTTTGAACTGGCAGGTGAGGAGCTGCGCGGAATCCGCCGGGATACGCTGCACGATGTCTTCGAAGTGATCCGCCGCGCGAATGTGGAGGTAGAGAAAGAACTGACCGCCGAGCAAAAGGCGGAGTTCGGGAAGCTGAAAGAAGACATCAGCAAACATCTCGAGGATCGACGCAAGGAAACCAAAAATCCCCGTCTGTAGCCTGCCGGGCAATCGTCTGTCTTCGGCTGCGTGAATCAGTTTTACCAGGTCTAACTGCGACTTGAATCGGAAGCCCGTTGGACCATGCTGTGCCGCATCCATGGAAACCACGCACCCGATTCCAGCAAGGCGGCCGAGACGCTGGCCCTTGTTTACCGGAGTCGCCTGCTTGCTCTTGTCCGCTCTCGTCATCGTCTACCTGGCGGTGACGGCTTTGCCGCCTTTCTACAGTCCGCCGGATGCAGTGAGGAAGGGGAGTGATTATGCGGGAAAAATTGATCCACCAAAATCCTCGCTGAAGCCCGATCCCAAAACCATCCCTCCGCCTGTTTTTACCATCATCACCAATTCAGGCCGGATCACGATCAAGTATCCCTCATCCTCAGTCCGGGAAATCGTGACTCCGCCTTACACCGTGCATCGGCTGGAAGGCGGACAGACCATCAAACTGGATGACGTTTCATTGCGATTGAAGCGGATCGGGCATGCTTGGGATCCTTCACCTCTGGCTCGGGTACGCGGATCAACCCACCGTAACGCTCCTGCCCAGTTTTATCATCCGGACTTGCGTCCGCTCTCGGAAGCCGAGACGCAACTGGCATTCTCGCAATCCACAGATCGGCTCGTCGAGTTGCAGAACAACCGGCCATCCTTCCGTTTTGATCTGGAGATAACTGGTGGCACTTGGCGGATGTTGCGAACCGGCCTGTATGACGCGCAAACACAGGCATCCATCAATGTTTTTACCGTTAACCGGTTCACCACCGAAGGCTACTGGTTCGGGACCGCCCCTCACCTCTGGCATTCGACATCTGTCGATCTGGTTTTCGATCTGGCCGTAGGAATGGTGCAAGAGATGGAAATCCCGTTCCAAAGGAACATGACCTTCTACGTGGATAATGTACGGTATGATCTGATCCACGCAGCCAATGACAGCGGTGGTGGTTCGCGTATCTACAACAAAGACATGGTAGAGATTCCTGCTCCATCACCTGTTCCTTTATCCCACCCGCAAAGCATTCTGCTATACCACCCTTCCCATGCACCGAGCGACAAACTCTTTGAACTTATCTATCTGGATGGCAGCGGAAAACGGATCACCCACAGCGGTTCTGGAGGGGTTTATAGTGACATCATCGAGACAGTGGAGGCACGTCTCGAAGAAATCAGGACGGTGCGCATCATGAAGTACGGAGGGCTTCATCGGGTCGTGATCCGTTTGCCTGGCTTGCCCGGTCTGCCTGATGAACCGGTGCAAAACCTCTTTGCCGTGCGTGCGCCGTATCTGCAGTTTCACAACAACTCGGAACAACTTGTTTACGTCCTGCTCATCACACAACTGGACATGCAGTGGACCTCACCTTGCTCGGCTCCTTCCGCCGCCTATCCTCGCTTTTTTACCAATGCCACAGCGGCAGATGTGCTGGAGGATTACGCCAGATTATGCGGCGCACCCGGTTCGTTCTACGTTGACCAGGAGAACCTTACCATCAAACAAGGCCAGGTTCCGTGGCTCATGGAAGCAAAGGAAAAACTGGAACGGACATGGGAAAAACTCACGACCCCATGAGCATGTTCCGCATGTTTGTCCTCGTACTTATGGCGCAGGCGCGGAAGCGCGCTCACTTCTTCTGCAGGAACACGTGCACGCCCTTCTTGTTACTGGAGAGCACATCCATCTTCTTGTCTCCGTTCAGATCGCCCACGGTGATCTGTGTGCCCACGCCGGAATTGTCATCCACGAGGTGCGGGATGAACTCCGCGGTCTTGCCCTTGCGCTTCAGCTCGAACCAATAGATAACCGCTGCCGCATCCGGTTCCGCGTCTTTGCCCGGGCCATGCGCCCAGAAGCGTTTGCCGGTGACGAAATCTTTCAAGCCGTCGCCGTTCATATCCGCTGCCACGAGTGCGTGGATCTGGGTGAATTTCACGCCTTGCGGATTATCCGTTTCCTTCGTGTTCACGAGGATGTGTTCCTTGAAGCTGATCTGGCCGTTCTCACGCACCTGCTCATACCACGCGAGGCCATAGCCGTGACCGTCCCAGCTCGTGATCACATCGTTCAGTTTGTCACCATTCACATCGTAGCAAAGCATCTGCGCGCCGCCGCGCATGCCGGTGGGCACGAAGTTGAACTTGTGCTGCGTCCACTGCTCGCCTTTACGGAAATCCTTCGGCTGCTCGAACCAGCCTTCTTTGTCCAGGATGTCCGCCTTGTCGTCGCCATTGATGTCACCTGCGCCGTAGCCGTGGTAATAGCGGAAATAT
Organism: Verrucomicrobiia bacterium; assembly: GCA_036405135.1. Taxonomy (NCBI): domain Bacteria; kingdom Pseudomonadati; phylum Verrucomicrobiota; class Verrucomicrobiia; species Verrucomicrobiia bacterium. The sequence continues at coordinate 38,270 of DASWYF010000048.1, read as the reverse complement.
TTTTTATCGTCCTTCGCCGAGATGGGCCAGAACTTCGCCTTGGCCGTAGGATTCTTCCAATCGATCTCCGCGAAGCCCAGTTGCCCGCCGGTGTAAGCGAGGATCTCTGGTTTGCCATCACCCGTCACATCCGCGAAGTCAGGTGATTCACCATCCGTCACGTCGAAGATCACGCTCTTCACCCACTCGCCGCCCTTGTTCTGCGGATTGCGATACCACGAGGTGTCCTTGCCCGGCCAGGAATAGACGAGGATGTCCGTCCAACCGTCATTATCGAAATCATACGCGTAGCTCAGGAAGTAATCCGAGTAGCTCTTGGCTCCATCGTAATTTTTCTCCGGCGGCTTCGTGTATTCGTGACGCTGCTTGAAGTCCGGACCCGCATACCAGTATGGCCCGGCGCAGATGTCCATCTTGCCGTCCTTGTTAAAATCTCCGTAATGCGCGCCCTCGGACCAGAACACATCCGTTACTTGGATGCGTTCAAAGGAGCTTTTCTTGTCGGCAGCAGAAACACTTGTGACCAAGGCCAAAGCGGCGATGGCAGTCGGGCAAAAAACACGTTGGAACATGCCGCTATGATTAAGCCTCAAGGCCGCAGGGTCAAGCCGCACAGAACGGAACAACGTTCGCTATCTCCTGAACAGACGCCGCAAGGGTGCCTTCAATAGCGCGAAAGCGGCGCACAGCCCGGCGGCAATCGGTGCCACGCCTACTTCCGGCACCTTGCGGAAAGAAACTTTCGATATGCCGAATTCTTGCGCGTCTGGATTGTTGCCCGCGATGTTCCCGGAGCTGCCATAGGTGAATTGGATGCTGCTTATCTCATTTGTGAATGTAATATTCACATCGCCCGCACTTGAACCCGGGGCGACCGTGTCTTCACCTTGAGCAACTCCATTGTTATAGCTGACAGAGCTTCCAACCGTAACAACCGGTGTCACGGAACCCTTCTCACCTGTGGCGCTTATACCGGAGAGCAGATCTTGGTAGGCGAAGTTCGAGCTGTTGCCTTTCCGGTCTGCATCAATGTCATAGAGCGAGAAGGATACCCCAGTCACGGGCGTATTCAGGAACGTGATGGTCACGGTGATAGTGCTGGACGTGTTGGAAAAATCCAGATTTGCCTCCAAGGCCGATGCGGCGATGGCTGGCGAACCGCTCGCCAAGGAAGAAGTGCTTCCACTAAAGCTTACCATGATGTCGTTAAATCCGTCCGAATCTACATCGTAAGACTGACTAAGCGAACCTGGTGTCCAAGTGACTGCCGACCAGTCCAGCACAATGGCAAAAACAGGTGATCCAAACAGCAGACAGAGAGCGATAATGATACGTACTCGCCACATCCAACTCGACTGTAGCAAAAAAAGACAACTTGTGGCAATAAAGGCAAAGTCCTCTAGCGGTGAGGGCTAGGTAGCCTTGAACAGAAGTTGAACAAAAGAGGGTGGGAGCTGCTTTACAATAACGTTAGATTGGTCAAAATGAGACTTACCCATTGACGCCCCAACATTTAGTGTGCTACCTCTGCATTACCACATTCAGAAGTGGTGGTAGTAGCCGAGTAGTGTTATGCGCTGTCCGAAGTGCGCCGTCCAAGAAGATAAGGTGATTGATTCGCGGTCCTCCCGCGAAGGCTCTACTATCCGCCGACGCCGCGAATGTCTTGGCTGCGGACACCGCTTCACTACCTACGAGGAGATCGAACGCGCCCGGCTCATGGTGATCAAGCACGATGGGCGTCGCGAAGAGTTCTCCCGGGAGAAGCTCTTCTCCGGCATCCAAATGGCATGCCGGAAATTGGCCGTGCCCTCAGACAAAATCGAGGCCTTAGTGGATCGCATCGCCGAGGATATCACGGACAAGTATGAGCATGAGGTGCCGTCCATGGCCGTGGGTGAGCGGGTGATGGAAGGATTGCGCGAGCTCGACCACGTGGCCTACGTACGCTTTGCCAGTGTTTACCGTGGATTTCAGGAAGCCACGGATTTCGTTCAGGCCGTTAAAAAATTGGAGGTGCGACATGATACAGCTACGTTCCGATTGCCTGGTCTTTAAACTCGCCAACGGTGACTCCATCCCCTGCTCGGTCGAGCAGGTGACGGTGGAACTCATCGGCGATGCGGCGAATGATCTCGATCCCGATGTCATCCGCCACGCGGCCGCCGCCGTGCTGCATTACTTCAAGCACGAGCAAGGTCGTGAATACGTCTCCATCACGGAATTCTCCGAGGCGCTCGAGCATGTGCTCCAGAGCTTCGGTCTCGCCGTGAACCACGACATTTCCGCCAAGACCGGAGGAACTGTCGCCGCTTCCAAACAATCTGCGCAACCTCAAGGCAACATCGTCCGCAGTGATCTGCGCCGGCTTGCGTATGATTCCGGCAAAGGGTTCGAGCTCAATTTTTTCCCCTGTCTCCGCAAGGAGATGGAGCAACTGCTGGTGAAGACGCCGAACGTCATCTGTTTCACCGGCCTGCGCAGTTGCGTGAAGCAACTCGTCGGCGCGCGGCGGTGGACCGGTCGCTGCCAGGAGCTCAATGATCAGATCGTGGAATACCTCCGCGAGTGCCTCACTAAAGAGCCGCACCACGGCGACTGCGCTTTAGTGGTGCAGTAATAATTTCTCCTTTATCCCGGTAGGGCGAGAGTCCTCTCCAGCCCTTGCCAGTTTCCGTTGCTTCCCCTTGATCCCGAGGGCGCGAAAACCATCTTCGCACTCAAGCGCAAATGACCTGAAACCTGAGACCAGAAACTCGAAACTTATTTCCCCATCAACCACCCCAACGCCTTCGGCAGTTCCTCCCGCCATGGGCCCGTGGCATGAGCCCCTTCATGCAGGCTGTATGTCACCGTGCCGCCCAGTGATTCCAAAAGCCGCGCGCCGTTTTGCACCCCCTCGATCTGCGTGATCTCCTGCCGTAAGCCGCTTGGTGCATGCGTCAATCCCTTCGCTGTTTCCTTATCCCCCACGCTGAGCCAGAATTTTCCGTTCGTGCGCGGCCAATCCAGTTGCTTGCCCTGCAACCACCAGAAGGAACCTGACTGACACAACGCCCGCGAAAACACCGTCGGAAATTTTAACACCGCATACGCACTCGCCAAACCGCTCAAGCTCACGCCGCAGATCAAGTGATCGCCCGTTTCGATCTTCGCATTCCGCGCCTTCGCCCACGCCACCACTTCTTCCGCGATGAATTTTGTATAAACATCATCACACGTGAAATTCGCGTGCCGCGCTTCCATGTTCACGTGCGAGACAAACACACACGTCATCTGTGGGATCGCGCCGCTGCTCATCAATTCCGTGAGGACTGGCAGGGCTTTCATGTTCCCCAGATAGATCTCTGCATCGAGGATCACGCACAAAGGATGCGTTTCATCGCTCGGCCCCGGCACGAGCCACAACGTACGTGTGTACTCGCCCGAGGCACTGGTGATCGTGTGTTGAGTCATTCTAAAATCGTTTGAAACCATCCCGGCGCTTCGGGTTTGGGAGCCTGCCACTGATACTCTCGCTCACCGCCCATGTTCGACCAGGTCACGATCGTCAGCAAGCCTTCCGCCGACCAAGCGAGTCGCTTGATGATGCCGGGATTCTGCACATGCACGATGATCTTTCTCTTCCGCTCCAGATCAAACACCACCGCGTGTGTGTTCGGCCCTTGCGATGAATCCACCAATTCCTCCACCGCCAGAAAACGCGAATCCGCACTAAACGCCATCACCTCACCAAACTCACCCGCTGTATCCATCGACGTGCCCAAGACTTTTACACTGCCATACAATGGCGTGCCCATGCGCACCTCGTTGTAGCCGCTCGGCACCACCTCATATTTTCCATTGGGCGATTTCATTTTATGTGATGACGATGATCCCTCCATCTGGCGAACGAAACGTGTGTGTTTCACCATACAGAGATTCTCCATATTCATACGGATACCCGAGCGCTTTGACGCGAGCGATCTCGGCGTCATCATAATCGCACAGCATCAGATTGAAATCCGCTTTGCGTCCTGGTGCGCTGCTTTCCTCCAGATTAAAATTCAATTCACCGCGCCGCACATATGCTGCGCGACCGCTCTCAAACAAAGGCGCCAGCTGACTCCGCGTTTCATCGATGGCGAAACCCAAGTCCGCGAAGAACTTTTTCATCGCGTCATAATTCGCCGTTGAGAACGCGAGGATGTAAACGGAATCGCTCATACAATCCCTTGTGACAAAAGTAGAAATCGCCTACTCCTCGCTTTCAAACAAAATCATCTCACCAAGATCATGAGCTGAAGAATGCCAACGGCGTTCCGTCCCCAAGCCCAACGTTGCGACACTCTCGCGGAGCTACGTTGGGTCACCGCGTTTTGATTTTTTCCCCAACCCCAAAGCGGGTTGCGTCGCCAAACAGGAGCGCGGCATTTATGCCGCATCAACATTCGCGAATCAGAAGGCGTTGCCGATTTTAACGCGTTCGAGTTTTCGTACCTTGAAGCGGTCCCGCATGCGGGACCGCGCTCCTTTCGCTTCGTGCTAGTTCGTACGCTTCACACCACACTCACGCACATAATAGATATCCCACTCCTCCTCACGCACCGGCACGAAACCATGCTGCTGATAAAACCGGTTCGACTCACTCCCGCGCAACGCCCCCACATGAATCGCTTTTTGCGCCGCATCCGCCTGTGCGATCAACCGCTTCATCACTTGCGAGCCGATCCCGCGCGATTGGTGCGACGGATGCACATACAGATGATCCAGATGAAACCCATCCGCCAACAGTCGAAACGTGTAGAACCCCACGCGCTCGCCTTCCCACAAAATGAACTGGGTATGCTCCGGATAAAAAGAATTCTGCAAACGAATCCGCGCCCGCTCCGGATCAAATCTCCCCACCCGCTCCAAACTCTCCCGCATCGCCGCGATGCGGAGAACGAGGAGAGTGTCGAAGTCTGTGGAAATAACAGATGTAAAATTGATGCTTGCGATATAATCCTCCCAATGAATCACCGCTTTCGTCTCCGGATAAATTTCCACGTAATAATCATGCTCAAGCGTGCGTACATTTCCGCGAATCAATACAACATCACAATATGGGGACAATGCCGCACGTCTCCGCTTCAATCTCTCCGTCCACTCTGGCCCGCGCGGGCTTAAACCAATCTGCTCATCCAGAAATTCGATATACGATCTGTCGAATTGATGCTCTTCCAAATCAGAAACTTCCGCCACGTGCTCACGCAGAGCCTCTGGCAGAGACTGGCCAGCATCTATCGCATCAATGAAAGCGGTCTTTAAATTCGTTTCCACGAAACTCGGGTGAATTTTTATTTGGCTTGATTCTCCCCCAATAGCGGATTCTTTCTGTCTCTCCAACGCCTAGCACTAGCTGGATTTCGCAAAGCAGCAAGAAGTGCTGACCCGAACTCATAAACACAAGAGTCAAAACCAGCTTCCTTGAATGCCGCATTGCCGTAAACAGTCATTGTTTCCCACAACGCGAAATAGTCAGCATTACGTGCTCCAGGAAAAGTATCGTCTTCCGGATGGTCATATGAATATTGGCATGCTGATAAATCATTTGAATGATGCCCTCGGCAAGCAAATGGGCGCACTGGGTAAACAGAACAAACCGAATCTACAAGCAGAGGACATACCACATTTGTAGTTTCGTGCTGTGCTCGAGTCAGTGGAGCAATCCTTTTCACGTGTACTTCCAAGCGGGCGAGTAATTCTTCTCGCTGTTTCGCAGAGAATTTTTCTCCGATGAAATCTGCAACAGCAAAAACTTCATGGGCCCTAACATGGACACGTAGGACACAACACAGCGCACAACCTTGTCTACAAGCCAAAGTTAGCTTTTTGGTTTTCAAGAAGCCTTCTGCGTTGGCATCCGCCGCAACAAAATACTGCCGCGTAGCAAGTCGAACTCCTGCTTGGGTTGAATCGCCTTTGAGGTTCGAAAGCAGTTCTTCAGTGGGGTTCATTTCTCATTCCTAAGCGGTAGTATGGTATGCTTGAATTAAATCGGTTTGTCCATCTTAGTCCTATTGGACTTTTTCGACCTTATTAAATCAACCGTTGATGCGTGACGAAATTATTTCTGAGGCGCGGGGCTGCGGGTTGAAACCCACGTCTACTCACTGGTGTTCGCTACGCAAACTAGGAGCGCGGCATTCATGCCGCCTAAATATTCGCACATCAAACGATGTAGGTTTATTTCAACGCGTTGGAGTTGTCGCACGTTTAGGCGGGTTAAAACCCGCGCTCCCTTGCTCCGGTTTCGCCCCATTCGCGCAATTCGCGTCAAGCCGCTCTTCCTTTTCCTAGTTTCCCTCTACTTGCCCGCTATGATACGGTGTCCTCGCCTCGTCAGTTAAGTCAGAGCGATATTATGAAAGCACTGGTCGTCAGTTTGCTGTTGCTGATTGGCGTGGCGATGATTGTTTTGGCGCCGCGCGTAGGCGAGGTAGTGAGTGAGATCGGTATGAAGCCGCCGCAACCCGCATGGTCCAAACAGCCCGCGAAGGAATATAAGACGGACTCGAACGGAGTCATTCGTCTCTTGCGCATCGTCGGGGGCGTGCTGATTTTGTTGGCCTTGGTGGTTGGAATATTATGGCGTATTAAAAACGCTAGTTGATTAGTTGTAACTAATTACTAATTAACGGTTTACGAGTTTAAAAATGTTCGTCTATCCGCGTCAGTTTGAGGTGATTGTGGTGGGGTCCGGTCATGCCGGCGTTGAGGCTGCCCTCGCGGCGGCGCGCATGGGGGCGAGCACGCTCATGCTCACGATCAATGCCGATACCATCGGCCAGATGTCTTGCAACCCGGCCATCGGTGGCTTGGCCAAGGGGCATCTCACACGCGAGATCGATGCCCTCGGCGGCGAGATGGGCAAGTGCACGGACATGACGGGCCTGCAGTTCCGCATGCTCAACACCAAGAAGGGCCCATCCGTCTGGGCACCTCGGGCGCAGTGCGATAAGAAGGCCTACCAGTTCCGCATGAAGTGGATCTGCGAGCGGCAGGAGAATCTGGACATCAAGCAGGGCCAGGCCGCGAAGCTCCTTTTCCGCGATGGTGAGGTCTATGGCGTGGAGACGACCCTCGGCGTGCAGTATCTCGGCAAGACGGTGATCATCACCACGGGCACGTTCCTGCGCGGGCTCATGCACATCGGCAGTACCCAGCAACAGGGTGGTCGCGCCGGTGAAGCGGCGGCGATGGGTCTGTCCGGTTCGCTGAAGGAAATCGGCGTGGAACTCGGTCGCCTCAAGACCGGCACCCCGCCTCGTCTCCTCAGCCGCACGATTGATTTCACGAAGACCGAGAAACAGGACGGCGATGAGCCGGTGCCGTACTTCACCTATTGGAAGGACGATTTGTTCCACGTGGAACATTCCGGCATCAACCCGCGCGACATCGGCCATTCGCAGGGCAAGTATCCGCCCGGCTCCATCCTCGACCGCATCAACGGGCAGATGAATTGTTTCATCACCTACACCTCGGATAAAACCGCCGAGCTGATCCGCGCGAACCTGCACAAGTCCCCGATGTATTCCGGCGTGATCGAAGGCGTCGGCCCGCGCTATTGCCCGTCCATCGAGGATAAGATTGTGCGCTTCGCCGAGAAGGAACGGCACCAGATTTTCCTCGAGCCCGAGGGCATCAGCACGGACGAAATCTACGTGAACGGCTTCTCCACCTGCCTGCCTTTCGAGGTGCAGGTGGAGATGGTGAAGTCCATCATCGGCTGCGAAAACGCCGAGATTCTCCGCCCCGCCTACGCCGTGGAATACGACTTTTCCTATCCCACGCAGCTCCATCCTTCACTGGAAACCAAGGTGTGCCGGAACCTGTTTCTTGCGGGTCAAATCAATGGCACGTCCGGTTATGAAGAGGCTGGGGCGCAAGGACTTATGGCGGGTATCAATGCCGCCCGACGTGTCCAGAGCAAGGAACCGATCGTCCTCCGCCGTGACCAGGCTTACATCGGCGTGTTGATCGATGATCTCGTCACGAAAGGCACCACGGAGCCCTATCGCATGTTCACCTCCCGTGCCGAGTATCGCCTGCTCCTGCGCCAAGATAACTGCGATGCCCGCCTCTCCCAGCTCGGCTACGACATCGGCCTCTTGCCGAAGCGGAACTACGATAAATTTGTCTCCAAGCAACAGACGATTGAGGAAGAGATGACGCGCTTGAAGTCCGTGCGCGTCGGCACGCTTACCCTATCCCAAATGCTTCTCCGCCCCGAGGTGACCTATAAAGACTTGCCCGCCGCGAACCAGAACACCGCCCTCAGCACGCACGTCCTGGAGCAAATCGATATCCTTCATAAGTACTCTGGCTACATCGAGCGCCAGGAGGAAGAGGTCGCCAAGTTCCGCACCATGGAGGATAAGCAGATCCCGCCATGGCTGGACTACGCGAAGATTCCCAGCCTCCGCACCGAGGCGCGCCAGAAGCTGACGAAGATTCAACCCGCCACCCTCGGCCAAGCCCTCCGCATCTCTGGCATCTCCCCGGCGGATGTCACCCTGCTCATGGTCGCCATGAAGCGCGGCAACGGCAACCCCGGCAACGGCGGATTCGAATCCGGCATCCCGGTTCCAGTTTCCCCCATCGCCCCCGTCACCGCCCCAGCGAGTTCCCGCTCCTCAGACGACGACAACGCTTGCGGCGCCGCCGAACACTTCGACGGCCCCACCGGCCACAACTCCTGCTGCGGGGATCTGTAAGTGGAGCGCCGGCCTCCGGCCCGGCTCGAAAGGGAACGGAATGTTCCACGTGGAACATTCCTTCCGTAGCCACCGAGATAGGGAGGCAGAACTAGCCAACCACGGAGACACGGAGGACTCGGGAGGGGATTTTTTCAACCGAATGGGGTCAACGAATGAAAGAGGATTGACTAGATTCGGATCAGGAGATTCGGCATCTTCCTCTCCGTATCTCCGTGGTAAACCTCCCTCTGAATGTTCCACGCGGAACATTCTCCATCCGAGGGATTATAGAAACGCCGTCTCAAACTACCCAAAGGATAGAGCAGGGGACTCATAATCCCTCGGGTAACCAACGAGCCACAACTCAAATCTCAGTTGGTAGCCCAGAGGATTGAAAATCCTCGTGTCGCCCTCACGCGATTTTACCAGCCGCCAGCCCAATCCCAATTCGGCTAAAAATCCCCTTTCAAGTCTCACCCCACAGCTAGGGGATAGATCAGCGGTTAGAGGAGGGGACTCATAATCCCTTGGTTACTGGATGTGTCCACAAGTCCCCGCACACCCCTTCCCCCAACCGCATGAATATTTCGCATCTTAATGTTCCACGTGGAACATTCGAGCCTAGCCGCCGAGGTGGCGAGGTGGAAATAACCAACTACGGAGTCACAGAGAGTACGGAGGGAGGGGAAAGTTTCAACCGAATGGGATCAAACGAATGAGGAGGAGATTGTTCATGTATGGAATAGCTAAAGTCAGATTTGTCTTAGCCTCAGTGCTCTCCGTGTCTCCGTTGGTTTAACTCCCTCACGCCGCCATCGTCTTGAACAACCGCCGCACTGCTTCCACCCGACGCCGGTTCGCGCCCATATCCGAATACCCTACCCGCGAAGCCGACCGCACATGTATGATCTTCCGATTATCATCCACCAGAAACTCCATATCGCTCATGAACCCGAACACCAAGCTCTCGAATTCCGCGTGTAGGTAAACCTTGTCATCCGCCAAAACGGTAGTCCCCGGTAATCTATCTACCGCCATACGGAGCCGCACTTTAGCCTCTTCAATCGGACCATTATAATAAATAGGCTCCACCTTCTGCATCTGTTCCTCCGCCTGGCTGCTCACGCAAGTCTTCCGCATTGGACACGTCTGCAGCTTCCCATTCACAGGCCGCACCCGTATAGCCCGGGGCGAAACCGCCATCACCATTAATCGCAGGGCAATCAAGCCCATGATCAATCCAAAGAATGTCCAAGCCATAGCTACCTCACTTCCACTCATTCTCTAACCTGCAAAACGCATGATTTTTGCCATCGCCAATCGTTTAGATAGCCAAAAAAATGCCAGTCAAACTTGTGAAAAGCATGAATTTTAAAATATTTCACAGACGCGACATTTTATTGTGTAAATATTTAATAATTAGTATTTTACATACTATACTCGGCAGTTTCATCCGCTTCCGCCCAAGAGAAGATTAACGTTATAGTCTCTTTCTCAATCTTTTTAAAACACGTAGAGCAAAAACATGAAACTGGTTCTTCCGCGCTTGCACGGAATCCGCCCCTCCAGCATAACACTCCCATGCTCGCCAAGGTCAGTTCAGCCTCTGTTCAAGGAATCGACGCCTATCCCGTGGAAGTCGAAGTGAACAGCGCATTTGGCGACCTCAAGATTGTCATCGTCGGCCTGCCTGATGCCGCTGTCCGCGAGTCCATTGACCGCGTCGGCACCGCCATGACGAATTCCGGTTTCAAGTTCCTCATGGGCCGCACGACCATCAATCTCGCTCCTGCCGATGTGCGGAAGGAAGGCCCCAGCTTCGATCTCCCCATAGCCGTCGGCATGCTCGCCGCAAGTGAACAGTTCGCCAGCGACCAGCTCGAGAACTTCGTCCTCACCGGTGAACTCGCTCTTACTGGCGCCGTCCGTCCCGTGAAAGGCGTCCTCGCCATGGCCCTCCGCGCGAAGGCTGAAGGTAAGGCCGGTATCCTTGTCCCCGTGGATAACGCGCCCGAAGCTGCCGTGGTGAAGGGCTTGAACGTCATCCCCGTTCGCAATCTCCGCGAAGCCGTCGGTTTCCTCGAAGGCGAAGTGAAGATCGCCCCCTTGCGCGTGGATGTGAACGGCATCTTCGATCAGCCGCACGATGACGATGTCGATTTCAGCGAGGTAAAAGGGCAGGAGACCGTGAAGCGCGCCCTCGAGATCGCAGCCGCTGGTGGCCATAATCTTCTGCTCATCGGCCCACCTGGTACTGGCAAGTCCATGCTTGCGAAACGTCTGCCCACGATTCTTCCGCCGCTCACGCTCGATGAAGCGCTGGAGACGACGAAGATCCACAGCATCGTCGGCCTGTTGAATGCCGGTCAGGCGCTCGTCACGCGACGTCCCTTTCGCTCACCGCATCATACCGCGAGTGATGCGGGCTTGCTCGGAGGTAGCATGAACCCCACGCCGGGCGAGATCTCCATCGCGCATCACGGCGTGTTGTTCCTGGATGAATTGCCGGAATTTAAACGCAGCGCGCTCGAGACGATGCGCCAACCGCTCGAAGAAGGCAAAGTCACCATCTCACGGGCCGCCGGCACGATGACCTTTCCATCTCAATTCATGCTCATTGCGGCGATGAATCCGACTCCGGATGGAAAAATGCCTGCTGAATCGAGAAGCTCGCCACGCGATATCCAAAATTATCTGAACCGCATCTCTGGCCCGTTGCTCGATCGCATCGATATCCATGTAGAAGTGCCGCAGGTGAAATTTCAGGAGATGACGAATGGCAAGCCCGGCGAAAGCTCGGCTGTGATCCGTGAACGTGTGATGGCCGCGCGGCAGGTGCAGCTAAAACGTTTCGCGAGCAAACCCAAGCTCACGTGCAATGCGCGCATGGGCAGCAAGGAATTGAAAGCGTATTGCGCGCTCGATGACCAGGCGCGTGACATGCTCCAACTCGCGATGAGTGATATGAATCTCAGCGCCCGCGCTTACGATCGCATCCTGAAAGTCGCGCGCACCATCGCCGATCTCGCGGGCACGGAGAATATCCAGAGCGATCACCTCGGTGAGGCCATCCAGTTCCGTTCACTCGATCGGCAGTTGTGGACTTAACACAACATTATGGCCACGCGCAAAAGTCTGAAGCCCCGCTACCGCCTCATGCGCGATGAGCAGATCGCGTTCGGCCCCGGCAAAGCTGACTTGCTCGAAGCCATCATCGAAACCGGCTCCATCGCGGAAGCAGCGCGTGAATTGGATCTCTCCTACATGCGTGCATGGTCTTTGATCAAAGTGATGAACGAATGTTTCCGCGAACCGGTGGTAGAGAAAAATCGCGGTGGAGAGAAGCATGGTGGCGCTGCTGTCACAGAGTTTGGCCTAAAAGTGCTCAAGTGCTTTCGTAACCTCGAAGCGAAGTCTGCGAAAGCCACCACTAAAGAATCTGCCGCGCTGCTCCAGTTTCTGCGTTGAACTTCCCGGGAATCTCACGGCCCAAGAGTTATTGTCTCGATATATTTGACAGAATATATCGTATGCAGCCTAATCTCCATAAGATGACGCCTCCGATTATTTCTCATCGCCTGAAGCGAAGGGTTTCAATGCTTCTGGCTTTGCTCACGCTGGCTGCCAGCACAGCAGTTCAGGCAGAAACCTTACGCGTTTTCGCCGCTGCGAGCCTGACCGATGCCTTGAAAGAAATTGCGACGGGTTTTGAAGCGCAGCAGAAAGGCGCGGACAAAGTGGTCTTCAACTTCGGTGCGTCCAGCACCCTCGCCCGCCAGATCGAAGAAGGCGCTCCCGCAGATTTCTTCTTCTCGGCCGATGAAGCGAAGATGGACGCACTCGATAAAAAAGCGCTCATCATGAAAGAGACGCGCAAGAGCAAGCTCTCGAACGCGCTCGTCATCGTAGTGCCAGATGACAGCTTTACGTATATCTCGAAAGCCGCCGATCTTGCAGAAGCCAAAGTGACACGCATTGCGCTTGCTGATCCTAAAACTGTGCCCGCTGGGATATATGCCAAGGAATACCTTACCAAATTAAACCTCTGGGCGGCTATTGAACCAAAAGTAGTCCCTACAGAAAATGTTCGAGCCGCTTTAGCTGCCGTGGAATCCGGGAATGTACGGGCTGGCATCGTTTATAAAACGGACGCCGCCATCTCGAAGAAAATCAGAGTCGCCTATGAAATCCCTCGCGACGAAGGACCTGCGATCAGCTACCCCATGGCCGTGCTGATAGAAGCCAAGCAACCCGATCTCGCCAAGACTTTTCAGAAATATCTGGAAAACGAAGCCGCCCAGAAAATCTTCCTGAAATACGGCTTCATCGTGCAACCATGATTCGCACGCCAAATCACGTTGATACTGTTAGCGGAGACAAATGTTCTCCCTCGCCCCTCAACGGGGAGAGGGCGGGGGTGAGGGGTGAGCGAGCCAAGAGTGCAATCACTTTAATCGTTCTCGCACACAAATCCCCTCCATCTGCTTGACCTGAACCCCATCTCAGGAAACCGTGTTCGTGAGCATGACGGGCGAAGCATGGCAGATCATCTGGTTCACCGCGTGGGCTTCCGCCCTCGCCACGCTGCTCATCATTCCGCCCGGTCTGGCCATCGCATGGCTGCTCGCACGACGTGATTGGCCGGGGAAGAGCATTGTTGAAACACTGATCTCGTTGCCGCTGGTGATTCCACCCGTGGCCACAGGTCTCATCCTGTTAAAACTTTTCGGCAGACGCGGCCCGCTCGGTTCTTTCCTCGAGAACAATCTGCATCTGGAGATCATCTTCACGTGGAAAGCCGTGCTGCTCTCCCTCATGGTCATGTCCTTCCCGCTCTTCGTACGTTCCGCACGTGCCGCGATGGAAGGTGTGAACCCACGATTGGAACAGATCGCCCGCACACTCGGCGCGAACGGCTGGCGTGTTTTCTTCACCATCACCGCGCCACTCGCAATGCGAGGAATCCTTGCCGGTGTGCTGCTCGGTTTCGCCCGTGCGCTCGGCGAATTCGGCGCGACCATTATGGTCGCCGGTAATATCGCTGGTGAGACGACAACGATTTCGCTCTCCATCTATCAATCCGTTCAACTTGGCGATGATCGCGCCGCGTGGACCATGCTCGGCTTCTCCGTGACGATGGCCTTCGCCGCAGTATGGACGAGTGAATGGCTCCTGCGCCGGGAAAAGGAGAAACGCTCATGAAGCTCTCTCTGCGCCAAGTCCTCCTGCCTTTGGACCGCCTCACGCTCGAGGTGGATGCTGAACTCACCGCGCCAATCACCGCGCTCTTCGGCCCCTCGGGTGCGGGCAAGACCTCACTGCTCGATGTCATCGCTGGACTGCGCCGCCCCGCTTCCGCTCAGATCATTCTCGGCGAGCGCACCTTGACCGATACGCAAGCGCGCCTGCACATCCCACCTGAGCAACGCGCCATCGGCTACGTCCCGCAAGATCTCGCACTCTTCCCCCATCTCACCGTAAATGAAAACGTGCGCTACGGTTTGCGTGCGAATGTGGATGGCCTCTTCAAACTGGATCACATAATCGAAGTCTTAGAGATCGCCCCTTTGCTCACACGGGGTGTAAATCAACTTTCCGGTGGCGAAAAACAACGCGTCGCCCTCGCTCGTGCGCTTGCCACGGCCCCCAAGCTTCTGCTCCTCGATGAACCGCTCTCCAGCCTGGATGCCCGCTTGAAAGCCCGCGTGTTGCCCTTCCTTAAACGCATCCGTGACGAGTTTCACGTCCTCATGCTCTACGTCTCGCACGATGCCGCAGAAGTCCGCGAACTCTGTGATGAAGTCATCCAGTTGGAAGACGGCAAGATCACGGCACGCGGACCAACAGCCAATGTGCTGCCGGCATCTTGCCGGCAGTAAAGGAGCGTTCGCATGGCAACAGTAACCGTTCAGGTGTCTTGAAGTATTTGGCATTCCAACCGGTCACAGCGAACAACTAGTTCTTGTTTATCTTTGCACATCCTCCGCTTTCGTGCGAAATAGAGCGCGAACCACTATCTCCGCTTCATCGCATGAAATACGTTCTCGCATTGGATCAGGGCACCACCAGTTCGCGCGCCATCGTTTTTGATAATCGCGGCGCTATCGTCTCCGTGGCGCAACAAGAGTTCCGCCAGATCTTCCCTAAGCCGGGCTGGGTGGAGCATGACCCGCGCGAGATCTGGGCCACGCAATCAAACGTGGCTGCGGAAGCGATATTAAAGGCTGGCCTCACCGCGCGCGATGTCGTCGCCATCGGCATCACGAATCAGCGCGAGACCACCGTGGTGTGGGACAAGGCCTCCGGCCAACCGATCCATAACGCGATCGTGTGGCAGGATCGCCGCACCTCGAAAGTTTGTGACCAGTTAAAGAAGCGCAAACTCGCGCCGATGATCAAGAAGAAGACCGGCCTCGTGGTGGACGCCTATTTCTCCGGCACGAAATTGCAATGGCTCTTGAAGAATGTCCCCGGTGCACTGGAGAAAGCCAAGCGAGGCGAACTCGCCTTTGGCACCATCGATACGTGGCTCACATGGAATCTCACCAGCACACGCGCCCATGTCACCGATGTGAGCAATGCTTCACGCACCATGCTCTATAACATCCACAAAGGGGATTGGGATGAAGAGCTCCTGAAGTTATTCGGCATCCCTCGCGCGATGCTTCCCGAAGTGCGCAGCAGCAGTGAGGTGTATGGAGAGACGAATATTTTCGGCACGCCCATTCCCATCGCAGGTATCGCGGGCGATCAACAAGCCGCGCTCTTCGGCCAAGTCTGCACGAAGCCCGGCATGGTGAAGAACACGTATGGCACCGGTTGCTTCATGCTGATGAACACGGGCACGAAACCAATCTCTTCGAAGAATAATCTGCTCACCACTGTCGCGTGGAAGATCGGCAACAAGACCGAATACGCGCTAGAAGGCAGCATCTTCATCGCCGGTGCCGTGGTGCAATGGTTGCGCGATGGCCTCGGCATCATCCGCTCCTCCAGTGAGGTGGAAGCTCTCGCCGCACAAGCGGAAGATAACGGCGGTGTCTATCTCGTGCCTGCCTTTGCCGGACTCGGCGCACCGCATTGGGATCAATATGCGCGTGGCACACTTGTGGGACTTACCCGTGGGTCGGGTCGCCCACAGATTGCCCGGGCAGCACTCGAAGGTATCGCCTATCAAGTGCAAGACGTGCTCCACGCGATGGAAGCCGATGCGAAAGTGAAGCTGAAGGAACTGCGCGTGGACGGCGGCGCATGTGCGAATAACCTGCTCATGCAATTTCAGTCAGACATCCTGAAAGTCCCTGTGACACGCCCGAAGGTGACGGAGACCACTGCGCTCGGTGCCGCGTATCTTGCAGGTCTAGCTGTGGGATACTGGAAGAGCGTCGATGCCATCGCCTCCCAATGGCAGGCCGATCGCCGTTTCAAATCCACCATGAAACCCGCGCAACATAAGAAACTTCTCACCGGCTGGAACAAAGCCCTGTCCCGCGCCGAGAAATGGGAAGAATCCTGATTTACGATTTCGGAAATACGATTTACGAGCGTGTGTGATACACTTGATGCTGCATGAGCATTCAAACCTCACAGACTAGGCCAGCGCGTCTTAACCCTATCTGTGTTTCGTCTGTGTTGATCCGTGGCTAAAATTTCCCAGTGAATCGCGCCACTCAACTTGCCCGCCTTGCCGCAGAGCCCAATGCTTGGGACATCATCGTCATCGGCGGTGGCGCGACGGGCTTGGGCACGGCACTCGATGCCGCATCACGTGGCTATCGCACAGTTCTTCTTGAGCAGAGCGATTTCGCTAAGGCCACTTCCAGCCGCAGCACGAAACTCATCCACGGCGGGTTTCGTTATCTGAAGCAGGGTAATGTCTCACTGGTGCGCGAGTCCCTGCATGAGCGCGGCTTGCTGCTGCGCAATGCACCGCATCTCGTGCATCCGCTGCCGTTCATCGTGCCCGCGTATCAATGGTGGGAGAAACCTTACTACGGCATCGGGCTTACGGTTTACGACAAGCTCGCCGGTAGCTTGGGCATCGGTGCCACGCAATGGCTCGGTAATGATAAGGTCTGCGAGAAATTGCCGGGAATCAATCCGCAAGGACTCCAAGGCGGCGTCCAATATTTCGACGGCCAGTTCGATGATGCACGACTTGCTCTGGCGATCGCGCAAACGATTCCCGACTGCGGCGGTGTCGCGTTGAACTACATGCGCGTGGTGAAGCTCATCAAAGAGAAAAACCGCGTGGCTGGTGTCATCGCGGAAGACGTCGAGGCTGGATGCGTCTATGAACTGCGCGCGAAGATCGTCATCAACGCCACCGGCATTTTCACCGATGATATCCGCCGCATGGATGATACCGCTGTGAAGCCCATGCTCGCCGTGAGCCAAGGCATTCATTTGGTGCTCGATGCCTCCTTTCTCTCCGCTGACACAGCGCTCATGGTGCCGAAGACAGATGATGGTCGTGTGCTCTTCGCTATCCCTTGGCACGGTAGCCTCTTGCTCGGCACCACCGATACACCACGTCCACAGGCAGAACTGGAACCGCGTCCATTGGAGGAAGAGATCGCTTACCTGCTCGATTACGGTGCGCGCTATCTCACCCGTAAACCCACGCGTGCCGATGTCCGCAGCGTCTTCACGGGCTTGCGTCCGTTGGTGAAAGCGGGTGATAGCTCCATCACCTCGAAGCTCGCTCGCGATCACACCATCTTGGTCTCTGACTCTGGCCTCATCACGATCACCGGTGGCAAATGGACCACGTATCGCAAGATGGCGGAGGATACGGTGAATCGCGCCATCGAAGTCGCGCACTTGGATCCGAAGCCATGTCGCACGCGCGAATTGCGCCTGCACGGCAGCGCTCCGGCTAAGAATCACAACGAGTGGTCCTCTGTCTATGGCAGCTTCGATCTCTCCGTGGATAAAGTTGCTCGCGAACTGCCTGATGGCCTGGAGCGGCTCCACCCGCGCCTGCCCTATCGCGTGGGCGAAGTCCTCTGGGCTGCCCGTGAAGAAATGGCCCGCACCGTGGAAGATGTCCTGAGTCGCCGTTTGCGTGGGTTGCTATTAGATGCCGCTGCTGCGATGGAATGTGCGCCACGCGTTGCAACCCTTATGCAAAAGGAATTGGGCAAAGATGATGCGTGGGCTGCCGAGCAAATCAAAGAGTTCGAGTCAGTGGCAAAACTCTACCTAGCGGGCCAGTTTGCAAGCGATGGAGATATTTGATTGGCAACATGAGGCTTGGCAGGCAGGCTGTTGCTGGATTTTACAGGAGCAATAGCATGTTTTCTCCAAAATTTTCGAAACGTTTGGTATTCCTTGTTTTGTTGGCGGCCATATTTCCCGGTGTCCCCCGTTCTGCTCCTGCTGCCACGGGGCCGGAAGTGGCAGTTTCTCCTGCGGTCGCTGTTCGTTTGGAAACAAATCCAAACCGTCATTATGTGATTCAATCTACGACTACGCTAGAGAACCCCACCTGGTATGATATCACTGGCGTGATCAGCGGTGACGGGACGGTACAGTCTTTTTTCCAGAGAATCGAAGGGGTGAACAGCGGATTTTTCCGTGCGGTCGAACATGACATCGATGCCGGGATGGTGGCACATTACCGTTTGGATGGTAATGCCAACGACGCCACTGAATATGAGAATGACGGCATCGTTTTGGGAGCCATCCCAACCAAAGACCGGTTTGGAAATTTGTATGGGGCTTACCATTTCAACGGCATAGACCAGTATATTTTAATTCCACACTCACAGCAGCAAATGCTGGCTGCGGGTGATTTCACTGTGGCTTATTGGGTGAATTTTGAGGTCCAGCAACCCTCGGTTCATCTCTTCGGAAAAAGCGATGGCCCGGGGAACATGGGCAAGTGGATCATCCGTCATGACATGAGCGCGGGTTTTCTTCTGAATCTGAATTCTTCCAGCGGCAGCGCCGCTGCCAATGCTGCAGGTGCGTGGATGTTTGCCTCGAATGTCTGGATGCATGTCGCCCACACCAGAACCGGCGAAGATTACAAAACTTACATCAATGGCCGGTTGGTCAGCGATGTACGATATGCTGTCCCAAGCAGCACGTCGTTTTCATCGTTTACAATTGGTCAGGTAGAAAACGCCAATTGGTTTCAAGGAACGCTGGATGATATCCGCATATACAATCGCGCACTTTCGGCCACGGAAGTGAAGGCCTTGCATAATTATAATCCGGTGAAACTGGGGCAAAATCTGGTGGCCCAATATAGTTTCAACGGAGATCCCGCTCTTGAATCCATATACGGGCAAAATGCCACTGCCAACGGGGTAAGTTTGGTTCCGGACCGGCTTGGACGACCCAATCGAGCCGCGTTCTTCGATGGGGTGGTCAGCCGCCTGGAACTGCCCCGAGCCACCCTTGCCGACGAAATCAACTTGGAATTCACCATCAGCATGTGGCTTCAGTTTCAAGGGACTGCGGGCGAAAAACATTTCTTTGGACGAAGCAATGGCGGAGGTAATCAATTGAAGTGGATCTGGCTGTACCGTTCTAATCCAGGTGAGTTGTCCTTTTTGGTGAACAACAATCCTACTGTCGAGACTTTGGCCGCGCGAACTTCGTGGGCATATTCAACCAATTCCTGGTATCACTTTGTTTTGACCAAGCAAGGTTCTACCTATGTCACCTATATCAACGGGCTGAAATCAGCTCAAACAAATGGGCCTTCGGTTCTTTCTTACATCAATTCGCCTTTGCGGCTGGGGAACGTAGAAGGTGCAAATGGGTTCCAGGGTAAGGTGGATGACCTGCGCATTTACAATCGGGCACTTTCAGAAAATGAGGTTCAAGAACTCGGTGAAATGATTGACTGACGCTCTCTCAGAAAATCCGGTCAGGCCAGACTTCATCAATCGCTACCTCATGCTCTTGGGATAGCATTCGCTTCTCATATCACCAAATTTTCATGGCCTCATTCCTGCAAAGCATCTGATAGTTTTACCGCGAATTTTTCTTCACAAAACGCGCCATGCGTTCGGCGGCGATCTCGATCTGGTCGAACGCCGTCGCGAAACAGCAGCGCAGGAAGCCTTCACCACTCGCACCGAAAGCGCCACCAGGCACGCACGCCACTTTCTCTTGCTCCAGCAATTTCACGGCGAACTCTTTCGAGCTCAGACCTGTGGATTGGATGCACGGAAAGGCGTAGAACGAGCCGCGCGGCAAATGGCATTTCAGGCCCATGTTGTTCAGCGCGTTCACGATGAAATTGCGGCGAAGACGATAGTGCTCGCGCATCTCGATGGTGTCTGGCTCGCCATGCAGCAACGCCTCGAGCGCAGCTTCCTGGCTGATGATGCTCGCGCAGAGCATGGAGTACTGGTGGATCTTCATCATGGCCTCGATGAGATCCGTGGGACCGCACGCGTAGCCGATGCGGAAGCCGGTCATCGCATACGCCTTCGAGAAACCGTGCAGGAAGATCGTGCGTTCGCGCATGCCGGGCAGGGACGCGATGCTGACGTGCTCACCCTCGAACGTGAGCTCAGAATAGATCTCATCCGTGATGACGATGAGGTTATGCTTGTGCGCGAGCTCCGCGATCTTCAGCAATTCGGAACGTGTCATCGTGCCGCCCGTCGGATTCGTCGGGAAGTTCAGCATCAGTACCTTGGACTTCGGTGTGATGGCCTTCGCGATCGCTTCTGCTGTGAGCGCGAAACCGTCTTCCGCGCGGCAGTTCACCGCCACAGGTACAGCGTGCGTAAGTGCCACGCTCGGTGAATAGCTCACGTAGCACGGCTCGTGATAGATCACTTCATCGCCGGGATTCAGCAGCGCGCGCAAGGCGATATCCAAGGCTTCACTCACGCCCACGGTGATGAGAATCTGCGTCTTCGGATCGTAGGTGACCTTGAACTGCTTTTCCACAGTGGCTGCGATGGCCTCGCGCAATTTCAGCAATCCCAAGTTCGACGTGTAGGTGGTGCGGCCGCGTTCCAAGGCGTAGATGGCGGCCTCACGAATGTGCCACGGCGTCACGAAGTCGGGTTCACCGACGCCGAGGGAGATGACGCCCTTGGTGTTTTGGACGATGTCGAAGAATTCGCGGATGCCGGAGCGCGGAATGGCGCTGACATGCTTCGCGATGAACTGCTTGGTGTCTAGTGGTTGCGACATGGGAATACCTTGGGGCGGGCGCCCGTCGGTGAATCACCGGGCAACCCGCGCGAATCAGGCTGCTGCCTGGTCCTGTTTCCGCCGGATGATGGGCTTGCTCTTGCCCAGCACCACAGCACGGGTGATCTTGACGTTGAGGATGTCCTCGCTGCCGGGGATGTCATACATCACATCCAGCATGAGCTTTTCCAGCAGACCGCGGAGGGCGCGGGCACCAGTGCCCTTCTTGATGGCCTGTGCGGCCAGCTCCTGCAGGGCATCGCAGGAAAATTCGAGTTCGACGCCTTCCATCGCCAGGAGCTTTGCGAACTGCTTGGTCAGCGCGTTCTTTGTCTCGGTGAGGATGGTCATCATCTGATCTTCGGTCAGCTCTTCCAGCACGGTGAGCATCGGCAGGCGGCCGATGAATTCCGGGATGTAACCGTAGCTCAGCAAATCTTCCGGCTCGATCATCTGCATGATCGTCGTGCGATCTTCAGGAGCGATGGTCGTGGCTTCCTTGGCATCGCCGAAACCAAGCACGCGCTTACCCACGCGCCGTTGCACATTCTTCTCCAAGCCCACGAACGCACCACCGCAGATGAACAGGATGTTCGTGGTATCCACGCGGATGTACTCCTGCTGGGGATGTTTGCGACCGCCTTGCGGAGGCACATTGCAGATGGTGCCTTCCAAAATCTTCAGGAGCGCCTGTTGCACGCCTTCACCGGAGACATCGCGAGTGATGGAGACGTTCTCCGTCTTGCGCGCGATCTTGTCGATTTCGTCGATGTAAACGATGCCCATCTGCGCGCGTTTCACATCGTAATCCGCATTCTGGAGCAGTCGCAGGATGATGTTCTCCACGTCTTCACCCACGTAACCGGCTTCCGTGAGCGTCGTGGCATCCGCGATCGCGAACGGCACGTCAAGGATACGAGCGAGTGAGCGGGCGAGCAAAGTCTTGCCGGAGCCCGTGGGACCGATGAGCAGGATGTTGCTCTTCTCGATCTCCACCTCCGAATGCGGTGTGCTGATCATCTGCGGGAACGGCGTCTCGCCATTCTCCGCCGGTGCGGCGTTCTGCTCATGCATCACGCGCTTGTAATGATTATGCACCGCCACGGCCAAAGTCTTCTTGGCGATATCCTGACCTATGCAATGGATATCCAGCTCCGCTTTGATGTCGGACGGCTTGGGGATGCGCACGCGCGGTTGCGCACGCTTCACCTCCGCCTGCATCTCCTTATCGAGGACGTTCTTGCAGACGAGGATGCAACTGTCACAGATGTAAACGCCCGGGCCCGCGATGAGCTTTTTCACTTCCGCGTGGGATTTCCCGCAGAAGCTGCACAAGGTCAGGTTGGTTGGCCGGGCCATCTGTTGTTACATGTTAAATCAATTGGTGACGACGGAAGTCTTGTCCGGCATGCCGGGCACTTCCTTGCGGGAGACGACGACTTCGTCCACGAGACCGAATTTCTTCGCCTCTTCCGCGCTCATGAAATTATCGCGATCGCACGCGCGTTCCACCACGTCATACGTCTGACCGCTGTGCTTGGAGATGATCGTGTTCAAGCGCTCTTTCAGCTTGAGCATGTACTTCACCCGGATCTCGACATCGCTCGCCTGGCCTTCGGCGCCGCCGAGGACCTGATGGATCATGATGTTCGCGTTCGGCAGGGCGAAACGTTTGCCCTTCGTGCCGCCGCACAGGAGAACTGCGCCCATGCTGGCCGCCTGACCGATGCAATACGTGTTCACATCGCAGGTGAGGAACTGCATCGTGTCATAGATGGCGAGACCAGCCGTGACGCTGCCACCGGGAGAATTGATGTACAAATGCACGTCCTTCTTCGGGTCCGTCATCTGGAGGAACAGGAGCTGGGCGATGATGACGTTCGCCACCATGTCATCAACGGGTGTTCCGAGGAAAACGATACGGTCAACCAGCAGGCGGGAATAGATATCGTAGCCGCGTTCTCCGCGACCGGTCTGCTCGATGACGTGAGGTATCAAAAAATTGTTCATACAACGGCTAACACTAGCGCATCGCGCTAATTGGGCAAGTTACTCCATAGGCGCAAATACCGTCAAGCCATGGACCGGGGAGATTTTTCGGCGTTTTTTGCTCCACGGCAATGAGTTGGGCTTATTCCTTCTGACTTTTCCTCTCGATGTTGGGAGTTGGATGTTCGGTGTTCGATGTTTCCCCTGCGTGTCCCTCGATTTTAGTCCACCAAAGATTATAAAGCCGCTCCATTGTCGCCGCCGGATCTTCCACCAGCAGGGCTTCCTTGATCTTCGTGGCATACATGGCGAAGGACAAAGGCGGCACACGGTCCACGGCATGGAGGCGTTTCGGCAGATGGGCCGCGCGCGCCAAGAAGGCTTCCGCTCCGGCGACATCTAGGAAGGTATGACGCACATCGCTGCGGGCTTCCCGCATCAGAACATGGTCCGGCTCATACTGTTGCAAGACGTTGAAGATGACTTCCGCCGAAAAATGTAGCTTGCGGACGGACTTTTGTTCGCCAAAGAAGTTCCGATAAACCATCAGGCCGGTCTGCGCGGCATTGCGGAAGTGGTATTGCAGGAGGGCCGAGCGTTTCAGGGATTCATCCAAATCGGCCTCGAAGCCCTCAGGCGTTAGCAAGCTCGGCAGTTCTTCGAGGGTGAAATGCTGCTCCGGAGTGACGGTGAGGACGAACCCGTAGTCATCTGGCGTGGCCACGGCATTCCCGCCGCGCAAACGGCTGAGCCGCTGGGCGACGACTCGGGATAACGCATCATTCGCCGAGCGCCCGATGAGTGAGTGGATGAAATAATGCCGTGCGGGCACCCAAACCGGTCGCGGTTTGCCCCGACCACGCGGACGTTTGGCCTGGGCAGTCTCGGCGGTAAGGACTGTCTCTTCGTCCTTGTTCGAGAGCAGTTCCTCCACCAAAAGAAAATCCGCCGTGGGTATCTCGGACAAGGCATGTTGAGCGCGATACATCTTCCCGATGATCCGCGCGTTGTTCGCACCGCAATCCAACCGTTCAGCAATCCACGGCTCAATGTCCGATTCGCCACCCGCTTCCAAGCGCTTACGCAGTTCCGCGCGGAAGCCCATGATCTCCTGCGCCACGCGATTGCTCAGCGGCATCTTGTTCGCGTTCCAGCGCGGGATAGTGGGCGTGGCGTGATCGGCACGCTGCACGAAACACTCCATCCAACCGACCTTCTCCAACTGCACCGCGCGACCAGCGATCATGAAGACATCCCCCGGCTTCAACTGCCGGATGAACGACTCCTCCACGCTGCCCAGCACGCGATTCTTCAAGCGGATGGTCACCGTGCCTTCGCTCGGAATGACACCCACGTTTTGCAGGAAGTCACGTCGCACGACGCCTTGGCGCGTCTCGAAGCCGTTATCGTCCAAATATATCTTGCCGAACAATTCCGCGTATTGCTTGCGCAGGGATTTGCCGCCACCGGCGAGGTAATCCAGCACGTCATTGAAATCACTTTCGCTCAGATGACGATAAATGTAAGCGCGACGAATCAACGCCAGTGCGTCGGTGCGTGACCACTTGGCGATGCAGCCCATACTCACCAGATGTTGCGCGAGCACATCGAGTGGCTCGATGGGTAATCGCACATTATCCAGATGCCGCGTACGGGCGAGCAAGGCCGTGGCGCAACACTCGATGAGGTCATTGATATTCGTGGCCATCAATAGGCCTCGACTGATGGAGTGGATATTATGCCCGGCGCGACCGGTGCGTTGCAGCGCCTTGCTCACGCCCTTCGGGGTCGCGAGCATCACGACGAGATCAATAGAGCCAATGTCGATGCCCAGCTCCAGACTAGTGGAACAAACCACAGCGCGAAGTTCACCACGCTTCAAGCGGTCTTCCGTCTGCTGCCGCACATCGCGATCCAGCGAGGCGTGGTGACACTCGACCTGATCCGCTAATTCCGGCAACGCATCCTTCAACCAAAACGTCGCCGATTCCGCACCCGACCGCGTGTTTGTAAAGATCAACGTGGTGCGATTGGCGACGACCAATCGCCCGAGTTCCTTGATGAGCCGTTCTCCCGTGAAGCCTGCGACCGGATACGGATTCTTTGCCAACGGCGTATAGACCTTCAGATCAATACGCTTCTCCGCACTCGCATCAATGATCTCGCATTGTCCATTCGTGCCGACGAGAAACTTTGTGACCTCATCCAAAGGCGCGACGGTGGCGGAGAGGCCGATGCGCTGAACACAATGTGCTGCCGGATTCCAGCCGGCAGTCGAGGCGCTTGCACTAGGCACATCAACTAACAAGCTACCCGTACCCTTCATTAGCCCGCCAGGTTCCCCCGACTTTGAACCTTGAACCTTAAACTTGGAACTTCTCACCAGCGCATCGAGTCGTTCCAAACTCAAACTCAGATGCGCGCCGCGTTTGTTTTCGGCGAGGGCATGGATCTCATCCACGATCACCCAGCGCACACCATCCAGCACGGGCAACCACTTCTCCTGGCTCATGAGCAGGCACAGGCTTTCGGGTGTGGTAAGCAGGATGTGCGGTGGCTTGGTGAATTGCTTCTGGCGATCGGCGGAAGAAGTATCGCCGGAGCGCAGACCGACGCGGATGGGAGATTTCTCGCCGTAGATGGCTTGCAACGGCGCTTGCAGATTTTTCTCCAAATCATAACCCAGCGCGCGCAACGGCGAGATATAGAGCAGATAGATGCGGTTCTCCAAGGTGCCACGCTCCGCCATCGCCGCCAGCTCATGCAACGCCGCGAGAAACGCCGCCAACGTCTTGCCCGTCCCCGTCGGCGAAATCAGCAACGCATTCTTCCCCGCCGCGATCACCGGCCACGCCTGCGCCTGCACAGGAGTGGGCTTCCCGTAAGTCCGGGCGAACCACTCTGTAACTGGCGATGCTGATAAACCGGGCAATGCCATACGTGGTGGTAAGCAACGGCTGAAATGCCATGAAGTCAATTCAGGAGGAGCGTGGCTTTTAAGCCGCCTAGAGTCTCTCTTGAACTTTGTTAACAAGTAATGAATGAAGAGAAACCAACCATGCGTTAATGCTGTGGCCCAAAGGGCCAAGAGATTCCAGCCCAGGGCAAGGGCCGCACCTAAGCGGCCCTTGCCCTGGATTGTCGCGTTAAAACCAGTGTGTCCTGTAAGGACACCAGACCCTCTGGCGGCCTTTCAGGCCGCTCTCCTCTGCGCGCTTCAACCCAAGGCAGACCGCGAACGATCTGCCTTGGGCTGGAATCTTTTGGCCCTTTGGGCCAACCAGCTTTGTTTTATGCCACTCAAAGTTCATGACCGCCTCTAGGCCGTGCTGAGAGATATTTAGGCGGTCCTGCATGCGGAACCGCGCTCCGGTTACCGTTTTGTATCCACAAGAGAAATGCGGCCAAGATACTTGGCCGCATTCAGGTTGTATTTTTTCCACCGTCATTCCATTACTCACGCCGCATACCCACCATCCGCGAGCAAGTTCGCGCCGGTGATGTAGCTCGCTTCCGGGCTGGCGAGGAAGGCCACGAAGTTCGCGATCTCTTCGACATGACCGTACCGTTGCAAGGCGAGTTGTTGGGTGAGGCCCTTGGCGAATTCGCTGTCCGCCGGGTTCATGTCCGTATCGATCGGGCCAGGTTGCACGTTGTTCACCGTGATGCCGCGCGGGCCGAGATCACGCGAGGCACCCTTGGTGAAGCTCGCTACGGCACCTTTCGTGAGCGCGTAAGCTGCACCTCCGGCGAAGGTCATGCGCTCGGCATTCGTGCTGCCGATGTGGATGATGCGTCCACCTTCCTTCATGTGACGTGCCGCTTCCTGCGTGGCCACGAATAAGCCGCGCACATTCACTGCGATCAATTTGTCGAAGTCTTCCATGGAGAACTGTTCAATAGGCGCCATCGCAGCGATGCCCGCGTTGTTCACGAGGATGTCGATGCTGCCGAAGGCGCCGATGGTCTTGGCCACGGCGAGGCGAACTGCCGCTTCATCCGCCGCATCCGCCTTGATGGCGAGGGCCTTGCCACCTGCAGCTTCGATTTCCCGCACCACTTCGTCCGCCTTGGTGGAGGATGCGCTGTAAGTGATGGCCACTGCGGCACCATCCGCCGCGAGGCGGAGGGCGATCGCCTTGCCGATGCTGCGGGAACCGCCCGTGACCAATGCCGCTTTGCCTGCCAGTTTCTTGCTGTTGTTCGTGTTCATGATGTTTTGTTTTCTATTTAAGTTTTATTGTTCGTTGAACCCGTCGTTCATCTGCCAATAGGTTTACTCGCTCCCGGTGAATTCTCCCAATACCACGTTCCTTGCGCTGTCATGCTTTTTAGGCATAATGAACTTGATAAGGGGCGGGGAGTGCTTTGTCATCTGGCAGACACATTCAGGAGCTAGCATGACACCGAAGGATTATTTTAAACCGGCCAAAAAGATCACCGCCAAAAAGGATATGCCGGGTGTATTCAGCGAATGGCTGCTACTGTGTGATTACGAGCTGACTGGCAGCCAGATGCTCATCGTGGATTCGGATTTTGCGCCCTTGGCATCGGATGGCCTGTTGATTGATCTGCCATCCGGCCCATATCAGTTTCTCGTCCAAGGAGCAGATTATGGAGGCGATAAACGTGTCTCTGCCGTGCGCGTCATCAGGTCAGGTGCGGCTTCGGTATTAGGCCAGCAAATCGGCGAAACGTGGACCGATACCGGAACGACAGGCTTCTGTGAGTGCGAGAAATTCATCCAAGCATTTGGCGAAGACGAGGACGCCGTGCTGGAGAAGATCCGGGCAGCGGTAGAGAAAGCGAAGTGCTGCGGTGTTCTCGCCAAAGGAAAAACCAAAACGCCCATCATGCCGTTCGCCAGTTCTGGATTTGGCGATGGCACGCATCCTGTCTTCGAACTATTGGCTTATGGAAAACGAGTGGGGCTTGAAGTACGCTATATCGCCGAGACGCGGAAGTATCCATTTGATCGTGAGCCGATAAAGCCGGAAGCAAAACCGGCATCGCCCGCAGCTCAATCATTCCTGCCCGCTATCATGCTCGAAAGCGATGCGGTCGTTAAGGCGAAGGCTAAAGATGGAGATACGAATGCCCAATGTGATCTGGCCCGCAGATACACCAGCCGGAAAGATTTTAAAAAAGCGTTCTACTGGTTGCAGCAAGCCGCTGAAGGGGGATTGGACCGCGCACAATTTCTCTTAGGGGATACCTACACCAAAGGGATCATGATTCCAAAGGACCTTACGCTGGCGGCGCATTGGTATCGTGCAGCCAGTGAACAGGGATATGCAGATGCTCAGCGTAATCTGGGTTTTATGTATCAAATGGGTCAGGGGGTGCCGCAAGATCACGCGAAAGCTCGTGAATACTACGAGCTGGCAGCCAAGCAAGGCGATGCATCTGCATTGGGCAATCTGGGTATAATGTTTCATGACGGGCTTGGTGTTGAGCGTGATCATAAGCGCGCAGCCGAACTTTATTCCCTAGCCGCAGAGAAAAAGAACCTGATCGCTATCAATAATCTGGGGGTATTGTATCGCCATGGGCTGGGTGTGTCTCAAGATCACGCCAAAGCTGCTTCCTTGTATCAATCAGCCGCCAGAGGAGGTTATGCAGTCGCCCAATATAACTATGCCATGATGCTCAGCCAAGGATTGGGTGTGCCCCAAGATCTAAAGGAGGCGATCAAATGGTATACGCTAGCTGCTGCTGCCGGACACGCCGGAGCACAGTGCAACCTGGGCCATCATTACTATCAAGGCATCGGCGTGGCTCAAAATCTTGCAGTTGCCATCCAGTGGTTCAGGAAAGGCGCCGACCAAGGCCATGCGATTTGTGAGAACAACCTGGGTGATGCCTATGAAACCGGTAAAGGGGTAGAGCAGGATTTCAGTGAAGCTGTGAAGTGGTATCGCAAAGCGGCGGAGAAAAATGTGGCGATAGCACAGAAAAGTTTGGGTGTATTGCTGATCAATGGGCAAGGTGTGACGAAGGATTTGGCGCAAGGTATCCAATGGTTACAACGGGCTGCTGACCAAGGAAATGCTGAGGCGATTCAATTGCTCGCACTTCATCAAAGGAAAGAATCCTAGTTTATGGAATTGCGACATCTCCGATATTTCGTGGCGGTGGCTGAGGTGCAAAACCTCACTAAGGCGGCCGCGCAACTGCGCGTGGCCCAGCCCGCGCTCGGCCGTCAGGTGCAAGACCTCGAAGACGAACTCGGCGTGGACTTGTTGCGACGTAGTCCGCGCGGGGTGACACTTACGGCGGAGGGGAAACTTTTTCTCGAAGAAGTCCGTGAAATCCTCAAGCGCACTGAAGAATCGGTGGAAAAAGTTCGTGCCCTTGCGCGTGGTGAATACGGTGAGCTGCACATCGGTTATGCGCCCTCGCCCTCCGTGGAATTGCTTCCGCCTGCGCTGGCGGCGTTCAAGAAGGCGGCTCCGCGAGTGCGCATCGTCCTGCATGATCTCGGCAGTGATGAGCTGATGGTCCGCTTGCAAGATGGCACGCTGGAACTGGCGATCACCGTGGCGAATGCGGAAGAAGCCATCAAAGGCATCGAGTTCGAGGAGTTGCTACGCTATTCGTTCTGTCTCGCGATGTCCGCTGGGCATCCCTTCACGCGCAAGAAATCCATTTCACTGACGGAGGTGGCTACACAACCGCTCGTCGGTTTGATCCGTCGCGAATACACCGAGTATTACCGCCATCTGGATCGCATGTTCAGCGAAGCGAAGGTAAGGCCGCGCATCGCTGTGGAGTGCGATGGCTCCACCTCCATGCTCACGGAATTGGAGGGTGGCAATAACGTAGCCATCGTGAGCGAGCTGTTCAAACAGGTGGCGGGCAAGCGCCTGCTCTATCGTCCGCTCGCCGGAGTGACGGAGTTCCATAGCGTGGGTATCGCTCGTGCGACGAAGGGAGACGTGACACCCGCAGGCGAGAAATTCTGCGAGATGTTGCGTCAGGCAGCCAAGAATCTCCGGGCGGTGAAAACCAAAGGCAAGTAAACCCTCTATCTCTCCACTTTCACTTCCAGCTTGTTGCGCTGGAGTGTGGTGCCTTCGTTCAGGGAGAGTTGGGAGAGTGCTTTGTTGTAATCGGCCAGCGCGCGGATCTCGGCGGAGCGGGCGGAGGTGAGGTCGCGTTGCAATTGCAGCACCACGAAGCTCGTGCTCTTGCCGTTGGCGAGCTTCTTTTGCTCGGCATCCAGCGCGGCCTCGGCGTATTCGCGGGCTTTGCGGGTGGACTCGATCTGCTCGTAGTTGGACTGTGCCAGACGCACCGCGTTGTCGATGTTCACGATGGTCGTCTGCTCAAGTTTCTTGAATTGCAGGAGGAGCTGTTCTTTCCGGCTCTTGGCGTTGTTGTAATCGCTGCGGGCTGCGCGATTTCCCAAGGGGATGGTCAACCGGATACCGTAGCCGTGGGTGGGGTTTTCTCCGGCTTCTATGTCCCGGGTGACATTGCCGAAGTTCGGGCCCAAGCCGTTCTGGCCGAAGCTGCCGAAGAGGTCGAGGGCGGGGAACAACTGGTTCCGCGTATAGCGCAGTTCGATGTTCTGTTTTTCCAGGTCGATGCGTTGTTGCTCGAGATCGGGGCGCATCTCGATGCCCGTGCGCCAGCTCTCCTGCAGATCGAACGTCTGCGGCAAGGGCAACAGTTTTTCCGTGGGCTTGATGTAGATTGTGCGCCAGGCGCTGAAATCATCCGTCAGCAATTTCTTGAGTGCGTTCTGCTGATCGGCGAGCTGGCGTTGCGCCGTGATCAGATCAGCCTGACGGGCGGAAACCTGCGATTCGGCCTGCTTCTCATCCAGAGGTGCCAGTGCGCCGACTTCGACACGTTTTTTATTCTCGGACAAAAGCCGCTGGGCGAGCTCCAAGGCCGATTGCTGTACTTTGAGATTTTCTTCACTGAAGATCAGGTCGTAATAGGCCTGCTCTACTTGGGAAACGACGGTCATCGCTTGCAGGCTGACGCCGAGTTCCGAGCGGCGGAGATTGCGGCGGTTCAGCAGAATCGTGCGCCGGGCATTATCGATCCACATGTTCTTGAGCAAAGGCTGTGTGACCGTGATCTCGACACCGCTGCCGTACTCGGAGCTGATGTTATTGTTATCCTGAAACCTTCCATTCGCGGCCAGATCGTAGGTCATGCCGGTGGGCAAGGCACCGGTCAGCCCGACACTGCCGGCTTCACTGTTGATCTCCCGGTTGGGCCGTATGAGACCAACCGAATCCGTTCCACCAGGGGAGGAATTGAAATCGTGCGAGAGCTGGGTTCTGAGGGTGGGATCCCATGCGGCGTAGTCGCCATCCAAGGTGAAGCGCGCCATCCGAGGGTTTTCCTGCTCGATGCGGATGTCCAGATTGTGCGCCAGCGCCATCTCTATGCACTCGGCCAGGCTGAAGGGGCGAACAGGCGTGGTGGCTGGTGATGTTTGTGCGCCCACAGACGCCGTCACAGAAAACAGCGCGCCAAGGCCCAAGACCGGCACTAAACGACGTGTCGCCTTCAAAAAATGCGCCATTCCCATGATTTCGTTAAAAAATGTTCCCGATTGTCCGGGAGTTAAACAGTTGATGCCGCCAAAGGTTGCGGGAAATCCCACAACTTTCAAGCCGTAGCTGAGTTACTTTTTCAGGCTGGGACTGAGGCCCGCCGCAATCGATCCGCGATACCTTGCCACTCTGCGGTAGGCGGAACGGCTTCTACTACGATCAGACTGGCCCCTTCCTCATCACACCGGTGCAATTCCCCGTAGATGGCGCGGGCAAACGCCTCGGCATCGTGCGGGATGACGCTGACATTCGCCAGATCCGCATGCAACGGTATGCGCGTGTGGCTGATGACATGGGTGGTAGGCAGATGCGCCTTCGCTCCGGCCAAATCCCCAAGCAGTTGCGCAGCGTCCGTCCACTCGCTGATGATGAGCCGTGCCTTGGGCGAATAATGCTTCTGGAGCATGCCAGGACTACGCAAGACTTCACCGCTGACCATCGCTTTCTCGCCCGCCAAAGCGCCGGTGACGGCCAGCAACGATTCCGAATGGATCATCCCATGTCGCAAAACCCGGGGAGGCTGGCTCACGAGGTCGATGACGGTGGATTCAATGCCTACCTGCGCCTGCCCGCCATCCACGATAAGTTGCACTTTACCGGCCAATTGCTTGGCCACATGCTGGGCATTGGTAGGAGAAAGCTGGTTGGAGAGATTTGCGCTCGGTGCCGCCAAAGGGAAACCGCACAGCTTGATCACCTCTTGGATGAACGGATGGCTGGGCCAACGCAAACCCACTGTATCGCCACCTGCCGTCACAATATCTGGAACAACGGGCTTTCGAGGGAGAACTATCGTTAAAGGACCCGGCCAAAAGGCTTCTGCGAGCTGTTCTGCCTCTTTAGGCCAGTGAGCGGCACATTCCTGAGCCATCACCCGACCAGCCACATGAACGATGATAGGATTATGTGAGGGGCGGCCTTTAATCTCGTAGATGCGCTGAACAGCGGTCGGATTCAGGGCGTTGGCTGCCAATCCGTAAACCGTTTCCGTAGGCAGCACCACCACCTCACCGGCACGTAAAAGATCCGCAGCGCGCTTCACTGCTGCTTGAAACAGCGCTGGCGTATGCGTCGGCAAAATCTCGGTAGTGCGTGCGGATGACATGCCCGGTGGCCGGAGGTTGTAAGCGGAACCGGCGGCTGTGGCAACGGAGGAACGCGTCCATAGCGTGAGCACTTTGCCGTTGCCCTGTCTATCCTCTACAGTCACACAACCATCAACATGTAAGTCTATGAGTCGTTTTGCTTACGTGGCACTGGACGCCAAGGGCCGGGAAAACAAGGGACAACTGGATGCCGCCAATTCACTGGAGGCCGTGTCGCGATTAAAGGAGATGGGCTGGTTCCCCACCAAAGTCACTGAGGCCAAATCCGACGGCAAGAAAACCATGGCCTCATCCGGCAAGCCCACCAACCGCTTCGCCCGATTAAGTGCGCTCTCCTTCGGCTCCAAGAAGGTAAAGCCGAAACAACTTGCCACCCTCACCCGACAACTCGCGACGATGCTAGACGCCGGCATGCCGCTCTTGCGCGCCTTCCGGCTCTTGCAGGAACAGGAGGAGGATAAATCCACGCTTAGGATGCTGCACGAAATCGCTGCCGACATAGAAAGCGGCAACACCTTCAGCGAAGCACTGGCGCGGCATCCCAAGACCTTCGACAAACTCTACGTGAACATGGTGAAGGCCGGTGAACTCGGCGGTGTGCTGGAGCTGGTGCTGAACCGGCTCGCCGATTTCTTGGAGAAGGCCGAACGTATCAAGGGCCGCGTCATCGCCGCGATGTTCTATCCTGTCTCCGTATTACTTGTAGCTTTCGGCATCGTGGCGGGCTTGATGCATTTCGTGATCCCCAAGTTCCAGACCGTCTTCACCGACCTGATGGAGGGCAAACCCTTTCCGGCATTCACGCAAATGGTCTTCGACATGTCAGCCCGGTTTCAAAAGCATTT
Organism: Verrucomicrobiia bacterium; assembly: GCA_036405135.1. Taxonomy (NCBI): domain Bacteria; kingdom Pseudomonadati; phylum Verrucomicrobiota; class Verrucomicrobiia; species Verrucomicrobiia bacterium. The sequence goes on along the minus strand of DASWYF010000048.1, from coordinate 4,866 downwards.
CCTGACCATTCTGGTTTCTGCCATCGGTTTCTGGATCGCGCTCTCGCTGCTGCGCAAATTACCCGTGGTAGGCCGCTGGTGGGACCGCCGGCGCTGGAATCTTCCGGTGCTGGGGAATCTCTTGCGCAAGCTGGCTCTGGTGCGGTTCACACGCACACTGGGAACTTTGATCGCGAGTGGTGTGCCGATCCTGCAAGCACTGGCCATCGTGCGCGAAGTAGCGGGGAACCAAGTCTTGGCGGACGCCATCGACTCCGTACATCAAAGCGTGCGTGAAGGGGAATCTCTCACCACGCCTCTGCGCACTGCTCGAATATTTCCACCCATTGTGGTGGGCTTGATGGATGTGGGCGAGCAGACCGGCGCATTGCCCGAGATGCTCTTACGCATCGCAGATAACGCGGAACAGGATGCGGATAATATCATCGCTGCATTATCTTCCCTGCTGGAGCCCATCCTCATCGTGATACTCGCTGTGATCGTCGGAACGATCGTCATCGCGCTGTTTCTTCCGATCACCAGCTTGATCGATGGTGATTTTGGCAAGCGCTCAACCGAATGAACGTTTAAACCTTTTTCTTCGGCTTGAACTCGGCAGCATGCAGCTGGATCAATGTAAGCTCTTTCTCCGTAAGACGGCTGCGGACGAGGAGCCAGTGTTCATGATGGTGCGGCTTGCCTTGTGTCTTTACCGCAAGGAAAAGCCATTTGCCCGCTTCAAAATTATTGCGCTCGCAACCCAGCCCTTCACTCAGCATGTAACCCACCATGTATTGGGACTCGGGATTGCCGCGTTCGGCTGCGAGTTGGAACCATTTCATGGCGGTCGCGTAATCTTTCTCCACTCCGCGTCCGGTATAATACAGATAGGCCAGGCCATACTCCGCCCAGTCGTGATCCTGAGCAGCGGCTTTTTCATACCAATACGCCGCCTGTTTGAAATCATGCGGCAACAGATTGCTCTTGTCGTAGAGTGTCGCGAGTTCGTATTGAGCCCAGACGATACCTGCTTCCGCCGCCTGCTTATACCACTTCGCGCCTTCGAGCGCGTCTTTGGTCACACCGCTCTCGCCATTCACATAGATCATCGCGAGCTCATACGCAGACCATTCGTTGCCGTTTTCCGCTGAAGCCTTATACCACCGGATCGCTTCCGGCATGTTCTTTTGCCCGCCTTTGCCGGAGCGATATTGGTCTGCCAGCAGCGGTTGGGCATACTTGTGTCCTTGCTCAGCGGCGCGTGACAGCCATTTCATCGCTTTGCTGGCATCGGGCGCAGCATGAGGGATGGTAGCCATGCCGGTCTTGTTCGTGGCGAGGAATGCCGTGGCGGCAGCGCGAAAGCGTTCGGTCGCAGTAGCGACATCCGTCGGGCTATCCATGCTGTTCAGATACAGCAAGCCCAACCGGAACTGCGCTTCGCCATCACCCGCTTCCGCCTGCGCCAGCCATTCCTGCTCAGCGGCAGATTGGGTGGACGCCACAGACGGCAACGCGTTGGTGGCAGGCACAGATACAGGCGAGGGCTTGGGATCACACCCCGCTGCACAAAGCAGAAGAGTCGCCCCAGCTACCACCGGCAGTTTATTGGTAAGAAAAAATCTCACACCGCCTTGGATTCTAAAGTCCAGACGATGTGAGATGCAAGTTAGGTTCCGCCCGCTATAGAACTAAGGGATATTCAAAGAGGGAGGCAGGTTTGGCGGAGGGGTCACGGCCGTGACTTGATGCGCCACGCGTGTGAGATAGATCTCATCCGCCTTTTTGTCCAGGTTCAGCACAAAGCCGCGCGGGGGCTGGAAGGATGCCAGTTCTGGATGCGCCTGCTGCAATTCATGCAATGACGCCGGCCAACGGCTTTGCTTCTGCCGATACGTAGTGAGCGCGGCATTCCAGCGCAGGTAAACTTTTTCGGTATAATCCGCCAAGGCGATTTTCTCTTCTGCGTCCGTTACAACCGGGACTTGTTCAACCACGGTTGCCGTGGGTGCCGCCAGAAACGCATCTACCGCATAAGATGCTACGGTCGTTGTCGCTCTGGTGCCGGACCCACTTGCTTCAATTGAAGAAGCAGCGGGGGTGGCGATCGGAAGTTCATCCTGATCTTCCGCAGAGCAGCCGACCAAGAGCAATGCGAGGGCACCGAGTGAGAGGTATTGGTATTTCATGAATTAATCCTTTGAGTTGATGGTCCAGTAACCGGTCTGGCGTTGGAGCACTGTGTTGGTTTCACCCAGAGTTTTCTCTGGCAACAGGTTCTCTGCATGTCCGTCTACGAAGAGGAAGTTGAAACCGTCGTTGTGGAAGTTCGGGGCTGTCTCTGAGTTCTGGGCGGAAGGCAGAAACTGGTTCGGCCCAGCGTGCGGGATACCCGACTGGTTCTGATTTCCCAATACATTATTGGGGTGTGTGCGTTCCGTGATGATGAGCGTTTCAGACGGAGCGTAGACAATCGCAGTGCGGACCGCTTTTTGATGACGCGGGTAACCGTTTTCCTTGCTGTCACGTGTGTCCCAAGAATTCATCGTCGCATCCTGCCAATCCCAGCCGAGCCCCACGCCAGTGCGGTTCACGGGATTCGGTGGCCAGTCGGCTGCATAAGGCGCCTGAGGCCCGATGGTGAGCTGACCGTTGTTATGCATGGCCATGGCGTAACTGCGACGGAAGCCGAGCGGAAAGCCATCCAGAGGCAATTTATCCGAAGGGCACAGCAAGGCCGGGATGCGTTGCGCGAAAGGGATGTGATTCTTGCGCTTGTCATCTTCGCTCCAGTTGCCACCGAGATACTGATTGATCACGTCATCCCAACTCCAGTGCCAGTTGCCTTGCTGCACCAGACGGATGCCCTGATACGGCAGCTTGTCTTTCTGATCATCCACGTACATCTGAATGCCAAGGCCAACGTGCTTGAGATTGCTCAAGCATTTCGTCGTAAGTGCCTTCGTCTTGGCCTTGGCCAGAGCGGGCAGAAGCATGCCGGCCAAGATCGCGATAATGGCGATGACAACGAGCAGTTCAATGAGGGTAAAACCGTAAGGACGCCGGGAGACGTCGCGAGACCGAATTACTAGAGGATCCATGCAATTTCATATTCATGGCCTTCCTCCAGCGGTCTGGTGAGAGAAACCGGTTAAATAAATGCGCCCGCAGCCGGGTCGCGTATCAATGTGGTCTATTCCGTATCGCGACCGGGCTTATCGAGACGCACCTTCTCAGTGCATTCGATCTGCACGACGCGACATTCATGAACCACCACCTGCACCACCCCGAAGCGTAGAGCAGACACCTTTTGGCGAACCACAGCCAGCCAATCCTCTTCAGAATTCACTGCTGCGTCGTTGTTTGATGTCGGGCGTTGATTCATATACTACATTAATTTGGTCGAGATTATGTATATTTAAACTTTGCGCAAGTAGAAATTTTTGTTTTTTGGATTTATAAAATCGCAACTGCCTATCCATAAATAATTTATGATTTAAATTAATCAGCTATTCAAAGCTTGGTATTCGCTCGGGCGCGCTTGCTTCGACGCTTTGCCTTGTCTAGTGTCCAAGGGTCGATGCGTTTATTGGACCGTTATCTCCTGCGTGAATTGGCCGTGCCGCTCAGCTATTGCCTGGGTGCATTTCTGGTTTTTTGGATCGCATTCGACCTCATCAGCAACCTTTCCGACTACCGTGAGGTGGGTCTGGGCGGGGTTTCCTTGCTACTCTACTACGCCTATCGGTTACCTGACTTGCTGCTGGTGATTGTGCCGGTCGGTCTGTTGCTCGGACTGCTCTACACACTCACAAACCTCGCTCGGCATTCGGAATTGGTGGCCATGCGGGCGGCAGGCATTAGCCTTTGGCGTCTGAGTGTGCCGTATTTTTTGGTGGGCATATTTTTCAGTGTCGCCCTCTTTGTGTTGAATGACGTGTGGCTCAAGAATACGAACGAGAAAGCGGAAGAATTGCTGGTGCGGAACAAGAAGGGCACAACCTCAGATAACAAGGTGCTTAGGAATTTTAATTTCCGAAATCCGCGTGAAGGCCGCACGTGGAACATCAGCCAATATCACCTTGAGAGTGGTGCCTTCCGCGATGCGCAGGTTACATGGAATCTGCCCGATGGCACGCGTCAGGTGATCATCAGCAAGAGCGGTGGTTTTACTGGGAATACCTGGGTTTTCACCAATGTACTCCAGATGGTTTTCATCTCTTCGGAATCAGCGCCAGAAAACAAAACGGTGACGAATCGCATGGAGATGCCGCTCTTCACCGAGACGCCCTCCAGTATCCGCAGCGAAGTAAAAGTGAGCAACAGCCTCAGCGCGGTGAAAGCCTCGAAAGCCGGTTATCTTTCACTGGAAGAAATGCGGGACTACATCCACATGCATCCGGATATGGCACCGGACACGAAAGCCAAATTGCTGACTCGCCTGCACACACGGCTCGCAGCGCCTTGGACCTGCTTGGTAGCTATTTTTATCGCGCTTCCCTTCGGAGCTGTGACAGGTCGCCGCAATGTCTTCGGTGGTGTGGCCAGCAGCATCATCATTTTCTTTGCCTTCTATGTCATGCAACGCTTCGGCATGGCCATGGGCACGAGCGGTCGCCTGCCGGCAATCCTCGCTGCTTGGGGTCCGAATGTTTTTTTTGCGTTCCTAGGGCTATGGATGACTTGGCGACAGAAGTAGCCGGTTGCACTGGCAGGCCAATCTCTAAATTTGGGGTTTCAGAGGCTTCCGGGCGCATCTTGACACTGCCCCCATAATGAGTTGGTAACGGTTCCGATCCTGGGTGCAAAGGGGCAACCACGAACCAAAGGAACACGGATGAAGCCAGAACCCAAGCGGCCTTTGACCTTACGGGAGATCGAGCAGGA